>JBDONU010000078.1:0-13730 GCA_039831175.1 Nautiliaceae bacterium
ATGGCGCCATGGCTTCAAAAACTGAGCATTATCTCACCTGTTAAATATTATATAGAAGGTGCTCAGTCCATATTTTTCAGGGGGACGGAATTTGTTGATTTGCTGCCTTATTTTACCGGAGAGATTGTAATAGGGGCAGTTTTGTTTTATTTGGGATATAAAAAAATGGGGAAACTTTTTTAAAGGAAAAAAATGAGAGATATTCAAAAAGAGTTTTTAGATAATAGAAATTTAACAAAGGATATTTGGAGAATATTTAGAGTTCTTAGTGATTTTACGGATGCATTTGAAGAGCTTGAAGATATCCCACCGGCTATTTCTATTTTTGGAAGTGCAAGAGAAAAAAGAGGTGGTTTTTATTATAATAAGACTGAGGAGATTTCAAGAAAATTGAGTGAGAAGGGTTTTGCGATTATGACAGGGGGTGGACCTGGGATAATGGAGGCTGCAAACAAAGGAGCAAAGATTAGTATTGGGCTTAATATTGATTTACCTCACGAGCAAAATACAAACCCTTATGTAAAAATTCCTCTTAAATTCAGATATTTCTTTACACGAAAAGTAACTTTTTTAAAATATAGCGTTGGAACTGTTATGATGCCTGGTGGATTTGGAACTTTGGATGAACTTAGCGAAACTTTGGTGTTAATTCAAACTGGTAAAATGAGTAAAATTCCAGTTGTTTTTTTTGGAAGTGAGTTTTATAAGCCGCTTTTGAAGTTTTATGAAACAATGTTAGAGCATAATTATATTGATAAAAGTGATTTGAATTTATTTATTGTTACTGATGATGTGGATGAAGTAGTTGAATATATTTCTAAAAATGCTATTATCCCTAAAAACTGGAACTCTTTGGAGAGAAAAGAATAGTTATTTTTCCTTTCTTTAAGGAAAAAATGTAAGAAAAAATCTTGCAAAAAACTTAAAAATCTCTTATAATTTCACTCCACAAAGCGTGGAAAAACCACGAGATGTTTAAAGGATGGCAAATGGAAAAAATCAGAATTAAACTTCAAGCATATGATCATAGAGTGCTTGATAAAGCGGTAAGTATTATTACAGATGCTATTAAAAGAACAGGAGCGGAAGTAAAAGGACCTATTCCTCTACCTACAAAAATTAGAAGATATACAGTTTTAAGGTCGCCTCATATTAATAAGGATAGTAGAGAGCAATTTGAAATTAGAATTCACAGACGTCTTATTGATGTTGTAAATGCTCAACCAGAAACAGTTGACTCATTGATGAAGCTTGAATTAGCACCAGAGGTTGATGTAGAAGTTAGGGCACTAAGTTAAGGAGAATAAATGGAATTTATAGTTGAAAAAATCGGAATGAGTAGATTAGTAGGGGAAAAGTCTATTCCTGTAACATTACTTAAAATTATCCCTGCAAAAGTGTGTGAGCTCAAAGAAAATGGAAAAGCTTTGGTTGCTTATCCAAGAGGTAAAAAAATTAATAAGCCAATTGAAGGTATGCAAAAAAAATATGGACTTAGTAAAGAGTTTAATAGATTTGTTGAGCTTAAAGTTGCAAATAATGAACCAGGTGATTTAAGTCTTGAACCTTTAAAAGACGCTAAAAAAGTAAAGCTTACTTTTAAATCAAAAGGAAGAGGTTTTCAAGGGGTTGTAAAAAGACATGGATTTGCTGGTGGACCAGGAGCTCATGGTAGTAGATTCCACAGAGCACCAGGATCAATTGGTAACTGTGAATTTCCAGGGCGTGTTATGCCTGGTAAAAAAATGCCAGGACATTATGGAAATGAAAATGTTACTGTTAATGCAGAAGTAGTAGAATTTAACGAAGATATGGGTGTTTTAGTAATTAAAGGAAGTGTTCCTGGAAGTAATGGAAGTTTAGGTAAAGTAAGGATTGTGAAATGAGTGTAAAAGTTATTAATCAATTACCAGAGGATTTTCAAGGTATCAATCCTCATAACCTTTATTTGTATGTAAAAGCTTATCTTGCAAATCAAAGAGCTGGAACTGCTCACACTAAAACAAGAGGTGAAGTAAGCGGTGGTGGTAAAAAGCCGTTTAGACAAAAAGGACTTGGAAGAGCAAGACAAGGTTCTATTAGAGCTCCTCAATGGGTTGGGGGAGGAGTAGCTCATGGACCAAGGAATGAGAGAGATTGGTCACAAAAACTTAATAAAAAGCAAAAAAGAGTTGCATTAAAATATGCACTTAATGAAAAAGCTGAAAATTCTAAGCTTTATGTAATTGATGAGCTAAAAATTGAATCAGGTAAAACAAAAGATGCAGCTAAATTTTTAAAAGATAATTTTGAAAAAGAAAAAGATTATTTAATTGTTGTTGATAATATGGATGATAAAACATATCTTGCATTTAGAAATCTTCCAAATGTGTATGTTATTACACCAGAAGAACTTAATGCATATTATGCAAGTGTATATAAAGCAATCATTTTTGACAAAGCAGCATTTGATAAAGTTATAAAGGGCTAAGCTATGGCAGATATTACAGATATTAAATCAATCGTATATACAGAAAAAGCACTTAACCTTCAAGAGCAAGGGGTGCTTGTAGTTCAAACAACGCCAAAAGTTACTAAAAATCAACTTAAACAGATTTTTAAAGAGTATTTTGGGGTAACTCCTATTAAAGTTAATTCTCTTAGACAAAAAGGGAAAGTAAAAAGATTTAGAGGAGTTGAAGGTAAAAGACCTGATTATAAAAAGTTTTATGTAAAATTACCAGAAGATGCAAAACTTGAAAGCCTAAGTGTATAAAGGGAAAAAGATGGCAGTTAAAACATATAAACCATATACTCCGTCAAGAAGATTTATGACAACGCTTGATAATAGCGATATTACATCTAAACCGACGGTAAAAAAGTTACTTATTAAGCTTCCTCAAAAAGCTGGAAGAAATAATTATGGAAGAATTACTTCTCGCCATAGAGAAGCTGGACATAAAAAACTTTATAGAATTATTGATTTTAAAAGAGATAAATTTGGAATTCCTGGTAAAGTTATTACAATTGAATATGATCCATACAGAAATTGTAGAATTTGTTTAGTTAGTTATGCAGATGGAGATAAAAGATATATTATTCAACCAGAAGGTTTAAAAGTTGGTGATACTGTTATGTCAGCTGAGGCTGGACTTGATATTTTACCAGGTAATGCAATGAAGCTTAAAAATATTCCAGTTGGTACTGTTGTGCATAATGTTGAAATGAAGCCTGGTAAAGGTGGGCAAATTGCAAGAGCAGCTGGAAATAGTTGTCAAATTATGGGTAGAGAAGGAAAATATGTAATTCTAAGACTACCAAGTGGGGAGATGAGAAAAATCCTTGGTGAATGTATGGCAACTATTGGAACTGTTGGAAATGCTGAGTATCAAAATATTACTATCGGAAAAGCTGGAAGAAGCAGATGGCTTGGAATTAGACCACAAACTCGTGGGGTTGCTATGAACCCAGTTGACCATCCACACGGAGGTGGTGAAGGTAGAAGTAAAGGTAACCATCCAGTTACACCTTGGGGTATGCCAACTAAGGGTTATAAAACTCGTAAGAAAAAACAATCTGATAAATACATTATTTCAAGAAGAAAAAAATAAGGATAGCTCATGGCAAGAAGCACTAAAAAAGGTCCTTTTGTAGATGACCATTTAATGAAAAAAGTACTTAAAGCAAAAGAAGAAAAAAATCCAAAACCTATTAAAACTTGGAGTAGAAGAAGTACAATTGTGCCTGAAATGATTGGACTTACAATTAATGTTCATAATGGTAGAGATTTTGTACCGGTTTATATTACTGAAAGACATGTAGGATTTAAACTTGGTGAATTTGCACCAACAAGAACTTTTAGAGGTCATAAAGGTTCTGTTCAAAAGAAAATTGGTAAGTAAGGATAGGTGATGAGCAAAGCAATTTTGAGATTTATTAGACTTTCACCAACAAAAGCAAGACTTGTTGCAAGAGAAATTCAAGGAATGAATGCAGAAGAGGCTCTTGCAAAGCTTGAATTTATGCCAAATAAAGCAGCTAGAATTATTGCAAAAGTGTTAAAAAGTGCGGTTGCAAATGGTGGATATGATGCAAATGAGGTAATTGTTAAAAAATGCACAGTTGATAGAGGTCCATATCTTAAAAGATTTAGACCAAGAGCAAGAGGTATGGCAAGTAGAATTTTAAAGCCTACATCTCACATTTATGTAGAAGTTGAAAAGGAAAGCTAATGGGTCAAAAAACGAATCCAATCGGACTAAGACTTGGAATTAATAGAAATTGGAGAAGTAGATGGTTTATTAATTATAATACTATGCCTGAGAATGTTTTAAATGATTACGAAATTAGAAAATTTTTAAAGAAAAAACTTTATTATGCTGGAATTAGCGATATTTTAATTGAAAGAACTCCTAAGAAAGTTAGAATTACAATCTTTGCTGCAAAACCTGGAATTATTATTGGAAAAGGTGGGAGCGAAGTTGAAGTATTAAAAAAAGAACTTCAAAAACTTATTGGAGATAAAGAGCTTATTTTAAATATTAAAGAAGAAAGAAAACCTCAACTTAGTGCTCAACTTGCAGCTGAGAATGTTGCAAATCAGATTGAAAGAAGGGTAGCTTTTAGAAGAGCTATGAAAAAAGTTATCCAAAATGCTCTAAAAGCTGGTGCAAAAGGTATTAAGGTTCAAGTTTCTGGAAGACTTAATGGTGCTGAAATGGCAAGAACTGAGTGGTATCTGGAAGGAAGAGTCCCACTTCATACACTTAGAGCTAAAATTGATTATGGATTTGCTGAGGCTCTTACAACTTATGGGATTATTGGAGTTAAAGTTTGGATTTTCAAAGGTGAAGTTTTACAAAAAAAAGGAAATCAAGCAGTAACTTCTAACGAGGAGAAAAAACCTCTAAGAAGAAGAAAAGGACGCAGAAATGTTAATGCCAAAAAGAACTAAATATAGAAAACAACAAAAAGGTAGAAACAGAGGTAAGGCTTATAGAGGAAATAGCCTTGCATTTGGAACATATGGGCTAAAAGCTATTGAGCTTGGAAGAATTAATTCAAGACAAATTGAAGCTGGAAGGGTAGCTTTAAGTAGAACTATGAAAAGAACTGGTAAAATTTGGATTAGAGTTTTCCCGGATAAGCCTTTGACTGCTAAACCTGTTGGGGTTAGGATGGGGAAAGGTAAAGGAAGCGTTGAAGAGTGGGTAATGAATATTCAGCCTGGTAGAATTATTTTTGAAATTACTGGGGTAGATCATAATACTGCTATGAAAGCTTTAAATCTTGCAGCGGCTAAATTGCCTTTTAAAACAAAAATTGTAACTATGGAGAACGAAAATGAGTTATACTAAGCTAAATTTTCAAGAACTTTTACAAAAAAGTGAAGCTGAGCTTCAAGAGCTTCTTAAAAATAAAAAAATGGAGTTGTTTGAAGCAAGAATGAAGCTTAAAACTATGCAGTTACAAGATACTTCAATTATTTCTAAAATTAGAAGAGACATCGCAAGAATTAAAACTGCGATGAGACAAAAAAGGGGTAACTAATGCCTAAAAGAGTTATTCAAGGAAAAGTTATTAAAAAAACTGGTGATAAAACTATCAATGTTTTGGTTGAGAGAAAAGTTTTGCATCCAAAATATCACAAAATTGTTAAAAAGTTTAAAAAATATCTTGTTCACGATGAAGAAAACGCGGCAAATGTTGGTGATATTATAACAGCAATTGAACACAGACCAATTTCTAAAAGAAAATCTTTTGTTCTTAAAGAAATTGTAGAAAGAGGAGAATAAGAATGATTCAACCATTTACAAGATTAAAAGTAGCTGATAACAGCGGTGCAAAAGAAATTATGTGTATTAAGGTTTTGGGAGGGTCAAAAAGAAGATACGCAAGAGTTGGTGATATTATCGTAGCTTCTGTTAAAAAAGCCCTTCCAAACGGAAAAGTTAAAAAAGGTCAAGTTGTTAAGGCTGTTGTTGTTAGAACAAAAAAAGAACTTCAAAGGGAAAATGGAAGTTTAATTAGATTTGATGATAACGCTGCTGTTATCATTGATGCTAAAAAGGAACCTGTTGGAACTCGTATTTTTGGACCTGTTGCAAGGGAAGTTAGATATGAAGGGTTCCAAAAAATTACATCATTAGCTCCGGAGGTGTTATAATGGCTGCTAGAAAAAATTTACCTCCTAAATTTAAAATTAAAAGAGGAGATACTGTAAAAGTTATTACCGGTGATGATAAAGGTAAAGTTGGTGAAGTTTTAAAAGTGCTTCCAAAAGAAGCAAAAGTTATTGTAAAGGGTGTGAATATTGTTAAAAAGGCTGTTAAGCCAACAGAAGAGAACCCAAAAGGTGGGTTTGAGTATGTTGAAAGACCAATTCACATCTCAAACGTAAAAAAAGTAGAAGGTTAAGACGATGGCAACATTTGAAGTAAAAGAAAGATATTATAAAGAAGTTAGACCTAAACTTGTTGAAGAGTTTGATATTAAAAACCCTATGCTTATTCCAAATCTTGAAAAAATCGTTGTTAGTGCGGGAGTTGGTGAAGGTAGTAGAGATAAAAAGCTTATTCAAAATGTTGCTGATACCATTACTAAAATTACTGGACAAAAAGCAGTTATTACTCCTGCAAGAAAGTCGGTTGCTGGATTTAAAGTAAGAGAAGGGATGCCTGTTGGAGTTAAAGTAACTCTTAGAGGCGATATGATGTGGAGCTTTTTGCAAAAGTTAATTTCAATTGCTCTTCCAAGAGTTAGAGATTTTAAAGGTGTAAGAAGAGATGGATTTGATGGAAGAGGAAACTTTAACTTTGGACTTACAGAGCAACTTGTTTTTACTGAAATTGATTATGATGATATAATTAAAGTTCACGGAATGAATATTAATATTTCAACAACAACAGAAGATGATAAGCAAGCTGAAAGAATGCTTGAACTTATCGGATTTCCATTTACTAAAAAAGGAAAGTAGTATGGCAAGAAAAGCATTAATTATTAAAGCTAAAAGAAAGCCAAAATTTAAGGTTAGAGCATATACAAGATGCTCTATTTGTGGTAGAGCACACTCTGTTTATAGGGATTTTGGGATTTGTAGAATTTGTCTAAGAAAAATGGCAAATGAAGGGCTTTTGCCTGGTGTTAAAAAAGCAAGTTGGTAAAGGTTGAGAGATGATGAATGATATTATTGCAGATGGACTTACAAGAATTAGAAATGCCTCTATGAGAGGTCAAGAAGTAACAACTCTACTTCACTCTAAACTTATGGAAAATATTTTAAAAGTATTTGAAGAAAAAGGTTACATTGAAGGGTATAAAGTTATTGAAGATGGTAACAAAAAATTTATCAATGTAACTTTAAAATATGACGAAGATGGTAATCCTGTAATTAACGAAGTTAAAAAAATCTCTAAACCTGGTAGAAGGGTTTATAAGGGATATAAAGATATTAAAAATTATAAAAACGGATTTGGTACATTAGTTGTTTCAACAAATAAAGGTGTATTATCAAACGATGAAGCTTACAAATTAAAAGTAGGCGGCGAAGTTATTTGTAGTATTTGGTAAAATTATTTAAGGAGCTTTGATGAGTAGAATTGGGAAGCAACCCGTAAAGTTAGCAGATGGCCTTAGTGCTAAACTTGAAGGGAATAAATTGATTATTTGTAAAGGCCAAGATTGTAAAGAGATTGATACAAGAGGCGTTGTAAAAGTTAATATTAATGGTGATACTTTGACTTTTGAACCAACAGAGGATACTAAATTTGCAAAAGCAATGTGGGGAACTGTTAGGGCCCTTGCAAATAATGCAGTAATTGGACTTACAAAAGGTTTTGAGAAAAAGCTTGAAGTGAATGGTATTGGTTATAGAGCTAATATTCAAGGAAATAAGCTTGTATTAAATCTTGGATATTCTCATCCAATTGAGTATGAAATTCCAAAAGGAATTACTATTACAGTTGAGAGAAATATTATTACTGTAAAAGGAACTGATAAACAGCAAGTTGGTCAAGTTGCTGCTGAAATTAGGGCATTTAGAAAACCTGAACCTTATAAAGGTAAGGGTATTAAGTATGTTGATGAAGTTATTATTAGAAAAGCTGGTAAAACAGCTAAGAAATAAAGGTGAGAGATGAGAAGAAGTAAAGAACTTGCAAAAAGAGATTTAAGAAGACTTAAAAGAAAAAGAAGAGTTAGGGGAAGAATTAGTGGCACAGCTGAAATGCCAAGAGTAACCATCTATAAATCAAATAGATATTTAATTATTCAAGCAATTGATGATACAAAAGGTCATACCCTTGTGCATTTGAATACTGCTCATCTTGAAGAAAAACTTCCTTCAAACATTGAAGGAGCTAAAAAAGCAGGAGTTATTTTTGCTGAAAAATTAAAAAATGCAAATATTGAAAAAGTTGCTTTTGATAGAAATGGGTATAAATATCATGGTGTAGTTGCAGCATTTGCAGATACTCTAAGAGAAAATGGTATAAAACTATAAAGGAAAAGGCAAATGGCTAAAAAACAAAAAGTAGTAAGAGATTACAATAGAGAAGAATTTGAAGAAGTAGTTGTTAATATTGGAAGAATTACTAAGGTTGTTAAAGGTGGTAGAAGGTTTAGATTTAATGCCTTAGTAGTTGTTGGAAATAAAAAAGGTATTGTTGGAGTTGGAACTGGAAAAGCAAAAGAAGTTCCAGATGCAATCAGAAAAGCTATTGATGATGCATTTAAAAACCTTGTAAAAATTGAGGGTATTCATGGAAATACAATTAATCACGATGTGCAAGCTAAATATAATGCAAGTAAAATTTTGCTTAAACCAGCAAGTGAGGGTACTGGACTTATTGCTGGTGGTGCGGTAAGACCAGTGCTTGAACTTGTGGGTATTAAAGATATTTTGTCTAAATCTCTTGGAAGTAATAATCCTCATAACTTAGTTAGAGCAACAATTAAAGCTTTACAAATGATTAAAAGTAAAAAGGCGTAATCATGGCATTAAATAACTTAAAACCAGCAGCTGGCTCAACTCATAAAACAAAAAGAGTAGGACGCGGGGCTGCAAGTGGATATGGTAAAACTGCAACAAGAGGACAAAAAGGTCAAAAAGCAAGAAGTGGATATTCTCAAAAAAGAGGGTTTGAGGGTGGTCAAACTCCACTTCAAAGAAGATTACCAAAAGTAGGTTTTAGAAGTAGGAGAGAAAAACCACAAGCTATTAATGTAGATAAAATTACAAAAATCTTAGAGCTTGATGAAATTACAATGGAATCTCTTGGAAAAATTGTGAAAATAAGAGCAAAAGCAGTTAAATTAATTGGGACAAAAGCAAAAGAATTAAAAGATAAAATTAAAGACGCTAACATTACAACTTCTGGAAAGTAAGGGTATGAATCCAGTAGCTAAAAAAATTCTAATTACCCTTGGCTTTCTTCTTATTTATAGAGTTCTTGCATATGTTCCTGTGCCTGGGGTTAATTTAGAAGTTATTAAAGATTTTTTTGCCGGGCATCAAAATGATGCACTTGGTTTATTAAATATGTTCAGCGGTAATGCCGTTAGTAGAATGAGTATTATCGCTCTTGGGGTTATGCCTTATATTACTGCTTCAATTATTATGGAGCTTCTTGCTGCTACTTTTCCAAAGCTGGGTGAGCTTAAAAAAGATTCTCAAGGTTTTCAAAAGTATATGAAAATTATAAAATATGCAACGGTTGCAATTGCTTTTATTCAAGCTATTGGAATTGCAATTGGTTTAACTTCAATGACTGGTAGAATGGGTGAGAGTGCTGTAATGATTGATACTACTACTTTTGTTATTTTAACTGCTTTTTCAATGCTTGGTGGAACGATGCTTCTTGTTTGGATTGGAGAGCAGATAAGCGAAAGAGGTATTGGGAATGGTATAAGTTTGATTATTTTTGCTGGTATTGTTAGCTCAATTCCAAGTGCGATTGTTGGACTTTTAAATTTAGTGGATGTTGGAGAAGTTAGTGTAATTGGTTTACTTGCAATTATTCTTATTGCGATTGGAGTTATTGTATTTATTATTTATGTTGAGCTTGCAGAAAGAAGGATACCAGTAGCATATCAAAAAAAGGTATTAATGCAAAATAGATTTAAAAGAGTTATGAATTATATTCCAATAAAACTTAATTTAAGTGGAGTTATTCCTCCAATTTTTGCTAGTGCTCTTTTAATGTTCCCATTAACTTTGCTTAGTGGAGCTACTAATCCTATTTTGGTTGAGATAAGAGATCTTTTAAATCCAAATGGTGCTCTTTTTCATATTCTTGAATTTATTTTGGTAGTATTTTTTGCATATTTTTATGCAAGTATTGTTTTTAACGCAAAAGAGATAGCAGAAAACCTTAAAAAGCAAGGTGGATTTATTCCAGGTATTAGACCAGGAGAACAAACTGTAAAGTATTTAAATCAAGTAGCGAATTATTTAACATTTTGGGGAGCTTTGTATCTTGGGATAATTACAGTTTTACCTTGGATTTTGATTAAGCTGCTTGGAATTAATTTCTATTTTGGTGGAACAGCAGTTTTAATTGTAGTGCAAGTAGCTATTGATACTATGAGAAGAATTCAAGCACAACTTATGATGCAAAAATATGAGGTTTTATCGGCAAAGGGCTTTTAAGCCCTTATTTTATTTAGGAGATTTCTATGGCTATTCCTATTAAAAAACCAAAAGAGATAGAAGAGATAAAAAAATCAGCTGCTTTGGTAGCAAAAACTTTAAAGTTTCTTAGAGAAAATACAAAACCTGGAATTACTCCAATTGAACTTGATAAAATGGCTGAGGAATTTATAAGAAGCCATGGAGGAAGACCTGCTTTTAAAGGTTTATACGATTTTCCAAATAGTGTTTGCATTAGTAAAAATAGTGTGGTGATTCACGGAATTCCAGATAATGAACCTTTAAAAGAGGGTGATGTAGTTGGGTATGATGTTGGAGTTGAGATGAATGGATGGTATGGAGATGCGGCTATTACAATGATTGTTGGAAATGTTAAGAGTCCTTATCAAAAGATGATAGATGTAGCAAAGGATGCTATTTATTATGCAGTTGAGAGGATAAAACCTGGAATGAGATATAAACAAATTAGTAAACTTTTAGAAGATTATATAACATCTCATGGATATGTGCCTTTACACGGATATAGTGGACATGGAATTGGAAGAAGACCACACGAAGAGCCGCAAATTTTGAATTATGTAGAGGGTAAGCCAAATCAAGGTGAGAAAGTTAAAAATGGGCATGTTTTTTGTTTAGAGCCTATGCTTTGTCAGTGTGATGGATTTCCTATTTTAGGGGATAATGGATGGGATGTTTATTGTGGAGATAGAAAAGTTGGAGTTCATTATGAGCATCAAATTGCAGTAGTTGGAAATAAAGCAATAATTTTAACGGAGGAAGAGTAATGGCAAAAGATGTTTTAGAAGTTGATGGAGTAGTAACAGAAGCACTTCCAAATGCTATGTTTAAAGTAAATCTTGATGGGTTAAATAAAGAGGTTTTGTGTCATATTAGTGGAAAGATTAGAATGAATTATATTAAAATTGTTCCGGGAGATAAGGTAAAAGTGGAGATTAATCCATATAGTCTTGATAAAGGTAGGATTACTTATCGTTATAAATAGGAAGCTTTATGAAAAAGATAATTTTCTTTCTTTTTTCTTCTTTTTTGTTAGCAAATGTAAATGTAGCAATGTCAGCTAACTTATCGGTTTTGAAAGATGAGCTTATAAAAGAATTTCATAAATTTTATCCAAATGTTAAGGTAAATACTTTTATAGGAAGTAGTGGATTATTGGTTGCTCAAATTTCTAGGGGAGCTTTTTATGATGTTTTTTTATCAGCAGATAAGGAACATCCTCTTTTTTTATATAAAAAAGGGCTTGCTTTTACAAAGCCTATTGTTTATGCAAAGGGTGGGATAGTTCTGTTTTCTCGCAAAAGAATTACTTTTGTAAATAATTTATCAAAAATTGCTATTGCAAATCCTAAAATTGCTCCTTATGGAAAGGCAGCTATTAAGTTTTTAGAAAAAATTGATTTTCCAAAGTCTCGTATTGTATATACTCAAAATGTCTCGCAGCTTATTTTTTATGGGTTAAATGTTGTAGATGGGGTAATTGTTCCAAAGTCTTCTATTAAAGTTTTAAAATATGGTAAATCTCATTTTTATGAGATTCCTAAAAAATTTTACTCTCCTATTGAGCAGAGTATGGTAGTTTTAAGAAAAGCAGTTAAAAATAAAGATGCTTTTTTATTTTTTGGATTTATTTTAAGTAAACCTGCCCAAGAGATTTTTAAGAAATATGGATATGATTGATTTTACTCCTTTGATTTTATCTTTTAAAGTTGCATTTTTAACTACTTTTATTCTTTTTTTTGTCTCCTTGCCTATTGCTTATTTTTTAGCATTTACAAAAAGTAAATTCAAACCTTTTTTAGAGACCATTTTTTCTTTACCTATGGTATTGCCTTCTACGGTTTTAGGGTTTTATTTGCTTATTCTTTTTTCTGATAAATATTTGGGAGGTTTTTTAAAAAAGTTTAATGCTGAATTACTTTTTTCTTTTGAAGGAGTTGTTGTTGCAAGTTGTATTTACTCTTTTCCTTTTATGTTAGGCCCTATTCAAAGTGCGATAGAGCAAGTAAATAAATCTTTACTTGAAGTCTCTTATACTCTTGGAAAATCTAAAATTGAAACTTTTTTTAGAGTTATTTTACCTAATATTAAAAGATCTATTATAGTAGCAGTTATATTAACTTTTGCTCATACTATTGGAGAATTTGGAGTTGTTTTAATAATTGGAGGAAGTATTCCAGGAGTTACAGAAGTTGCAAGTATTGCTATTTATAATTATATTGAGAATTTAAACTATCATTCGGCATTTGTTTATAGTGCAATATTGCTTGCGTTTAGTTTTTGTGTTTTGCTTATTTTAAATATTCTTTCAAAGGGTTTTAATGATAAAAGTTAATATATCTAAAAAACTTTCTAAATTTATGCTTAATGTAAATTTTAATTTCAATAATAACTTCATTTATTTAATAGAAGGAAAAAGCGGAAGTGGTAAAACTACTTTCTTGAGAATTTTAAGTGGATTGAATAGAAGTGAGGGGGAAATTATTGTTGATGGTAAGGTGTGGCAAAATGAAAAGATATTTTTACCTCCTCAAAAAAGAGATATAGGGTTTGTTTTTCAAGATTTAGCACTATTTCCGCATATGAATGTTATTGAGAATTTATTATTTGTAAAAAAAGATAAAAAGCTTGCTAATGAAATATTAAGTATTGTAGGATTAAATGGATTTGAGAATAGATATCCTATAAATTTAAGTGGAGGTGAGAAACAAAGAGTTGCAATTGCAAGGGCTTTAATGAAAAAGCCAAAAATTTTACTTTTGGATGAGCCTTTTTCTGCTTTGGATTTAGAAAATAGAGAAATTATAAAAAAAGAATTACAAAATATAAAAGAGAAATTTAAAACTACTATATTTATAGTCTCCCATAATAAAGAAGACGAGCTTTTTGCTGATAAAATTTTTAAAATGGAAAATGGCAAAATGAGTTTAAAAGAAAAAGAATTTTTTTATTGCAAAGGAAAATTAAAAGATAATTTAATTTATTTAGAAAAATCAACTAAAAAAAACGAGAAAGTTGAAATTTTTTATAAAGTTATGAATTCCTAATTTTTGGGTTTTTTTATGGGAAGATAAGATAAAAAGAC
>JBDONU010000022.1:0-46504 GCA_039831175.1 Nautiliaceae bacterium
GTGAAGGATGTGAAATAAGTCCAATGGAATTTTTAAAAAAGGTACTCCCAGACCCAGCAAGTCTTGGACCTAGAACAAAAGGACAAACTCATATAGGAGTAGTGGTAACCGGATATAAAGACGGAAAGAAAAAAAGATACTATATCTACAATATCTGCGACCATCAATGTGCTTTTAGAGAAGTTGGAGCTCAATGTGTTAGCTATACAACAGGAGTACCTGCAATGATAGGGGCTATGATGATAGCTACAAAAACTTGGTTTAGTCCTGGTGTTAAAAACATGGAAGAATTCCCAGCAAAACCATTTATGTATGCTCTAAATAAATACGGACTTCCTTGGTTTATAGAAGAATTACCAACAGATGGTCTTCCAATAGATAGAATTTAACCTTCTTTTTCTATCTTTTTTAGTCTTTTTGACTCAATTTACTTGACTTTTAATTTTAAAATGAGTTATAATTCATTTAAGCAATTTATTCAAGGAGGGTAAGATGTTTATTACAAGTAACATCAACAAAGAAAAATTAAAAGAGTTTAGCACTCTTTCAATCGTAACTGGTATTATTATGACAATTGCTGGAATTTTAGCAATTACCAATCCAGTAGCGGGTAGTTTAGCGTTTGTATTGTTTTTAGGTGCACTTTTTATTGTAAGTGGAATTACCCAAGCGGTAATTACATTTAAAGCTCATCAAAAAAGTTTAGGTGCTTGGTTTAAAGTATTGATGCTTATCATCACTGGTGTGTTACTTATCCTTTGGCCAGGAAGCGGTATTGCAGCGGTTGCAATTTTGTTTGCGGCATACTTCTTTGTGGATGCATTTGCATCTTTTCAAATGGCACTTGATTTAAAACCTTTAAAAGGGTGGTGGATATCTTTGTTAAATGGTATTTTAAGCTTTATTTTAGGTATTGTAATGCTTATAGGTTGGCCATTCTCTGCACCATTTGTGGTTGGAGTTATTGTTGGAGTTAGCTTTATTATGGATGGAATTGTATTAGTTATGCTTGGAATTATGGCTAAAAAAGGAGCTTACGACAACTAAGTCGTCTCCTTTTTAGGCCAAAACTTTACAATTGAATATCCATCATCTTTATGCCTTGGTGCCTTTTCATCCCACTCATACTCTTCTAAAAAATCATTAAGCACCGTTGCCAAATATTTTAGTCTATCTTCTGTTGAAATATCTGGCATCTCCTCTTTTAAAAACATATATAAATCTTTATCCTGAGCTTTGCATTTAGTGTGAAGCTTTTTAATATTCTCTTCACTCAAATCAAGTTTTTCCATTTTCACTCCTTATAAATTTTATTTCCAATCTCTTTATACCTTTTGTAATAATACCTTACAAACTCATCAGCCTTTTTACTTAAAGGATAAAAATTCTTATCTTTATAAACAAATCTATCCAAAAACTCTTTTGCATCTTTTTTTTCTACATAATGATTAGCTAAATTAAGATAAGTCTCTTTATACCAATTTTTAAGCTCACTATATTTTGAATAATCATATTCAAGGTTTTTACCATTAAATTTAATTACCCCACTCTCAAAAAGCCCACTCAAATGAATAAGACCCTCAATATAATAAGGCAGTACCTCATCAACTTCCATCCATGCTATAAGTCCTACCGCTCTTTTTATTGTATCATCTAAAATAGCATTAATTAATTCTTTATCTTCATTCTCAAAAAATGCCATAAACCCCCCGGTTGTAGCTTTAAACTCCTCTATATTCTTAAACATTCCGCTTTTATTCATCACTCTCTCACTCTCTTCATCTACCCATAAAATATGCCCAAACTCGTGCCCAATTGTTGTAATATCATAAACTTTTATAAATTTTTCTTTATCTTCAAGTTCTTCATAAAACCTCTCCATAAAACTTTTACCAAAAATTTCATAACTAAGTGCCATTTTTGGTCTTGCTTTTATATCTTCATAAACTTTATCCACAAAAGCAAATATTTTTTTACCTTTTTCAAGGCTAACTTGTTCATCATTTGGTACAACCTGAGCTGAAAATAGTCCGTTAAATTCTGCTCCATAAAACGTAGCAGGTGTGGAGATATAAAGCTGAGTTCTATTAATATTTTGCAAAGCTTTATCTAAAAGCTCTTTATCAAGGCAATATTTTTTATACATTTTTACGATATTCTCTTTTACTTCACTTTTTAAATTTGGATTCTTAATCCTAACATCAAGTTCAAGAGCTACGGCTTTGCGGAATTTATCTTCATAATATTCAAGAGGATGTCCTACTTGAATTGGAGCTTTTATATCCATCCAAATTTTATCTACATTTTGCCATCTTCTAATAAGCTGGGTTTTATCTTTTTCAAGAAGCGCCATTTTTAAAGCATTAAAATATAAAATCCACTCTACTTTAAACTCATCTTCAAGTTTTTCAAGATTTACAATCAGCTCATCTATTGCTCTTACAGCCTCTTCTATCTCCTCTTCAAAAACATCATAATAACTCTTTACTAAATAACCGCTCTCCCCTTTTACCAAAACAGAATAACTTCTATCATCCTCTACTAAATTATTCTCCATTAAAAACGCCATAACTTTGGCTTCATCTCCGCCAAATTCAAGACTCAATTCTTCATTTATTGTATGAACTATATGCTTAATCCAAGCTGGCTGCCATTTTGAAAAGGCAATTCCTATTTTATGCACTCCTTTTAAAAGCTCGCTACAAAAAGGAGAAACAAAAAAAGAAATCTCATCAATTAACTTTTTATGCTCACTTAACCAAAAATCTTTTGTAATTTCATACAATCTAAATTGAATATCCCTTATTTTATTTTTATCAAAATCTTTTAATAAATTAAAAAGGGCATCTTCTCTTAAATGAAAAACTCTTTTTTTTAAAGCAAAAAGATTATCTTCGTTTATTTCTAATCCAAACTCTTTTAAAATCCCTTCAAAAACTTCCATAATCTCTTTTGGAGGATTTTTAAAATAGCTATTTACTCTTTTATCTCTATTTCTAACTACTTCATATACTTTTGCTAAATCCATAACTTCTCCTACCAATCATTCCAAGAATGTACTTTTTTAATCACTTGGAGTCCATCAACTTCACTAATTGCAGAAAACCCAATATCTTGAAGATACTCTTCATCAAATTTCACCAAAGATATAATATACCCTCCATTCCTCAAAGCCCTAAAATAGGGTTTAATATCCTCTTTCCTATCAAGGATAATAAAGTGAAAATATCTTTTATAATTTATATCCTTATCAATAAACTCCCCATCAAAAACTTCTTTATTCGTAGTACCAACTCTTGGATTATCCCCTTTGCTTATACTCTCAATTATTTGTTGAATAATCTCCATTATATACTCCCATAAGAATAAAGCTCTTTGAATAAAAACGCCTCAACCACTTCATAAATCCCCATTCCCTCTCTTGGACACATCAAAGGCTCAGCTCCCATTTCAATAAAATCAAAAACAAACTCCTCTTTTGGAGTAACAAAAAAGTGAACCCCTTCTACTAAATCATCTCTACTCTTAACATACTCTATCTTTTCAACTTTTCCATTATTCACAAAAACTTTTGCAAACTCCTTAGCATCTTTACTTGATGAGCAAACCCCATCTCTAAGAGGAATTCCTAAAACAAACATCCTATCCCCTTTCAATCTCTCCTGGATAATCAGCAATCCCATAAGTTAAATTTCCTACTTTATTAAAACCAAGTTGTTGTTGAAGAGCTCTTTGAAGATATGCACTTCTACTCCCAACGTGACAATAGATAATAATTCTTTTATCTTTTAACTTCATCCATTCATCCAAATCGTATTGAACTCTACTTATTGGTAAAAGTTTATCAGTCCCTTTTATCCTCATCATTTGATGCTCAAAAGGTTCACGAATATCAATAAGTTCAAAATCCAAAAGCTCTTTTTCCCTTGCCTTTAATAAAACTTCAAGCTCACTTCCTAAAAGTTGCTCTTTTTTCAAAATCTCTTCAAGCTCATTTACGCTAAGCCCATCTATCTTAATATGAGAGTTTTTATTTGCTTTTTGACTAAACTCCTCAGAACAAAAAATACCACAATGACAAACCCCCTTATTTGGAATTTCATCTCCAATTGCTTGTTTACAAGGGCAAATTCTATTATCGGCACTTACATATTTACCATCTTTTTCAATCACTGGAAAACAAGGACAAAATCTTTTCCCATAAAGGAGTTTATTATTTGTAAGCCCTTTTAAAACCCTCTCAACAACTTCTTCATCAGGATTAAATTTCCACCCAAACTGCTTAACTACTTTGTGAGCAAACTTTTCAGTCTTTAAAAATTCTTGCTGGAATTCAGGAGAATTTATATCAACTGTTTTCATTTATCACCTTTTAACTCTTCACACTTATTAGGATTACAAAAAATTCCACAATGACAACAACCTTCTGCTACTTCGTGGTCAATTGCAGGTTTACAAGGACAAATTCTATCATCCTTATCTCCCATCGGAATAAAACAAGGACAATATCTTTTTCCATACATTAATTTATTTCTTGTAAGCCCCATTACAATCGCATCATAAACCTCTTTATCTGGATTTAAACACCATCCAAATTGCTTTACAACTTTTTCAACAAATTTTTTTGTTTTTTCCTCTTCTTTTTTAAACTCCTCACTATTCATATCTACATCAACTCTTTTTGGTTGTAACATAATATCTCCTTTTTTAAAAGATTTTATCAAAAAAAAGTAAAAAAATAAAATTAAAGTGATTAATTTTTAATCAATTATCTAACTTAACTAATAAATTTTTTCGAAGAAAATTTCGCATATAACTTTAAGAATCCAGGGGGGTACTGTTATACATATGAATGGTGATCTTGCAGGACTTATAGCAGCTTTAATGATTGGTAAAAGAAAAAGTTACCCTAAACATCAAATGATGCCAAGTAGTGTAATTTTAACAGCTACTGGTGCAACTCTTTTATGGTTTAGTTGGTTTGGATTTAACGGAGGTAGTGAATTTGCAGTAGATGAAGTAGCTGGAAGTGCATTTTTAATGACAAACTTTGCAGCAGCTGTGACTTGGATTATTTTAGAATATATTAAATACGGAAAACCTACTTTACTTGGTGCAGCAAGTGTGCTGTGGCTGGACTTGTAGCAATTACACCAGCTGCTGGATTTGTAAATGTAGTAAGTGCTTTAATTATCGGTATTGGTGAAAGTATTAGTGGATTTTTAGGTGTAACAATGCTTAAAAAATATTTAAATACAATGATAGTTTGGTATTCACTTTATAGCTGGTCTTTGGGGTGCAATTGCAACAGGATTCTTTGCCCTTCAAGAACTTGCATGGGATGGACCATTAAAAAATAGAGATAGACTTGGTCAAATTTAGGTACAAGTTAAATCTGTAATTGTTACAACAATATTTGTAGCAATCATGACAGCAGTAATACTTAAAATAGCATCTCTTTTAACAGGTGGTGCAAGAGTAGATGAAAAAGAAGAGATTGAAGGGCTTGATTCTACTCAACATGGAGAAAAAGGATTTAATCTTTAATCCTTTTTTGTTATAATTTTGTAAAAAAGGTATGAAAATTTTTATAGCAAAATCTAAATATCTTAAAAAAATAAAAGAATTGGCAGATATGGCAAAAGAGTTAAAACTTAGTATTTACATTTGGGGAGAGAGAGGAGTTGGGAAAAGCTTTTTAGCAAGATATATATCCCCAGACGCTATTATTAATAAACTATCTACCACTAAACCTATTATAATTGAAAATTTTGATAAAAATCCATCCCTAAATTTTAAAAATCCTTTTTTAATAGCAACTGGCACAAAGCCTCTCTCAAAAGAAACAATTAAAAAATATTTCTCAATGGATATTGAACTAAAACCCCTAAGAGAACATGAAGAAGATATTTTAGAGTTTGCAAATTATTTTAAAAGCCAAGCCCAAAAAGAGTTAAAAATTCAAAAAGAGATTTCATTGGAAAATTTAGATATATCAGAAAATCTAAACTCCCTAAAAAGAGACATTTATAAAAGACTTTTACTCCCAAGCGATAAAGAAGAGATTTTTAATATTTTAAAAGATATTTATAAAACAAACCATAAAACATACGAAGAGGAGCTTTGCTTGTTTGAGAGAACACTTTTTAGTGCAATGAAAGAAAAATATATTTCCAAACTCAAAATTTCAGAACAATTAAAAATCAACAGAGTAACATTAACAAAAAAGATGAGGCAGCTTGATGTTTGAAGAATTTTGCGAGTATGATATAAATCCTTTTATTATTTTTAATCAAAAAGGGGAAATTAAATATTGTAATCAAGAAGCAGAAATACTCCTCTCATACATAAACCAAAAAGAGATTTTTCAATTTGCAATTAAAAATGCACCAAAAAATCCAGAGATAATTACTGAATTTAAGAAAATAAAATTTAATGATTTTGAATTTACAGGCTATGCAATTGGATACAAAGATGAAAAAGAGATAGGAGTTAGATTTTTTATTGACACTCACCTTCATTCAATAAATTTAGAAGACTTAGAAAAGAGTGACATACTAAAACTTATCCACTTTGCAATTGAGTATACAAAATTAAAACACCAAACAAAATTTAAAATTTACCCAGATCCAGACTTACCAGAAATTTTCATAAACAAAAAAGCATTTATTAATCTACTACTTGATATATTAGAAGGACAAAAAAAGGCTGAGATTGAGACAAAAATTAAAATTGGCGAATATATAAAAATTCAAAATAAAAAGTATTCAATACTCTCTATCATAATCACTACAATACCGAAAAAAGAGATAAAAAGTAATTTTTTTGAAGTAATTAATTTAAATAACGGGTATATAATCCAAATTCCAATAATAAAAGAGAAAGATGAAAATAGTAATACTTGATACGGAAACAACTGGAATAAAAGAAGATGATAGAATTTGCCAACTTAGCTTTATAATTGCAAATCAAGAGTTAGAAATTGAAGAGATTTATAACGAACTCATAAAACCACCAGTACCAATTAGCTATGATGCAATGGCAATACACCATATCACAAACGAAGATATACAAAACGCTCTCCCAATTGAAAAAACCAAAGCTTACCAAAAATTAATAGAGCTTAATAAAATTGAAAATATTTTAGTAATTCACAACGCAGAGTTTGATATCAAAATGTTACAAAAAGAGGGGTTTACTCCAAATTTTAGGATTATAGATACTTTTAGAGTCTTAAAACATATTCTCCCCGATGGAAAATTTTCTCTCCAATACAACAGATATGCCCTTGGACTTTACAAAAAAGAGAACGAGATTGCAAATAAATACAACATAACAATAAACCCTCACGATGCACTAAGTGATGTAATCGTACTTTATTTATTACTTGTTTACTTAAAAGAGCAATACTCTTTTGAGGAATTAATAGAACTTACTCAAAAACCAATTCTCCAAGAAAAATTTTACATGGGTAAATACAAATTCCAAAAGATAAAAGATGTAATAATAAAACATCCCAACTATATTGAAAACTTACTTCACACAAAAGATACCCCAGAAGATATAATCTATTCAATCAATCACTATCTAAAAGAACTTAATGAACCAATGCAATTTAGATTTAATATTGGAAAATATAAAGGAATGCTCGTTGAGGATGTTGCAAAAATTGATAAAGAGTATCTAAAATGGGCATACCATAACATGAAAATGGGAAAATGGATGAGAGAGAGAATTAAAGAATTACTTTCTCTCTAAATATCTCTCTAAAACTTCAATTAATTTATCAAGTAAAATTGGCTTTAATAAATAATCATCAAAATCATATTTTTCAATCAATTTTTTAATATCACTCTCTTTCATAGCACTAAATGCAATAATAGGCACATTTGGCAATAATTTTTTTACACTTGCGGCAAACTCTCTACCATCAATTTGAGGCATCTCTAAATCTGAAATAATTAAATCCACATCGTGTTTTTTTAATATATCTAACCCTTCTAAACCATTTGTTGCGGTATAAACCTTTATTCCAAGTTTTTTAAGCAAAATTTCAAGAAGCTCTCTATTTAACTTATTATCTTCAACTATCAAAACTGACTTTCCACTAAAATCGATATTCTCTTCTAACTCTTCATAATCTTCAATTACACTCAATAAAAATCCACTTCTTGCAAGACACTCTGATATTTCATAGTCATAATTTTTATTAGAAAATTTATCTTTATAAATATAAATCATCTTTTTAGCAATTCTTTTCTTATAATCCATATCAATATAAAAAGCAAAATCAAAAAGTTCACTTGGCTCTTTTTGGTAAATTTTAACATCCATAAGCAAGTTTTCTAAAAACTCTTTTAAATATAATATAAATTCATCTTTTACATCTTTTGTAATAAGCGCTATTTTATATTCAAATAAAGGAAGTCTTTTTTTAACTTTTATAGGTATCCAAAATCTAAACTCACTCCCTTTACCTTTCTCAGATTCAACTTCAATATCTCCATTTAAAGCTTCAATATATCTTTTTACAATATGTAATCCAAGCCCTGTGCCTTTATATTTTTTCTTAATCTCACTACTCTCCTGAGCAAAAGGAGCAAAAATAGTTTCAATTTTTTCTTTTTCAATTCCAATACCAGTATCTTTTACACTTCCTACTAACTTATCATCATCAACACTTAAAGATACTTTTACATATCCTTTTTCTGTAAATTTAATGGCATTCATAACTAAATTCAATAAAATTTGCTTTAACTTTAATACATCAAATTCCACTATACAATTAGTGCTTACATCAAGCATCGTATAATACTCAATTCCTTTTTTCTCAGCATTGTTACAAAATAAGAAAAATAAAGGTTCTAACTCATTTACCAAATGAACCTCTCTTAAAATAACCTCATCCCTTCCTAAATTCATAAGAAGATACGATAAATCCGATACAAGTTTAGAGCTTTGAAGTGCAAGATCAATATATTTATTTAAAGTTCTATCTTTATTTTCAAGTTTCAAAAACGATAATACCGCAAAAATTCCATTAATTATATTTTTAATATCGTGTATCATCTCTTTAAAAAATAATACCTCTTTTGCAACTATATCACCAGTTGAAACTTCAATAAAAGCATAAAATAAATCATTTAAACTCTCTAAAAACTTTAAATCATCCTCTATAAACTGATGATAAGTTTTATCCGTAATAAATGCTTCAATTACCCCAACAACTCTATCATCTTTTAAAATAGGAATTACCATTAAATGTTTAACATCAAAATTATAAATATTGTCTACTTTTGGATTAAATTTTGAAATATTTTTTGCAAAAGGAATTATTTTTCCTTTTTTACTATCAATAACTTCTTTTAAAATAGACTCTTCCAAAGCAATTATTTCATTATTTTTAATATCTACAATATGTCCATCCTCTACCAAAAAAAATAAAGCTTCATTTGCCGTTGTAATAATAGAAACTATCTTAACAACTTTATCTAGATCTGCTTTATTGTGGACAAGCTCAAAAGAGAGAGAAGAGATCTCCTTTAAAGCTTCTAAAAATCTTTTTTCCATTTTTACTTACCTACCTTAAATCCCTAACGATTTTATAACCTCTTGCATCACTTGATTCATAGTAAGTTTTGCAAGTCCTATATTTCCCCCTTCTTTTTCAAGTACCAATACAATATGAAGATGAACCCTTGCGTCCCTTCCTGAACATTTAATCAAAATAATAGCCTTTTCAGTCTCAATTGAAGCTAAATTAGCCCCTCCAAATCCAAGATCATCAGCAATTTCCGAAGTTTTTGTAAAAAGACTATTAAAAGTTAACAATGCTTCATCAATATTCTTATCAGCCAAAACTCCTGCATCTTGAAAAATTACTTCCCCACTTGCATCAACAATAGCCGATGCAATATACCCTTCAAGCTTCTTAAACTTTTCTAAAAAATCCATTTTAACCTCCTTTTTAAAAATTATAACATATTATATAACAAAATAAGATAAAATTTGACCTCTTTACATTCCAAAATACTTTCTCTTTACTTCTGGATTTAGCACCAAATCTTCTGGCAAACCTTCCAAAACTATTTTCCCATGGTCTAAAATATAGATATAATCAGCAAACCTTATCCCAATTTGAGCATTTTGCTCAATTAAAAGCATAGAAATTTGACGCCTTTCACTAATTTTTAAAAGTCCATTAAAAACCTCTATTAAAATCTTTGGAGCAAGCCCAAGTGAGGGTTCATCCAATACTATTAAAATAGGATCACTCATCATAGCCCTACCAATTGCAAGCATTTGCTGCTCACCCCCACTTAAATTTCCAGCATACTCATCTCTTTTTTCTTCCAATCTTGGAAAAGTATAATAAACATCTGCTAAAAGCTCTTCGTAATTTGGATCATTAAAAAATCCCCCCATCTTCAAATTCTCTTCAACCGTTAAATTTACAAAAACTCTTCTACCTTCTGGAACGATAGAAATCCCTTTTCTTACAATATCATAAGGAGGTAAATGAGTAATATCTTCTTCAAAAAATAAAATTTTTCCCTCTTTCTCTTCAACTAAATTAAATATAGCCTTAACAAGCGTACTCTTACCACTCCCATTTGGTCCAAGAAGAGTTACAATCTCCCCTCTTCTAACCTCTAAATTAATCCCTTTTAAAACTGGAATTCCATTATACTTTACCACTAAATCCCTAACCTCAAACATTTTTTCTCTCACCTTTTTTAGCTTTAATCACATCTTCATCAATCTCTCCACCCAAATAAGCACTAATTACTCTCTCATCTCTAAACATATCTTGCGGTAATCCATCAAAAATAACTTTTCCATAATCAAGCACAATAACTCTATGAGCTACCAATCTTAAAAAATTCATATCGTGTTCTATAAATAAAATAGTCTTTTCAAGTTCTAAATTTATAAGCTTTATAAGCAAAGCCAACTCTTCTGTCTCAACATCTGTAAGTCCAGCTGCTGGTTCATCTAAGAGTAATAAATCTCCATTTGTTGCAAGAGCTCTTGCAATTTCTACTTTTTTTCTAATTCCATATGGTAAATTTTTAACTTTTTTATCCAAATAATTACTAATTCCAACAAAAGTTGCAATCTCTATTGCTTTTTTTCTTGCTCTATTTTCATCAATAAAATATCTTGGCAATCTTAAAAAAGCGTCTATTAAAGAGTATCTATAATTTATATGAAAGCCAACTAAAATATTTTCTAATACATTCATATTATCAAAAAGTCTAATATTTTGAAAAGTTCTACTTATCCCTCTTTTTACCCTCTCAACTGGAGATAAATCAGTAATATCCTCATCTTTAAAGATTATCTTCCCCTCGTCTGACTTAACCGCTCCTGAAATAATGTTAAATAAAGTAGTCTTCCCAGCCCCATTTGGTCCTACAAGCGCTACAACTTCTTCTGTCCTTACTTCAAAGGAGACATTACTAAGCGCCCTAACTCCTCCAAACCTCTTTGTAATATTATGAACTTTTAGCATCTAAATACTCCTCTCCATCTCTTCTAGCCCATTTTATAAAAAGTCTTAGCGAATTTAAAGAAGGCTTTTTATTGTACTTTATATAATCATAAAGCATTTTAGCACATACATAAGCATTTGAAAAACCTCTCCCTCCCATTCCATTAATTACATATAAATTATTTTCATACTTAATACTTCTTGGCAAAGCCCCTTTTGCAATAGCTTTTGTTAAAGTCTTATCAATATTTATAACTTTATCAACAATTGGAAAATAATCCACACTCCCGGCTCTAAATCCACCCTTTATATTTTCAACCTTAAAATCATAAATATTAATAATCTCTCTTGCTTTTTTTATAAGCTCCATTGCCTCTTTTTCATTCTCTTTACACTCTAAGCACTCTCTTTTATGAGTAGCTCCAATTTTCAATCTCCCATCAACTTCTCCAACTGAACAATTTTTGTGATAAAAATGCTCTATTTTATCCCACTTACCACTAATTTCTATTCTCTCTCCCCAGATAGGTCTTATTTTTAAATACTTTATATCCTCTTCATAACCTCTTGCTAAAATAAGATTTTTTGCTTTAATATCCCCTATTACAAAATAATCTCCCTCTTTATTTATACCATCAAACTCAACTTCTACAAAATCAACTCTTAATTTATCTTTTACATCCTCTGGATTTATAACGCTTCCTAAATCAAAAAAGAACCCACCATCTCTTTTTTCAAAAGGAAGAGTTATAAATTTTTCATACTCTTTAAATTTTTCAATATCCCTTTTATCTCGCGGAAGTATCAAAACCCCCTTTTTATAAACTCTAACTCCAACTTCTTCATAAAATTTAATAGACTTTACAATCGCGCTATTTATAAAATCAGTATATTCACTTTTTTTGCCAACTTTTGGAAACAAAAAAGCCCCAGCCGCTCCACTTGCTCCTTTTAATAGTCCTTTCTTATCAAGAATTAATACTTTATAATCTCTTTGCAAAAAATATCCACTCAAAAGTCCAGCAATTCCCCCTCCAACAATTGCAAAATCAACCAAATATCGCACTAAACGCCTCATTAAATTGTTTATCGTTAAGAACAAACATATTTTTTAATCTATTTTTAAGTTTATCTTTATCAACAACAATTACAAAATATTTATGTCCTTTAAAACTACAACTCTCTTTTACCTCACTCTCAGCTAAAATAGCTGAACCTACCTCTTCTTTTATTTTTTCTCTCTTTTTGTCTCCAACAATATAATTATATTTTTGTTCTATATAATTAAAAAATTTATCAAGTTTTTTTGCTATAAAACTTCTAAAATCTGTAAAAGCTTTAGCTCTTAAAATCTCTTTTGGTTCATTAGTAACTAGATAACAGAAGATAAAGTAGCGATTATTTGAAGAGCAATGATTTTTAATAGCAATATCGCAAACTTCATTATTATTTATTTTAAAAGGTATTTTACTACTACATCCACTAAAAATAATAAACCCCACCGCCGCAATAAGAAGTTTATTCATTCTCAATCCTTTAAATAAAATAACAACTTATTATAACAAAAAGAGGAAAAAGAGAAGATTATCTTTTTGAGAATTGAGGAGATTTTCTTGCTTTTTTCTTTCCGTATTTTTTTCTTTCAACAATTCTTGCATCCCTTGTAAGAAGACCAGCCGGTTTTAGAATACTTCTAAGCTCTGGTGCATACTCAACAAGTGCTTTTGAAATTCCATGTTTTATTGCATCAGCCTGAGCAGCAAAACCACCACCAAAAGTTTTAACCTCAATATCAAAGTTTCCTTCTTGTTTAGTAAGTCTAAGTGGCCAAAGAACTCTAAGTTTTAAAGCCTCTCTTCCACCTAAAAACTCATCTAAACTCATTCCATTAATACTTAAATTTCCATTTCCAGGCTTAATCCAAACTTTTGCTACTGCTGTTTTTCTTTTACCTGTTGCATAAATTCTTCCGTGCATTTTCATCAGTTACCCTTTATTTGAGCTGTATGAGGATGATTTTCACCAGCATAAACTTTAAGTTTTTTTAGCATTTTTCTTCCAAGTTTAGTTTTTGGAAGCATACCTCTTGTTGCAAGTTTAAATAATTTTTCTGGATTCTTTTTTAAAAGTTCTTGAACTTTCTCTTCTTTTACATGACCAAAATAACCTGTATGTTTATAATATTTTTCATCAAGCTTTTTACTTGTAGAAAACTTAACTTTATCTGCATTAATAACTACCACATAATCTCCACAATCCACATGCGGAGTATAAAAAGGTTTATGTTTTCCTCTAAGATATGTAGCAATTTCAGTAATTAATCTACCAAAAGTTTTATCTTTTGCATCAATTAAAATCCAATCTCTTTTAACCTCTTCCGGTTTTACTGATTTAGTAAATTTCATTATCACACCTTTTGTGAATTTTTTAGGTATGAAATTGTAATTGGCAAAACTTAAAAAAAACTTAAATTAAGGTTTCTTTAAGGTTATTTCCTAACTTTTTTATTTCTCTCTAAATTCAATTTATCAGGATAAAGTTTTGTCTCTAACTTAAACACTTCATTTTCCAAAAGACAAATTCTATGTTCAAGTCTTATTATGTTTTGCTGACATTTATTATAAAGCTTAATTACCGCACAAATTAAACTCCAAATAAACACTACAACTACCAAAAAAATAGTTCCAAAAACAATATAACTCCCTAACATCCCTTCCCTTTAAAGTCTATCTAAGATAATAAAAACTAAAAAAATAATTCCTAAAAATCCGTTCAAATCAAAAAAAGCTTTTGGAATATTATCAAAACTTTTAGAAATTAATAAATGCTCATAATACAAAATTGCTCCACTTATCAAAACTCCAATCCAAGCAAAAAATCCAAGATTAGCATAAGCAACAAACAATGCCCAAAAAATCACAGCAAAAACATGAAACATCTTTGCCATAAACAAAGCTCCCCTCTCCCCAACAATTGCAGGAATAGAAAATAGCCCTTCTTTTTTGTCAAATTCCATATCTTGCAAAGAGTACAAAATATCAAACCCAGCTACCCAAAACATCGTCCCAAAAGCTAAAAAAACCGACCAACAAGGAATACTTCCAGTTACTGCAATCGCACCAGCAATTGGAGCAAACCCAAGAGATACTCCCAACACTAAATGAGCAAATGCACTAAATCTTTTAAAATAACTATATCCAGCCAAAATAATTAAAATTAAAAAAGATAGTTTAAATGCTAAATCATTAATCATATAAGCAGTTCCAATAAAAATCAAAGCATTTGCAACAATAAATAACCTCATCTCATCAACACTTATATCTCCCCTTACAGAAATTCTATCTTTTGTGCGAGGATTTTTAGCATCAATATCTCTATCAACAAGCCTATTAAAAGCCATTGCAAAATTTCTTGCACTAATAGCAGATAAAAGAGCCAAAATAAAAAGCTTCCATCCAAACCAGCCATTTGCCCCAACAATCATTGCAATTAAAATAAAAGGGAGACTAAAAATAGTATGAGAAAACTTTACAAGTTCTAAATACTTTTTCATAAACTCCGCCTTTAAAAATTTGTATAATTGTAGCAAAAAGGAGTAAAATGTTTGCAATTATAGGACCTACTGCAAGTGGGAAAAGCAATTTAGCCTTAGAACTTGCAAAAGAGTTTGGATATGAAATTTTATCACTTGATAGTCTGAGTATCTACAAAGAGATTGACATAGCCTCAGCAAAACCTTCAAAAGAAGAGTTAAAAGAAATTAAACATTACGGAATTGATGAAATATATCCAAATGAAGAGTTTAATGTAGCAAAATTTATAGAGATCTATAAAAAAATCCCTCACAAAAAAATAATCATAGTAGGAGGAAGCAGTTTTTATTTAAAAGCTATGATTGATGGAATTTCTCAAATGCCCCCAATTAACAAAGAGATAAAAGAAAAAGCCAAAAAATTTTCTTTTAAAGATATTCAACAAATAGACCCTCTTTATGCTAACAAAATTTCTCAAAATGACACTTACAGAATTCAAAAAGGGATAGAGATTTACCTTGCAACAAAACTTCCTCCTACTGAATATTTCAAACTACATCCAAAGATCCCAATCCTACCACAAATTCCTATTTTTGAAATTGAAATTTCAAGAGATAAATTAAAAGAAAAAATTAAAAAAAGAACAAAAAAGATGTTCGAAATGGGATTAATTGATGAAGTTGCTTATCTTGAAAAGAAGTATCGCGATAGAAGACTTCCAAGCTTAAAAGCCATTGGAGTAAAAGAAGTATTAGATTATTTTAATGGGAAGTATGATAAAGATGAGCTATTTGAAAAGATAGTTACAAACACCGCTCGTCTTGCAAAAAGACAACAAATCTTTAACAAAAGTCAATTCCCTCAAAAAATATCAGCCCCTCTTGAAAAATTAAAAGAGATTATAAAGAGAGAAAATCTCTCTTAAAATTGGATAGTAGCATCAAACACATTGCTTGCTACTATTCCAAAATAAATAGTTCCAGCAAGCAAGATAAGTTGTCCTATTAAACTTCCGTTTGAAATTGTAATTACTCTATCAATATCTTCTCTTGGCTCATCAAAATAGATATGTTTAATAATCCATACATAATATCCAACTGCAAGAGCTGAATTTAAAAGTGCAATCAATACAATTACCCAAAGTCCCACATCTACTCCCGCATAAAATGCTACCGCTTTACTTAAAAACCCTGCAAGAAGCGGAATTCCAGCAAGTGAAAAAAGTTGAACCGTAAAAAAGATTGAATGAAGTGGTGCTTTTTTATAAAGTCCTTTAATATCATCAAGATATTTTACTCCAAGTTCTCTTCTTAAATCATTCAAAATCAAAAATACACTAGTTTGCATAAAGATATACGCAATCGCATAATACAAAACTCCAGAGTATGCATATAAACTCGCACTTGCTGCAAATGGAATTAAAGCATATCCACTATGAGCAATTGATGAATAAGCAAGAATTTTTGAAATTCTCTTTTGCCAAAGTGCCATAAAATTTGCAAGAGTCATTGTAATAATAGCAAAGAAACTAAAAATTAAAACGCTTGCAAGAGGATATGCAATCATAAACTTATAAAACGCTTTAAAAGTAGCGACGAAAATCACGCTCTTAATAACCCCACTTAAAATTGCAGCTGCTGCGTGATTGATTTGAGAATATGCATCAGCTGCCCATCCGTGCATTGGGACAATTGTAAGTTTATAGAAAATCCCTGCAAGCATAATAGTTACTGCAATTAAAGTATACTTTCCTGCAACATTCATATCAACATAATTAAATGAATCAGTAGTAAAACTATAAAGCGCAAACCCAATTAAAATAATACCACTTGCAACAGCACCGGCAATAAATGTTTTAATAGCACCTTCTGCATTGTAATAGTTTCTAATATTTGCAACTAAAATATAAGAGATAATCGCAATTACCTCAAACAAAACAATATACATAAAAAAGTCATTTGTTTCTAAAAGAGCAAGAGATGCACCTGCTAAAAAGAGCATTTGAGAGATTAAAGGTCTCTCAAAGCCAGTAAGAGAAAAAGTCACAGCCATTAAAGTAATAAGCAATACATACTCCATAAGTCTTGTTGCTTCATCACTCACAAAATATGGAAACAAAGCATTTAAACTATTGTGCGTATAGATAAAATACATCGCCAAAATAAAAGCAATAAAAGAGATGGTTTTTGCAATAAAAATATTGCTCCTATAAAAAATTGGTACCAAAAGTCCAGCAGCCATTAATACTATAAAACTCATTACATTCCTCCTAAGAAGCTAAATGCTTTATTTGCTAAGTCAAAAATTGGTTGAGGATTTATACCAAAATAAATAATCAAAAATGCAAACACACTAAGCGCAAATTTCTCAGCAAAATGCATACTAAAATCTGCTTTTGCTACTCTCTCACTCATTGGTCCGTGAATTACTCTTCTAATTGCCCAGATAATATACCCAGCACTAATAAGTCCTGCAAGCGCAATTACAGCAATCCACCATCCATAAGCCTTAACCGCTGATACGATAATAGTAAGCTCACCTACAAATCCCATTGTTCCTGGGAGTCCAAGTGCTGCCATACCAGCTAAAATGAAAATCGCACTAACATAAGGTGCCTTTTTCATAATTCCACCCATCTCATCCATATACCAAGTATGAGTTTTGTGATGTAACCATCCAGCAATTAAAAATAGAGGCGAAATTACGAGTGCGTGTCCGATCATTTCATAAAGCGAAGCACTAAGCCCATCATAAGTCATAGTAGAAATTGCAACCACTACAAGCCCCATATGTGAAATTGAAGAGTATGCAACCATCTTTTTAATATGTCTTTCATAAATTGCAAGAAATCCTGCATAAAGAGTAGTAATAAGTCCAAAAATCAACATCCATTTTGCAAACAATAAAGTACTAACTGGCATTAATTCAACCGTAAATCTAATAAGCCCATACGCTCCCATTTTAAGCAAAACCCCTGCTAAAAGCACTGAAATACTACTTGGAGCTTGAACATGCGCATCTGGTAGCCAAGTATGGAATGGAAACACTGGCAGCTTTGCTGCAAATCCCAAAAACATAAGCCACCAAATAAGAGCTGGCGTTGCTAATAAAGCCTCTTTAATTGTAAGCAAATCCCAAACTCCTGTTTGAGCAAATAGTAAATAAAATCCAACAAACATAAACATAGCAAATACATGAGTATAGATAAAAAATTTAATTGCTGCATAAATTCTATTCTCAGCTCCCCAAATCCCAACTAAAAATAGCATAGGCACAAGAGTTAATTCCCAAAACATAAAAAACCACAAAACATTCGTAGTCATAAATACCCCAAAAATCGGACCGCTAAAAAAGATAAGCAAACTAAAATAAGCTGCTTGTTTTTTCTCTTCCCAAGATGTAAATACCACCAAAACCAAAAGTGCAGCAGTTAATAAAAGCATAGCCACACTTAATGCGTCAATTTGTAAAGTTAAAGAAAACGCAAATTGAGGCACTTTTAAAAATTCTCCAAGATATAAAAAGCTACCATCACTTGGAAGATGCTTATACCAATAAAAAGAGATAAAAAATAGCACTAAAAACCAACCAAGTGCTATATACTTAGCTATATGCTGAGCGTTTCTTGTTAAAAAGTAAACAAGAGCCGCTCCAAACATAGGTGCAAAAATTATACCTAACCCTACCATTTTATAGCCCCTTTACAATAATTAAAATAGCAATAACGATAATTGCAACTCCAAGAACAAATTGCCCCATATAAGTTCCAATTTTACCGCTATGACCTGCTCTAAATATTTTATAAACCGCATAAGTAAAGTTAACTGTTTTATTTACTATGTAATCTACTACATAAGTATCAAACCATCTTGCTGATTTTGCAATAGCACCAACGATAATATTTTTTGATACCCAGGTAATCATAGCCTCAACATAATATCCGTTAAACAAAACTTGGTGAATTGTTTGTACAAAATGGTGAGATGAAATTTTGTATAAAAGATTAAGTCCTTTAACATAAAGTCCAACTACAATTAAGAACAAAATAAGCATTCCAGTTAACATAAATGCAGTAAGTCCTGCTACATGAGGCTCAACTACTTCTCCACCTGTAATATAGCGGATAATATCGCTTTGCCAAATTGAAATAAATAGAGTTAAAAACGCCAAAATTCCAAGTGGAAGTCTCATCCAAAGGTTACTTGGTTTGTGCACGCTTCCACCAATTGATTCATGTCTTGGCTCACCAAGGAAGATTAAAATCCAAAGTCTTGTAATATATGCAATTGAGAGAAGTGCTGCAATTGTAACAAATGTTTTTGTAAATCCATTACCCCATTCCCAAGCAGCAGCTACTACCATTTCCTTAGAGAAAAATCCACTAAATGGAGGAACACCTGCTAAGCTGAGTGAACCCATTGCCATAAATAGCGCAACAAATGGAGCCGTTTTAATAAGTCCTCCTAGTTTCCAAGCATCTTTTTGATGATGAGCAATATAAATTACAGCACCTGCACTTAAAAACAATAACGCTTTAAAAATTGCGTGGTTTACAAGATGAAGCATACCAGCTGCTAAGCTTCCAACTCCAAGTCCTACGAATGCAATTGATAAATGCGACATAGTTGAATATGCAAGAATTTTTTTAATCTCTTTTTGCACAAGAGCTGATGTTGACCCAATAAATGCACTAAGTGCTGCAACATTTGCAACAACAAATAAAGCATCCGTATAACTAAAAAAGTCAAAAAGTCTTGCAACAATATAAATACCACTATTAACCATTGTAGCCCCATGGATAAGAGCCGAAACGGTTGTTGGACCTTCCATTGCATTCATAAGCCAAGGATAAAGTGGAAATTGACCTGATTTACCAATAGCTCCCATAAAGATAAATAAAGCCGCAACCAATGCAATGGTTTTATCAATTTGTCCAGCATCTGCAAGTTTATTAAGCTCCACTAAATTTACAGTCCCAACATAATACATCAAAAGCGCAATTGCCGCTAAGATAAAAATATCCCCAAATCTTGTATAAAGAAATGCCTGCATACCAGCATTTGCAGCTGAATCTTTATAATACCAAAAGCTAATTAATAGATAACTTGCAAGTCCCATAAATTCCCAACCAACAAAAGCTCCAATTAAATCTTTTGTAATAACAAGCAAAATCATACCACCAATAAAGAATAAAACTTTTGCATAATATCTTGGCTGGTCTGGATCTTCACCCATATAATCGTGAGCAAAGTGAATATCCAAAAATCCAAGCCCCGTTGCTACTAAAAGCATTACAATTGAGAGATGATCGATATAAATTCCAAAAGGTAATTGTAAATTACCATAAGCTATCCAAGTGTAATCAATATCAATCACGGTATCTGAATATTTCAAAAACAAAACTACACTTGCTAAAAACAACACAAACCCTACAACCTCTGCTACCCAAAATGCAAGTTCTCTTTTTGCCTTTCCTAATACATACGCTAATACAGCACCAACAAAAGGAGCCGTTAGTAATATAAATACTGCATTATTCATCGTTCACCGCCTTATCTAAGTGGTCTGGGATTACTTCTCCTGTCATTCTGTTTGCAAGGATAAAGATTAAAACTCCCGCTGCCGCTTCAAGAGTTGCAATTACAATTACCACATAAGCAATTGCAAGCCCTCTTGTAAGCCCAAAGTGATACGCCGCACTTGCTAATAGTAAAATTACGGCATTTAAAAGCATTTCAAGTGAAAAGAAAATTTTTAAAAAATCACTCTTACTAGTTACCCCATAAAGCCCTACCCCAAAAAGGATAATTGCCGCTATTGCATCAATATAAAACCCAACCATTTTTTATTCCTTTCCATACTTTAAAGTATGAAGCATTCTAATACTTCCATATAATACACTTGCCGCTACAACTCCCATAAATACCGCAATTTCAGCATAAAAATCTGTAAAGATTTTTACTTGGTCTTTTAGAGGAATTGGCTTTCCGCCAAGTGGCATACTTGGAAGCAAAAATGGCACAATCAAAAATCCAATAATTACAATAGTCACAATACTCACAGCCCAAGGTCTAATTTCAAATTTAGGGAATTTTACACCAATAATTGTAACCCCAAATAGAGTCAAGACTACAATTCCTCCGGTATAAACAAAAATTTGGAAAAGTCCAAGCAACTTCTCATCCATAAGAATGTAATAAATTCCAAGTAAAAACATCATTAAAACAAAGGACAATACCGCTGGGACGGTATTTTTTTGAGCTAAACTCATAATTGCAAGGATAATAACGATTGCTAAAATCAATACACTCATTTTGATTCCTCCTCTTTTTGTACCTTAGCGACTTCTTTATTACTCTTAGAATCTGTTTTTGGCTTAACTTCCGCACTTTTAGATTCATCTGTTTTTGGCTGAATTTCCTCAGTTTTTTTCGCTTCTGCTGCTTTTTTTGCTGCTTGTGCTTTTTTCTTAGCCATAGCCTCTTTTTTCTTTCTTGCTTTTTCTTCTTCCTCTTTCTTCTTAGCCTCTATCCACTCCTGAGGAATATCAACTCTAACCCAAAAGCTATCAAGAGCTTCTGGCGTTCCATCTGTAATCATCTCAATATCACCACCACTTAACTTAATCGCCTTTGGCTTAGTAGGACAAACATCCTCACAAAGCCCACAGAAAATACAAATAGCCAAATTTACTTCTGGCACAATCCTTGGCTTTTTAAGAGGAAGCGGTTTCATTTTAATCGCATCAACTGGGCAAATTTTATTACAAGCATCACATCCAATGCATAGCTCATATTTAATTTCGTGTTTTCCCCTAAAAATAGGTGATTTATGAGCTGGTTCTTTTACTACATCTTTTATTGCAATTCTTGGCTCGGTTATAGCTTTTAATACCCTTATTACTTTTTCGCTAATTTCAAAAATCATCTTAAACTCCTATAATGTATAGTTTTGCAAAAACTACCCAAACTAAATTTAAAATCGCAAGAGGAGTTAACCAGCTCCAACAAAATTTTAACATCTGGTCAAGTCTAAGTCTTGGGTTTGATGCTCTAATTGCTACCATAATTACTGCAAGAAGCGCGATTTTTAAAAACAACCACCAAAAACTATCAAAGAAAATCCCTCTATACCCACCAAAAAACAATGTAACAGCTGCTGCACTTACTACTAAAATCTCCGTAAATTCAGCAAATTTAAGCAACACATAGTTTGTTCCCGCATACTCTGTATAAAATCCATATACAATCTCTTGCTCAGCATCTGGAATATGAAAAGGAGGTTGTTCTAAAATTCCAAGCATTGTAATAATAAAAATAATTGCACCTGGGAGCAAGATAAGGGTTGTAAGCCAATTGTTGCTATACATAATTTCATACAAATTCATTGTCCCAAACAGAAGTGCTGGTGAGAGAGCTGCTAAGAAAAATGGTGCTTCCATTGAAATCATTTGAGCCAAAATCCTCATCCCCCCAAGGAATGAGTACTTGTTATGACTTCCAAAACCTGTTAAGAAAAGTAAGAAAGGCTCAACTCCAATTAATACAACAAGCCCTAAAACTCCATATTCTGTATCTAAAATTCCTCTTCCATTATTAATAAGTGGCGACCATGGAATAAGAATCACTGGAAGTGCCGCCACAAGAGGAGTAATAATTGGAATGATATTAAAAAGATACGGATCAGCACTTTTTGGAGTAATTGATTCTTTTGTCAAAAGCTTAAACACATCATAAACTGTTTGCAATGTCCCAGCTGGTCCATTATAGTGAGGTCCTACCCTTTTATGCACATATGCTAAAACTTTTCTTGCAAAGTAAAACACAAAAAACGTCCACAAAAGCAAAAACAAAAGCCCTGGAAACACAAAAATATAAAATAGCATACTTCCAATACTCATCTTCTCTCCTTATCTATCTAAGTCACCCTGACAGATATGCATACTTCCATAAAGAAGCGGAATATCTGAGAGGGTATGTCCTGGTAATAGCTCTTCTAAAACTTTTGTATGATTTACACTTGGTGCTTTTAATTTTAATCTATAAGGAGTCGTCGCTTTTGGCTTTGTCACAAGATGCATAAGTATCTCACCTCTTGCCCACTCAACTCTGGTAACTGCTTCACCTTCTGGAAGTCTTTTTGGCATTTTAACAAGATGATCTTTTTTAGGATCCATTTCTCCTGCTTCAACCCCTTCTTCAATTTTTTTCATAGCCTGTTTAATTAAATCAATCGCTTGATCAACCTCTTTTACAATGATATAAAGTCTATCTCTTGTATCCCCATTTTCACAAGTTACATAATCCATTTCAAGCTCGCCATAAGCTGCATAAGGTTCATCAATTCTTACATCAATTTTTGCACCACTTGCCCTTGCAATTGGACCTGCAAGATAAAACTCTTCAACATCTTTTAAACTAAATTTTCCAGCATCTTTTGCTCTAACGCTCATAAGAGGGTTTTTTAAGAAAATATCTTCAATATCTGGTCTTATATCTTCCCATTTTTTAATAGCTTTATTTATTTCATCAAACCAAGCTTTATAATCATTTAAAGGATACCTAACTCCACCTGGTTCTATACAAGAAGTTGCAATTCTTGCACCTGAATAATCTTCAAGAACATCCAAGAAATACTCTCTCACATCAAGACACCACATCAAGAATGTTTGAAGTCCCATTGTTCCAAAAAATCCACCCATTGAAATAAGATGAGATGCAATTCTTCCAGTCTCTCCTAAAATAACTCTCATATACTTTGCAAAAGGAGTTATCTCTTTCCCAGCAATCTCTTCAACTGCCTGAGAATAACAAATCATAGGGTTTGGGTTATCCATAAAACAGATTCTCTCAACCGCAACAATTGCACCTATAAAATCTTTTCTCTCAGCAAGATGTTCCAACGCCCTCCAAACATAACCAATATCTGGTTCTACTTTTTCAATATTTTCGCCATCCACAAACACTTTAAGTCTAATCGGACCACTTGCTGGATGAGTTGGTCCCCAATGAAGCACTGTTCTACTCCCTTCATGCCCCATTGTTTTTTCATGCTCTTCATATTCTTTGAAAAACTCTTCTGTAATTGCATTTACATTCTCAATAAGGTTTTTTTCGTGCTCTTTCCAATCAAAATCTTTTCTAAACGGATATTTCCCATAATAATCTCTACTTATTAAGAAATACCTTAAATTTGGATGACCTACAAATTTTACTCCATAAGTTGAATATGCTTCAAGCTCATGATAATCAGCACTTGGAAATTCTGGGGTAATTGAATCAATCTCACAACTTTCTAAATCTCTTGGTAAATCTACTTTTAGCCAAACATTAACTTTTTCTTTCTCTTTACTTGAAACTGATGGATTTAAACCTTCAAGAAAATAATTTACTTCAATTCTATTTTCATCAATAAAATCCGTTGGTGAAACAGTCGAACAAGTTTTAATGCCTGCTTTTTTTAATTCTCTTACAAGAGGAAGCAAATCTTCTTTATTTTTTAGCTTTGCTTTTACCCAAGATTTATAATCCTCTACATACTCTACATCAAATTTTGAAATAATATTTTTAATCTCTTCTCTCATTTCTCACCCCTAAAATTTCATTTGTTTCCATAAGCCACCTTGACTTGAAGCTGATGGCTCACCTCTTTTAATTTTTTCTTTAAGTTCTTCAAGTCCTGCAATAATTGCCTCTGGTTTTGGAGGACATCCAGCAACAAACACATCAGCCGGTAAAATCTCTGTCATATTTTTAATAACTGATTCACTATCATTATAAGGACCTCCATCATAAGCACACGCCCCAATTGCCACAACATACCTTGGTTCTGGCATTTGCTCATAAGTTCTAAGAAGTGCTGGAAGGATTTTTTTACTCACAAGCCCAGTAATAAAAATAATATCAGCTTGCCTTGGAGTTGGAGTCATAATATATCCATACCTCTCCCAATCATACCTTGGCCCCATAGCCGCAAGCATCTCTAATGAACAACATCCACTACAAAAATGAACAATCCAAGGAGACTTACTCCTTGCATAGTTAAAAAAATCAAGCACCTTTAACATTTCTAAACTCCTTTGAATTTCTATACTCTTTCATACTAACTGTAATTGCCGTAAACAATAAAAATCCAAACACCATCGCCCAATGAAGAGCCTCTTTATTATCTGCAAAAACAAATAAACTAAAAAACAACCCAGCCATATCAAACACAATAAAAGCAATTGCAAAAATAAAATACCCAAAATTTGCTTTCATTGGCACTTCACTACTTGGAGGAAGCCCACACTCAAAATGGTCATTTTTAATCTCTCCTGGATTATAAGGAGCAACAGCAATACCCAAAAAGTAAAGAAGTAAAACACCACCTAAAATACCACTTGCAAAAATTAAAATAGTCTCCATTAACTCTCCTTACTAAATTAAGACTTTTTTTCTATTTTTTATTATAAGAAAAATTTATAAAAAAAAAGAAGTAGATATTAAATGATTATTAAATTTAATAAAAAAGTTACTTAAAGTTACACTGAAAACCCAACCTCTTTATACCCTCCAAAATCACTCTTTAACTCTTTTTCAATAACCTCAACAAAGTCACTAACTCTAAAAATATCATCCCCTCTCATAGCAACTTTTAAAGCCGTATTTTTAATAACTACTTCAATTTGAGCCCCCGTTAGAGGGTATTTTGCCAATTTATCTACATCAAATTCACCTTCATATTTTGCCTCTTTTGGAAGTTTTATCTTCCAAAGTTTTACTCTATCTTTAAAAGATGGCTTTTCAAACTTAACTTTAAAATCAAACCTTCTTGAAAAAGCCTCATCAATTGTTTCTAAAAGATTAGTAGTAGCAATTAATATTCCATCAAATCTCTCAATTTGTTCTAAAAAAATATTTTGCATTTGATTGTGCATTTTATCTGCACTACTTATTGCATGAGTACTTCTTGAAGAGAGAAACTGATCAGCTTCATTTAAAAGCAAAACCGGAGGAGTTTTTAGCTTATCGCTAATTTCATAATACTCATCAAAAAGCCTTCTTACATTCTTTTCACTCTCCCCAACATAAGCTGAGAGTATCTTACTTGAATCAAGCGATAAAATTGGCTTATTTAAAACATTTGCAATTGCATAAGCGCTCATAGTTTTTCCAGTCCCTGGTGGACCATAAAACAAAATCTTAGCGCTCATTATATTATCTTTTATCCCCCATTTTTTCAATTTTTCCAAAACTTTCTCATCAAATTGGGATAAAAACGTATCAATACTTTTTTTAGTAGCCTCTGGTAAAATTAAATCATTCAAAGTAACCCTTGGTTCTAACAAATCAAACATCGTATCTTTAATTAAAATATTAATTTTATGATTCTTTCTTGAAGAAACTAAATTCTCTAAAATATTATCAGTAATATAATATCTTCTGCCTCCTCCAAAAAAATCACTCTCTTCAAAATCAATAAGTCCTTCATTTACTAACTTTGAGTCTAAATCAACCAAAGAAATATTATCAATCATCTCTTCTAAATCATTACTAACAACTCCAAGTAAAGTTTCTAACAATCTTATATCATCGTTACTTTTTAAAAACTCTTCTCTTAAAAGCAAAAAGAAAATAATTTCTTCTTTTTCACTAATCTCTAAATTTCTTAACAAATCAACTAAAAAAATTCCCTCTTTTGTAGCAGATAATCTTTTTGCAATTCTTGTTTCAATAAGTTTTATTTTCTTTTTTATAAAAGGAATTTTTATGGAATGTTTATTCTTTTTTTTGTGCAAATACAATTTATAATAAAGCTCAGCCCTCTCAAACTGCTCTTTTAAAAATTGAGATTCCTTTTCATAAGGAGAATCAATAATCTCAACATCATCTTTATATTCTAAAATCTCAAAAAACAAAGGAGAGAGTGAAATAGATTTAAAATATAAATCAAACAAAGAGTTATTATAAAACTCAACATTTATAAGCTCTTTTTCATACAACTTTTTAATAATTTCCAATTCATCTTTATCAAGTTTTACCAAATCCTTTACCGGTACAACACTTTTATTGTCTAACTTAGCTTTAAGCAAAGTCTTTAATATATCTAACTCTTTATCTGATAAAATAGCAAAGTTACTCTCTTTTGGATTTTTTAAGAATTTATATAACATATGACTCCTTTTTTGTTTATAATATAATTTTATCAAAAAAGGATAAAGATGCAGTTTGTATATTATGAAAATCCAACTTCTTACATTACTCTAAAAGGGGAGCTTCACAAATACCTTTTTAAAGTAAGAAGAGCAAAAAAAGATGAAATCATAAATATACGAAACTTAAAAGATGACTACCTTTATCAATATGAAATTATAGAAATTAATAAAAAAGAAGCTACTTTAAAATTAAAAGAAAAAATTCTAAAACCCAACAAGCCTCAAAAATTTTTCCACCTTGGATGGTGTGTGATTGAGCCTAAAAACATAGAAAAGACACTCCCTACTTTAAACGAGATTGGAGTTAGTAAGATAAGCTTTGTTTATTGTGATTTCTCTCAAAAAAATTTTAAGCTCAACTTAGAAAGAATGAAAAAAATTTTAATCAATTCATCCCAACAATGCGGAAGAAGTGACATAATTGAAATTGAGATACTAAATTCTACCGATGAATTTAAAAAAAAGTATCCAAATTTTATAGCGGTTGATTTTGATGGTAAAGAAATTGAATGTAAAGAGTATAAAAAACCCTTTTTAATAGGACCTGAGGGGGGCTTTTCTCAAAAAGAGAGGAAGATATTTGAAGAGAAAGTAAGATTAAAAGGATTTATTTTAAGAAGTGAGAGTGCTGCTTGTGCTATTGCAAGTAAAATTTTACTTTAACACATCCAAAATAATTTTAGCAAGGGTTAGTGCTTTGAATCTATGAGAAATTTTATCTTTAATCTCACTATCAAGCTCCCCTAATGTCTTATCAAAGCCATCTGGAATAAAAATTGGATCATACCCAAAGCCCTTTTCTCCTCTTTTGGTATCAATTACTCTTCCTCTCATAAATCCATGAGTAGTAAATACCCCATAAGGGGTAGCAAGTGCAATTGCAGATGTATAAAAAGCTTTTGAAGTTTTGATATTTCTTTTTTTAAGCTCACTAATTAATTTTTCTAAATTCTCCTTATCACTCGCTCCATCCACTGCATACCTTGCTGAATAAATTCCAGGCTCCCCACCTAACGCTTCTACACTAATACCACTATCATCAGCCAATACAATATCATTTGGAAAAAATTTAGCAACTTCGTTTGCTTTAATAACTGCATTCTCTTTAAAACTCTTACCATCTTCTTTTATCTCAAAAGGCTTTACAAAATCACTATATGCAAAAACATCATATCCTCTTAAAATCCTTTTTATCTCATCTAATTTGCCTTTATTTTGACTTGCTACAATTATTCTCATAAAATCTCCTTTATAAAGGTTTTGGAGGGGAGAAGTAATAGCCTTGAAAATAATCAACTCCCATTGATTTTAAAAGCTCAAATATCTCCTCACTCTCTACAAACTCAGCAATTGTTTTTATATTCATCTCTTTTGCAAAAGAGACAATTGTTTTAATCATAATTCTTGATTGAGTATCTTCTAAAATATTTTTTATCAAACTTCCATCAATCTTAACCCCATCTGGATGGAGTTTTAAAAGATAATCAAAATTACTATACCCACTTCCAAAATCATCAATATAAATCTCACATCCAATTGATTTAACTTTATTTAAAAACTCTTTAACTTTCTCCGATTTTGAAACATCTTCGCTTTCAACTATCTCAAAAGTTATTCTTTGGGGTTTTTCAAAGCAACTAAGCTTACTTATAATCTCCTCTCTCATCTTCTCATCATCAATATCCTCTAATGAGAGATTTATTGAGACATTTATATCTTTTTTCTTTACAATATCCAAAACCTTATTAAACATAATATGAGTTATATCCAAGTAAAGCATAGATTTTCTTGCAATATCTAAAAAGAAGTAAGGCGAAATTACCTTACCATCCTCATCAATCATCCTAACAAGTGCTTCATATTTTACAACCTTTTTATTTTTATCAACAATTGGTTGAAAAAATGGCTCAATTCTATTCTCTTTTATAGCTTTTTTTAATTTTTTAAGCCACAAAATCGTATCTTCATAACTTTTCTTAAAAGAATCCAAATCATCACCAAGGACAATATCTTTTTTAATCTCCTTTGCCTTATCCAAAGCAACCTCAGCATTTAAATAATCTTTCTCAATAATACTTCCTCCAATCCTAAATTTTACAATAATTTCATTATTATCAACAATATAAGGCTCCTCTAAAAATTTTAAAATTTTAGAAGCTACAAAGAAAAACCTATCCCTCTCCATTACATCATTAAATACTAACGCAAACTCATCAATATCAATATGATAAATCTCAAATTTATACTTCCTAGCAAGTTTTTTTAATCTATTTGAAACCTCAACTATAAGTTTATCTGCAATCTCCGTTCCAAAATAGTTGTTAATTTCTCTGAATTTATCAATATTAACAAGCATTAAAACTCTTTTTTTGTAATCTTCTAAAAATTTATTTCTGTTTGGAATATGAGTAATTGAATTGTAGTAGAGTTTATGGAAAAGTTCTTTTTTATACTCTTTAATTGTTTCAATGGTTTTATTTATCATAATTTTTAAATTTTCAAAATCCAAATAGTGCATTTTAACAAGTAAGGGCACATAAATACCTTTTGATACTTTCTCTTTAAAAAATCTTAAAATCTCATCAATATCTGAAATTACATTTTTATAAATCCTATACACAAGATAAATCCCTATACTAAACACAAAAATCAGCAAAAAGCCATATATCATAAAAACCAATAAAACCTCTTTATTAACCTTAGAAATTGGCACAACAATCGATAAAATTCCTCTTAACTCTCCAATTTTATATCCAAAAGCTTTATTACCATACCTCCTAACGAGTTTTTTATAGATAAAAGGCGGTACATCCTTTTTTGGGTCTCCGTGACATTTAAGACAAGATGACTTTACTCTAAGAGCATAAGCATAATAAAGATACTTTATAAAATTACCATTTATCATAGGATGATAATTATGTACTTCCCAAAACTCTTTTGCATCTTTATGAGTTTTAAAATAGTTTATCGCTTTTAAATCATAATAAGTTGGCTTATCTTTTGGATTTCTATACCTATCAGAAACTTGCCGAATAAAAAGCTCTCCACTATCGGAAATAATTTCAGCTGCTTCATTAGTAACTTTGGCAGGAGTACACGCAAAAAAAGAGGCATTTTTATCAAAAGGTTTTATATGAGTAGAAATTTTAGACAAATAACTCCTATAAGCAAGCATCGTATTAGCAACCATTCTGGCTTTTTCAACTTCTTGCTTTACAAAAATATTATTTATCAAAAAATACAAAAGCCAAAACGAAAAGATAACACTAACAAATACAATCACAAATGCAACAAAGACATCTTGCTTTAACTTCTTCATTTTTTAAAGAAATTATAACAAAATGGAGAGATTAAATCTCCTCCATTCCGTATCTTATGTGTTTTTCTTTTTTATGTTTAGAGATTAAATATCTCCAATAAAGAATTGGGACAACTACAACCGATAAAAGAGTAGAAGCAAGCACTCCAAAAATTAACGAAACCGCAAGCCCTTGCCAAACTGGATCTAAAACAATAACCAACGAAGCTAAAATAATTGCAAGTGCGGTTAGAATAATTGGTCTAAATCTTGTAGCTGCTGCTTCAATTATTGCTTCATTAATACTTCTACCTTGTTCTAACAACTCATTTGTAAAGTCAATAAGTAAAAGTGAATTTCTAACAACAATTCCAGCTAAGGCAATAAATCCAATCATACTCGTTGCGGTAAAGTAAGTTTTACTATGGAAAAATATTAATGTAATCCAGTTCATTATCGCGTGTCCTGGAAGCACCCCAATAAATGTAAGAGGTACAGCCGCAAGCACAATTCTTGGCACCCGGAAATTTTTATAGTATGCAACCATCAATAGATAAATTAAGATAACCGCAACTCCAAATGCACTTCCAAGATCACGAAATACATCAAAAGTAAGCTCCCACTCTCCTCCCCAAATTAAATCATATTTTTTACCAGTTTTCTCATCAATAGCTTGCAAGTTAAGTCTTGGATTTCCATCATAAATAATTTTATATCCAGGAATTCCTTTTTCTCTTAGATAGTTAAAAATATCAAGAAGTGCGTATAAACTTCCTCTCTTATCCATCTCACCCGTAACCATTACCATTGGACGAAGATCTTTACTTGTAATCATTCCATCAAACGGAGCTGGGATAATTTTTACTATTTCTTTTAAAGCAATAAGCTTTCCAGTAGTTGGTGACATAATTTTAATTTTATCAAGCTCTTCAATACTATCTCTTGCTTTTTTATCAAACCTTACAAAAATTCCAACCTGTTCTTTTTCACTTGGAATATGAGCAACACTAACCATAGCACCCCTAATCCCCATTCCAAGGATTTTTGCAATTTGATCTGTCGTAATTCCATAAAGTGCTGCTTTTTCTTTATCTGGGATGATTTTATATTTGATAATTTGTCTATCTCTCATAATGTCAATATCAACAACTTTTGGAGTTTTTTTATAAATCTCTTCAATATAATTTGCAAGTTTAAGTCTCCCCTCTTCATCTCCACCAAACACTTGCATAAGCAAAGTAGCAATAACTGGTGGTCCTGGTGGATCTTCTACTAATTTGATATTGGCGTTATAAAAACTACATTTACCTTGAATAATAGGTCTTAGCCTACTTACCATATCAATTGAACTCTCTTTTCTCCCTTTCTCTTTTGGATATAGATTTACTCTAATCTCTCCATAATTCTCACCTTGCTTCATAGAGCTACCTCTTAAAAGCCCATTAAAATCAACAACTCCACTAATTCCAATAAACTGCTCAAAATCATGAATTTCTGGTTCTTTGCTTAAAATATCAGCCACACAATTGCTAACTTTGGTAGTAGCATCAATACTACTTCCCTTTGGCAAGTCAATAGTGATATTGAATGTATTTTTATTTGCACTTGGAAGCATTTTAAATAAAACTATCTTAAACACAGGCAAAGCCATACTTCCAAGTAACGCAACAATTAAAATAGTAAAGAATATAGATCTTTTTAAAGCTGAATTTAATAAAGGTTCAAGTATTCCTTTAAAGATTTTATAAGTTTTTGTCTTTCTAATATCAAATGGTTCTTTATTATGTTTATGCTCTGGCAAAAACTTAACCGCAGCCCAAGGCGTAAAGATATATGCAACAAGAAGCGATGCAAGCATTGCAATTGGAACATTAAAAGGAATTGGTCTCATATAAGGACCCATCATACCTGTAACGAAAAACATCGGCACAAACGCTAAAATAATAGCCAAAGTTGCAATATTTGTTGGATTACCAATCTCATTTGTAGCATAAATTGCCGCCCATTCTCTTGGCTTATTTCCAATTTCAAAGTGTCTATGAATATTTTCAATAACAATAATTGCACTATCCACCAAAAGTCCAAGTGAGAGGATAAGTGCAAAGAGTGTAATTCTGTTTATTGTTTGTCCAGCAATCATTCCAATAAAGAGTGTGATTGAGAGAATCAATGGAACTGTAAATAAAACTATCGCAGCCTCTCTTATTCCAAGCATCAATACAAGCAAAATAAAGATAATCACAAGTGAGATAAATAAGTGATAAATAAGCTCATTAACCGCGTGATTTGCTTTTTCTCCATCATTTCTGGTAATGTAAACTTTAACATCTTTTGGAAGAGTTTTTTTAAGCTCTTCCATCTTCTTAATCACCGCCTCAGCCACAAACACTGCATTGCTTCCTCTTTTTTTACCAATAAAAATAGTTACTTGATTTAGCTTCTGACCAACTGGAAATTTATTAATTTCTTTTCCGACAATTAAAGGGTCAACATAAAACGCTTTTCCACCTTCAAAGTAAGTTTTGTGTTTATTTTGATAATCAACTCCATCTTCAACTTTTGCAATGTCTTTTATATAAATTGGTCTTCCCATATAGTTTGCAATAATCAAATTCTCAACATCTTTTACCGATTTGATAAATCCATCAAATTCAACTGGAATTGAATACTTTTTATTATCAGTCCCACCAAGTGGATAATCAACATTTGCTCCTTTTAAAGCCATTGCTATTTGACCAAGTGAGAGATGATAAGCTGCAAGTTTTTGAGGGTCAACTATAATATTAAATTGTCTCTTATGTCCCCCTTTAATTCCCACAATACTTACATTCTTAACCTCAGCAAGTGGACTTAGAAGTCTTTGAGCGATTCTATAAAGCTGAGCATCATTGTAAGTTTTACTTGATAGGGCAAAAGTAACAATTGGTACTTCATCAATATCAATAGGTTTTACAAGAGGGGGCATAACTCCTTTTGGCATTTTACCCATATTTTGCATAACTCTATCATAGAGTTTTGCCATACTTCTTACTTTATCTTCTCCAATCTTAAATCTAACAGTCACAATCCCAACGCTATTCATTGCCATACCATAAACATGCTTAACCCCAGTCATAGCCTTTAATTCTCTTGCAAGAGGCTCAACTACAATATTTTGAACCTCTTTTGAACTTGCCCCAGGATACATAACAATAACATTTGCAGCAGGCACATCAATTTGAGGATTTTCCTCTCTTGGAGTAAATAAAATAGCAATTATTCCCATAAGTATAAACACAATTGCCAAAACAGGAGTTAAAGGATTTTTTAAGAACATTCTTGCAAGTTTTCCAGCAATATTGAGCTTTAACTCTTCCTCAACCCTCTCTAACTCTTCCTCTTCTGCGGCAATTTCTGCTTCAATCTTTTTTATCTCTTCTTCAAGGGTTTTAATCTTATCAATATCGCAACTACCAAGCTTTTTTTCTTGAAGCTCTCTCTTTTTTGCTCCTAAGAGTTTTTTTAAACTTTGAATTTTACTCATTCACAACTCCTATAATCTTTGTCCATCAACTAAATTTGCTGGTGGATAAAGAATTATTCTCTCACCACCTCTTAATCCTTTAACTGCAATAAAATCTTTAATTTGAGCAATTTGCTCAACTGGTACAAAATGAACAACATTTGAATTATCAACAACAAAAACTCCAACTATTCCGCCTCTTGTAGTCAAGGCAGCAAAAGGTACTAACACAGCCTCTTTTTTACCAAGAGTTACAATTGCTTTTGCATACATTCCAGGAAGGAGCCCTTTATGGTTTTTAAAAGAGTATTTAACTACAAAAGAGTGAGTAAAACTATCTCCTGCTGGAATAATAGTGCTAACTTTTGCGTCATAACTCTTTTTAAGAGCTGGCACATAAATTTTAACTGGCATTCCTACTCTAAATTTATCAATATCACTCTCTTTAATTGTGCTTTTTGCTTTAATAAAGTGAATATCACTAAGCACAATTACTGGATATCCAGGAAGTGCCATTTCCGCTACTTTTTTCATTTTAGAAGTTACAACTCCATCAATTGGAGAAGTTACTTTTGCGTATTTCATTTGAGCTTTTGCCCTATTAAGTCCCGCCTTAGCCTGCTTTAACATACCTCTTGCCATTTCAACTTGTTTTTGTCTAATTTGCATCATAAGTTTCATTTTTTCAAAATCTCTTTTACTAACTGCTCCGTTTTGATAGAGATTTTTAAATCTATCATAATCTTTTTTAGCATCGGCAAAACTCATCTCTGCCATCAAAAGTCCACTTCTTGCTTGAATAACCGCTCCTCTTGCTTGATTAATCATTGAATAAATATCAGCTGGGTCAACCTCAAACAAAGTCTCACCCTTTTTTACTAAGTCGCCCTCTTCAACAGAAATTGACTTAATATATCCCATAAGCCTTGTAGATACCATTACTTGTTTTGGCGAATAAATTTGAGCAATATAACTTTTTTTGATATCTATTGTCTTTTTTATAGCTGTTGCAAACTCTAAGGCAAATAGAGATGCTACACTAAGACCAATTGCAATTAATTTCTTCATTTACTCTCCTTTAATAACTTTTCTAAGGAATTTAAATCAATCCTATAAAGCATTTTTTTATTTTGCAAAGATTTAACTTGATTAACCAAATCTCCCATTGCTTCTTTAAGCTCAGCCGCTGCCATTGCTTCATCATATTTCGCTTTAATAAGCTCAGCTCTTGCTTTTCTTGCATCAGCTTCTTTCATCAAAAGAATTGGCATACTAACCATCCCCTGTTTATACATATATTCATACTTTTTTAATATCTCTTCTGCAAGTTCTTTATTTGCAATTTTCTCTTTTACAATCGCCTTTTTAGCTTTGTAATTTAGATACTTCTGCTCCACATCAAGTAAAACTCCTCTTTTCATATATTTATAATAATATCCCGTTTGAATAGCTGAGAGTTTTGCCTGTTGAATTTTTGCTCCAATACTCTTATCAAAAATATTCCATTTAAGTCCAGCCGCTGCTAAATAGTAATCTTTATCCGAAGAGAGAGTTGGAGTATTATCATTCCACCCATATTCAAGATGAGCTCCAACCATTGGATATTTAGCTGATTCTTCAAATTTTACTTTTGCTTGCATAGTTTCTACATTTTTATGCATCCACTTCAAATCCCCTCTATTTTTAAGAGCGATCTTTTGAAGAGTCTTTAAAGATGCGTTTTTTGGAATTAAAGTTTTAAAATCTTTAACTCCACTTATATACTCATCTACTGTTAAAAACCTAAGATAGCTAAGTGCAAGAGCATATTTATTCTTTGCCTCAATCAACATTGCATCAATCTCTTTATCTCTTTTTTCTACTTGCAATAAATCAGTTTTAGTAGCCATACCCTGAGAATAAAAATCTTTTACAACTTTCACAAAAGTAGAAGTTGTCTCTTTTGCTTTTTGAAGTGCCTTTATAAAATATTTAGCTGCCACAGCTCCATTATAAGCTTTTAAGACTTCAACCCCAAGTTTATTTTTATCTTGACTATATTTAAACTTATTTGCCAACACTTGAAGCTTAGCCATCTTTTTTGCATAAGTTAATTTCCAACCCGTAAAAATTGGAACTTCATACACAAACTTTGTCTTAAAATTCGTCCTACTTCCTGGATAGTTTAGGTCTTTTGATGCCGTATTTAAAAGCCTATTTGCCATTGTAGGGTCTGTCATATAAGATTTAAAAGTTTTAAAATCCGAAGAGTTAGCCAAAACTTGTCCAACCCCTCCTAAAAAATCAGCAAAACCAAAATCTCTAAATGTAGCCTCCCTACTTTCAAGTTTCATTCCAAACACATACATTGCATTATTTGTTCTACTAACCTCTTCACTAAAAATAAGCTTTCCCCAATCATAACTTTTAGCCTCTTCCAATTTAGCCTTAGCTTTGTCAATTTTCATTTTTTTTGCTTTAAGTTCTAAATTATTATTTAAAGCCTCATTTAAAGCCTCATTAAAACTTATAGTCTTAGCAAAAAGAATAGTCGACAAAGCGGCTGAGAAGATTAAAATTTTTTTCATACCGCTCCTTTTTTGGATGAATTTTAACAAAACTTTAATAATGATTAATAGCTTATAAGAAAAAGTTATGAGAAAAAAAGAAAAAGAAAAAAGTATTATTTTTTTCTACTCATTCTCTTCCTAACAGCCGGATCAAGATATTTTTTTCTAACTCTAATTGATTTTGGAGTAACCTCCACAAGTTCATCCTCTTCAATCCACTCAAGAGCCTTTTCAAGCGTCATCTCAACAGGGGGCACAAGTTTTATTGCTTCATCACTTCCGCTTGCCCTAACATTTGTTAAGTTTTTACCTCTTATTGGATTAACTTCAAGGTCATTGCTTCTACTATGCTCTCCAACAATCATCCCATTATAAACTTTATCTCCCGGTTTTATAAACATTTTTCCTCTTTCTTGAAGGTTAAAAATCGCATACCCAGTTGCTACTCCATTTTCCATTGAAATAAGCGCTCCATTTTTTCTTTTATAAGGTTTAGTAGTTGCTGGGCGAAACTCCAAAAAGCTTGAATTAAGCACTCCCTCACCCTTAGTATCGGTCATAAATTCACCTCTATATCCAATAAGTCCTCTTGCTGGCATCTCAAACTCAATCCTTGTAGTTCCATCTGAAAGTGGCATCATATTTTTCATAATTCCACCACGCGTTCCAAGCTTTTCAATCACCGCTCCGCTATATTCATCTGGCACATCAACAACAACATACTCATAAGGTTCAAGTTTTATTCCATTCTCCTCTTTGATAATAACTTCTGGACGCGAGAGGGAAAACTCAAAATCCTCCCTTCTTAAATTCTCAGCTAAAATCGCAATTTGAAGCTCACCTCTTCCACTTACTTTAAATTTACCCTCACCCAACTCTTCAATTTTCATAGCAATATTTGTCTCCATCTCTTTAAAGAGTCTATCTCTTAGTTTTGGAGCGGTTACATTTTTCCCCTCAGTCCCAGCAAGTGGAGAATCATTTACGCTCATAATTACACTAATTGTCGGCTCTTCAATGTGTAGTGGATCAAGTGCTACGGGATTATCTTTATCAGCAATGGTATCTCCAACATCAAGAGCATCAAATCCAGCAACTGCTACAATATCCCCAGCACTTGCTTCATCAATCTCAATTCTATCAAGTCCTAAAAATCCAAGAAGCTTTGTAACTCTTCCTTGGATTTTCTCTCCATTTGCTTTTACCAATGTAACTTGATCCCCTTTTTTCACACGCCCGTTAAAAATCCTCGCAATCCCAATTCTTCCAACATAATTATCATAATCAAGAGTAAAGACTTGCATTTGAAGAGGTTTATTCTCATCCCCACTTGGAGGTGGAATATGTTTTACAATAGCTTCAAAAATTGGAGTCATATCTTTATTATCATCTTCAAGCTCCCACTTTGCAATTCCATTCTTAGCGGCTGCATAAATTATCGGAAAATCAAGCTGATCTTCATTTGCTCCCATACTAACAAACAGATCAAAAACCTCATCAACAACCCTATCTGGTTCAGCTGCTGGTTTATCTATTTTGTTTACAACTAAAATGGGTTTAAGTCCAAGTGAGAGTGCCTTTTTTACAACAAACTTTGTCTGAGGCATAACCCCTTCTTGCGCATCAACCAAAAGCAAAACTCCATCCACCATCTTTAATACCCTCTCAACTTCTCCACCAAAATCACTATGGCCTGGGGTGTCAATAATGTTGATTTTATAATCTTTCCACTTAATTGCCGTATTTTTAGAAAGAATTGTAATTCCTCTCTCTTTTTCTAAATCATTACTATCCATAACTCTCTCGCCAAACTCTTTTCTACTATCAAGAGTGCCTGATTGTTTTAATAATTCATCTACTAATGTAGTTTTTCCATGGTCAACGTGAGCAATAACTGCTATATTTCTTATTTTTTTCATCCATTACCTTTAAAATTTTTGAAATTATATCTTTTTGAGAAAATTTGACAACCTATCAAATTCAAAAGTATTAATAACATCCTCTTTTTCTATCCATCCTCTTCTTGCTTGATTTATCCCATACCTTATAAATTCAAGCATTTTTGTATTATGAGCATCAGAATTAATCGCAATTTTACAGCCAATCTCTTTTGCTCTTTTTGATAAAATATCATTTAAATCCAATCTATCTGGTTGAGAATTTATCTCCATTGCCACATTAAGCTCTTTTGCCATTTTAAAAATTTCATCCCATTCAGCTTCAATCCCCTCCCTTTTATTTATAAGTCTATTTAAAGGATGAGCTAAGATATTAATTTTCGGTAACGCCCTTAAAATTCTTTTAGTTTGAGTTCTTTTATCCAAATTAAACTTATAATGAATAGCCCCAACTACAATATCAAGCCTTTTTAACACTTCATCTGAAAAATCCAAACTTCCATCTTCTAAAATATCAACCTCAGCACCTTTTAAAATTTTTATCTGAGGGTATTTTTCTCTAACTATCTCAATCTCATCAAACTGTTTTAAAAGTCTTTTTTCATCAAGCCCGTTGGCAACTGAGAGTCTTTTTGAGTGGTCTGTAATTGCAATATACTCATACCCCATTTCAACCGCTTTTTTTACCATCTCTTCTATACTACAAGCCCCGTCGCTGTAGGTTGTATGCATATGCAAATCCCCTCTTAAATGCTCTATAAGTTTTGGTAACTTTCCATCCAAACACGCCTCAATTTCTCCTCTATTTTCCCTAAGCTCTGGCTCAATATAACAAAGTCCAACTGCTTTATAAACTTCCTCCTCATTCCTACCAGCTATTCTTTTCTCTCCCTTATAAACTCCATACTCATTAACTCTAAGTCCTTTTTCTATTGCCAAGCGTCTTATTTTTATATTGTGAGCTTTACTTCCGGTAAAATAGTGAAGTGCCGCTCCATAACTTTCACGGCTAACTGCTCTTAAATCAACTTGAAGCCCATTTTCTAAAAATACAGTTGAGCGGGTAAGACCGGCTGAGTGAATTTCTTTTACTCTTTTAAACTTTACAAAATATTCGCTCACTTTTGCATAATCTTTTGCAATTACCAAAACATCCAAATCCCCCACACTCTCCTTTTTTCTCCTAAAACTACCAGCAATCTCAACAACCTCTACTCCGTCAAACTTTTGTAAATACTCTTTAAGCTCATTGGCTATTCCCTCAACCTCAGCCCACAAAAATCTAATTCCAGCCTTTTTTAGCTGCTTAATTCCTTTTAAAATCTTCTCAATAAGTTTTGGTCCAAATCCTTTTAATTTAGCAAGCTCTTTATTATCAGCATATTTTTTAAGCTCATCAAGAGAAGTAATCCCAAAAGCGTCATAAATTTGCTTAATTCTTTTTGGACCAAGACCCTCAATGCTTAACATCTCCAAAAGTCCAGAAGGTATCTCTTTTTTTAGCTCTTCAAGTTTTGAGAATTTATGAGTTAAAACAATCTCCTTAATGTATTCACTCAAATCTTTTCCAATTCCTGGAAGCCTTGTTAAATCAACCCCATCTCTTACAAGCTTTTCAAAATCTTTACTTGAATTTTCAATTATCCTTGCTGCATTTCTATACGCTCTTACTTTAAAAGGATTCTCTCCTTTAATCTCTAACAAATCCGCTGTTTGAGAGAAAATTTTCGCAATTTCAATATTATTCATCAAATTCCTTTAAAAACTCTTTTATCTTATCATTAAGCGGCAAAGAGACTCTTTTTTGTTTACTTGTTGGATTTTTAATTTCAATTTCACTTTTTGGAACTTTAAAAGTTTTGCTAAAAAACTTAATAAGCTCCTTATTTGCCGCTCCCTCAACTGCTGGGGCTTTTATATTAACTTTTAAAGCGTCCCCATAAAGCCCTGCAATTTTATTTTTTGAAGAGTTTGGCTGAACCTTAATACTTAAAATTACCCTATTATCTTTAATCTCAAACATCCTCACCCCTTATTAATTTTGCTATTTTCTCTAAATCTATCTTACTTTTAATTTTAGTTGGCTTTGCTTTTTTAATAGCCTCATTTATATCTTTAACATCACAAACTTCAATCCCAAAAACTTCCTTATAAAGAGATTTTTGATTAAAAAAGTATCTACCACTAATAATTGGAACATTAAAAAAAGCCGCTTCAATTGGATTATGCCCCCCTACTCCTTTTACAAAACTTCCACCAAGAATTACAATATCCGCAATTGAATATAAATTAACAAGCTCTCCTAACTTATCATCTAAAATAATATCCCCTTTTAGCTTTTCACTTAATTTCTCAAATTTAAGCCCTCTTTTTTTTGCAAACTCCCTTAAAAAATTTTCAACCTCTAAAAATCTCTCTGGATGTCTTGGAGCAACTACTACTTGATATCCTCTAAAATCAAGATTTTTTAAAATAAGCTCCTCTTCATTTGCATGAGTAGATGCTATTACAATTAAAGGTTTTTGCTTTTTATAATTTTTTGTAATTTGGGGCATAAAATAAGTCTTAATATTCCCAACAACTTCTACATTTTTTGCTCCAAGCTCTAATAGTCTTTTTTTATCCTCTTGGCTTTGAGCCAAAATTAAATCAATATTTTTAAAAATATGTTTATAAAACCACCTAAACTTTTTATATCTTGGATAACTCCTATCAGATACCCTCGCATTTAACAAAATTACCCTACTACATCGTTTCTTCCCCATTAAAAAAAGCATATACCAAAGCTCAGCTTCCATTACCACCAAACTCTCACACTCTCTAAACCAAAAAGGCAAAAAAATTTCAAACGGCAAAAACCTAACCTCTCCATATCTTTTAGCTTCATCAAATCCAGTTTGGGTAATTACAGAAATGTTTGGATTTTTAAAAATTTCAAACAAAGGTTTTAAAGCTCTAACCTCTCCAAAAGAACAAGCGTGAAAATGATAATCTTTTTTTGAAAATGGAGGATTTTTATAAAGAAAAAATCTTGCTGGAATTGAGCGGCGGTACTTTTTTTTTAAAGAAAGTAAAATCAAAAAAGGAATAGCTAAAAGATAAAGAAGAAAAAAGAAAAAGTAATAAAAACTACTTATCATCTTTTAAATCATCTTCACTTTCCACAAATAAAACTCTCCCACAATGAGGGCAAGTTGTAATATCTTCTCCTTTTACAACCTCAGCATAAACTTTATCGCTAATTCTCATATGACATCCCGTACAAGCTTGTTTTCTTACCGGAGTTACTGCACTAATCCCAGCCCATCTTTTGATTTTTTCGTAAAACCTATAAATTTGAGGGTTCATTTGCGAGATTAAGTTATTAATTTTTTCATAAATAGTCTTCTTTTGAGCCTCAATTGTCTCTAACTTCTTATCAACATCAAGCTTTGTTAAAGTAATATCCGCATCAATTTTTTCAAGCTCTTTTTCAAGTTCTGCTTTTTTCTCTTCTTTTTGTTCAATTATTCTTTCAAGTCTCTCAATCTCTTCATTTGCTACATTAATTTGCTCTTTTGCAAGCTCCTCTTCAATTTGAAGAGCTTTATATTCTTTTTCACTCTTAATTTTTGATTGTTTCTCTTCAATATCTTTTAACTTATCTTTAAGCTCAGCAATCAAAAGCTCACTTTGGCTAATTTTTACTTTTAAATTTCTAATCTCATTTACTATCTTATCAAGCTCATCTAATACTTTTTTCTTTTTTGCTTCAAGTCTTAATAGTGGTGCTTTTATACTCTTTTCAATAGGTTCAAGTTCTTGAAGTCTTCTCTCAAGTCTATTTAGCTCAATTAACTCCTCTAAAAATTTATTCATCTCTCACCTTTTTGTTGAAATTATATCAAATCTAAAAATGGATTATTTGAATTTAACTTGATAATATCAATATCAAAGTGCTTTATCGCCTCATACATTGCATCTACAAAATACCTCTCACTCTCATAATGTCTAATATCAATTAAAGATATCCCCCTTGCTTTTGCCTCCATTGCTTCATGATACTTTATATCTCCCGTTAAAAAGCAATCAGCCTCTATCTTTCCTAAAAGTCCCATTCCAGCACCAGTTGTAATTGCTACTCTTTTAATAAAATCCTTTGCCCTAACTACTCTTAAAACCTCAATATCCATTCTCTTTTTTACCAAATTACAAAGCTCATCAAATTCCATAAATACATCACTATAAAAAACAAAACCATCAACTTCTCCACTAAACCCAAGGACATTTTTTGCAAAATATTCATTAAGATGAGTCTTATCAAAATTTGTATGCATTGAAATAAGTGAGATATTTTTTTGAATAAGTTTTATTAAATACTTTGTAGAGAAAGTATCTCCATTTACTTTTTTTATTCCTTTAAAAATTAATGGATGATGAGTAATTAACAAAGAATTTGGCTCAATCTTATCAACTACCTCATCAATATCCAAAGAGATATAAATTTTATTAACTTCTACATCAAAATTTCCAACAATAAGTCCACTATTATCCCACTCCTCTTGAAGCTCAAAAGGAGAAATTTCATTTAACAAATCATAAATAGTTCTAATTTTCATTTTCTCTCCTACATTATATTATGAAGTTTGTTTCCCTCTCTCATCCACTCTTCAAGTTCTTCCCATTTTTCTCTTTTTATAAGCTCTTTTGCCCTTTTTAGCTCATCTTCAAACGCATCCACTGCTTTTAGCAGATTTTTTTTATTCTCTTTAAAAATACTCTTCCACATAGTAGGATTTGACTTTGCAAGTCTACTCATATCCTTAAATCCACCAGCTGCAAGAGTTACTATATGCTCTTTATCTTCTTGATTTAAAACTGCATTTGCAATTGAAAAAGAGACAATGTGTGGCATATGAGAGATAAAAGCCGCGTGGCGATCGTGTTCTTTTGAATTCATAATTTTAATTTGCATTTTAAGATAGTTATAAATATCAAAAGCCCTTTTTACTTGCACCTCTCCACTCTCTTCAATATCACAAACTACCATTACTTTATTATAATATAAATCCTCAATAGCCGCTTTTGGACCTGAGTATTCAGTCCCAGCCATTGGATGAGAAGCTACCAAATTTTCTCTAATATTTTTAGGACAATTTTTAACAATACTCTCTTTTGTTGAACCAAAATCAATTATTAAAGCATCTTTTTTTAAAGAAAGTTTTGAGATATCTTTTAGTGCTTTAATAATTGCTTCAATAGGAATTGCTAAAACAATAACATCTGCACTCCTAACGCAATCTTCAAACTCCAAAACCTCATCCACTAACCCAAGTTTTAACGCTTCTTCTTGATGGGATGGATTGTTATCCACTCCAACTATTCTATCAAAATAGCCCCTCATAGCAAGCGCAAAACTTCCTCCCATAAGTCCAAGTCCAACAACACAGCAAGTCATTTTACCTCTTTTTTTAAAAATTATATCACATTTACGATATAATTTTGGCTAATAAAAAATTTAGCGTATACTTTATAAGGAGAGATATGAAAAAATCCATTTTTTTAATACTTCCAATAGCACTTCTTGCACAAATAAACGAGATAAAATATCAAGGACTAATCCACATTTCCCCTCTTAGTGCAAATGCTATAATCAATATTCAAAAAGGAGATGAATTTGATATAAAAAAAATAGACAAAGCCTTAAAAAAACTCTACAAAACCGGCTACTTTCAAACAATAAAAGTTGATTATTCAAAAGGTATTTTAACATTTATCTGCAAAGAAAAACCAACCATCGCAAAAATAAAATTTTACAACGTTCCAGAAGACGTAAGAAAACTTTTAAAAGAAGAAAAGTTAATAATAAAAAAAGGTGAAATTCTCCAAGAAGAGAGAATTAAAAAAATTCAAAAATTTATTGAAGAATATTATAAAGCAAAAGGATATTTTAATAGTTATGTAAAAGTTATTATAAAACCGCTTACCAATAATAGAGTGGAAGTAGAAATTATAGCCCACAAAGGTCGATCAGTTTATATAAGAGAAGTTAACTTCTTTGGAGCAACTTTACCAAAAGATGAATTGCTTGATGAAATTAAAAATCAACCTCGCACATTTTTAAGTAATCTTCCATTTACAAATAGCGGTAAATTAAACTTACTCACTCTCTTAAACGATAAAATAGCACTTAAAAATTATTATATGAATTTAGGATATATTGATGCTAACATCTCAACCCCCTTTGCATCAATAAACACTGATAGCTATTTTGCCGATATTGACTATAAAATAGAAGAAGGGAAAAGATATATAGTAAAAAAAGTTTCAATAGACTACCCAAAAACTATAAAAGTAAAGCTTCCTAAACTAAATTTAAAGCCAAACAAATATTTCAACATCTCTGCCCTTAAAAAAGATATAAAAAATATCCAACACTCCTTTATGGACAAAGGATACGCATACGCAAAAGTTTATCCAGATATCAAAAAAGAGAATAACTTTGCATACATAACTTATAAAGTCATACCAGGAGAGATCGTTTACATAAACGATGTAATTATTGAAGGAAACAATAAAACTCTTGATAGAGTAGTTAGAAGAAATATCTTTTTAGCACCAGGAGATAAATTCTCATATACCGATTTTCAAGATAGTATCAACGCTTTAAAAAGAAAAGGGTATTACAAAAAAGTTAGCATAAAAAAAGAAAGAATCTCTCAAAATAAAATGAACTTAAAAGTAAAAGCAGTTGATGGGCTTAGTGGAATGCTAAAAGCTGGGATAAGCTATGGAACTTATACAAAACTTGGATTTAATTTCTCCCTTAGCGAAAAAAATATTTTCGGTAGCGGGCAGACTATCTCTCTTAACGCCGATGTTAGCTCGGTTTCATCAAGTTATAGCATAAGCTTATTTAACCCAAGAATTTTTGATAGCCTATACTCATTTAATTTTTCTCTTTATAAAAGAAGCTTTGATGGAATCTCTTACACTTCAAAACAAAAAGGCGGCAGTATTGGAATTGGTCGTCAATTAAATAGATTTACATCAGCAAACATAACTTATGGATATGTAAAAACAAAGCTAACCGATTATCCAGACGAAGATTATATAAAACCAAACAGCACAAAAAGTTATGTAACTTTATCTCTTGCTTATAACAATACAGATGACTATTTCTTCCCAACAAACGGAACAATTACAACTGCTTCTTCTCAAATTGCAGGACTTGGAGGAAATGAGAAATTTATAAAAACTTTATTAAAAGCAAAGACATTTTACCCTATTACAGACAAAACCTACAACACAATAGCAGTACTAAAATATAGAGTGATAGCAGGAGCTATTAAAGATAATGGATATTTACCAATTAACGAAAAATTTTATCTTGGAGGTGCTAAAACCATAAGAGGATTTAACTGGTACTCTATCTCTCCAACAGATAGCAACGGCAACAAAATTGGTGGAAAGTATGAATTTATAACAGGTCCAGAAATTTCAACCCCTCTTAGTGAAAAAAGTAAAATATGGTTAACAGGATTTATTGATTATGGAGCTGTGGGAGAGAATAGATTAAATATTACAAGAAGCTCATATGGATTTGAGATTGACTGGATTACCCCAATGGGACCTCTTAGCTTTATTTGGGCGTGGCCAATTAAGAGTGAGAGTGGAGATGACTTACAAAAATTTGAATTTAACATAGGAGCGACCTTTTAAATGAGAAAAATAGGGTTTTTAGAAGCATTTAGTATTGGTGTTGGAGGAATGGTAGGTGGTGGAATTTTTGCAGTTCTTGGACTTACAATTGATTTGGCAAAAGGAGCAGCTCCCATTGCCTTTTTAATTGCTGGACTTATTGCATTAATTACCGCTTATTCTTACGCAAAACTATCGGTTAAATTTCCAAGTAAGGGTGGTAGCATTGAATATATTGTAAAAGCCTTTGGAAACAATTTATTTAGCGCTATTGCTAATAATTTACTTCTTATCTCATATGTAATTATGCTAGCTCTTTACGCCTCAGCCTTTGGAAGTTACGCAAGTGCCCTT
>JBDONU010000098.1:0-3861 GCA_039831175.1 Nautiliaceae bacterium
AGAGGTATTACAATTACATCAGCGGCTACTACTTGCTTTTGGAAGGACCATCAAATTAACATCATTGACACCCCAGGACACGTTGACTTTACAATTGAAGTTGAGAGAAGTATGAGGGTGCTTGATGGTGCAATTGCAGTATTTTGTGCAGTTGGTGGAGTACAACCTCAAAGTGAAACTGTTTGGAGACAAGCAAATAAATATCATGTTCCAAGAATCGCATTTGTAAATAAAATGGATAGAACAGGAGCTGATTTTTACAATGTTGAAAAACAAATCAGAGAAAGACTAAAAGCTAACCCAGTGCCAATTCAAATTCCAATTGGAGCAGAAGAAAACTTTAAAGGTGTAGTTGATTTAGTTAGAATGAAAGCTCTTGTTTGGGATGATGAAGCAGCTCTTGGAAGTAAATATAGAGTAGAAGAGATTCCAGAAGATTTAAGAGAAAAAGCAGAAGAGTATAGAGAAAAATTGATTGAAGCGTGTGCTGAGAGTGATGAAGAATTAATGGAAAAATATTTTGCTGGTGAAGAACTTACAGAAGAAGAGATTAAAAAAGCGATTAAAAAAGCGACTTTAAATCTTGAAATGGTGCCTATGCTTTGCGGTTCAGCATTTAAAAATAAAGGGGTGCAACCTTTACTTGATGCAGTAATTGATTATCTTCCAGCTCCAACAGAAGTTACTTGGATTAAAGGAATTGACCCTAAAACTGGTGAAGAAATTAGCGTAAATCCAGGTGATGATGAGCCATTTAGTGGGCTTGCGTTTAAAATTATGACTGACCCGTTTGTTGGTAAACTTACATTTACAAGATTTTATTCAGGAGTTATTAAATCAGGAAGTTATGTGCTTAACTCAACTAAAAATAAAAAAGAAAGAGTTGGTAGACTTCTTAGAATGCACGCAAATAAAAGAGAAGAGGTTCCAGAGTTTTACAGCGGTGAGATTGGAGCGATTGTTGGGTTAAAACATACTCTAACTGGTGATACTTTATGTGATGAGAAAAGACCAATTATCCTTGAAAAAATGGAATTCCCAGAGCCAGTTATCTCTATTGCGGTTGAACCAAAAACAAAAGCTGATCAAGAAAAAATGGCGCTTGCACTTCAAAAACTTGCAGAAGAGGATCCAAGTTTTAGAGTAACAACTGATGAAGAGACAGGACAAACAATTATTTCGGGTATGGGAGAGTTGCATCTTGAAATTATTGTAGATAGATTAAAAAGAGAATTCAAAGTTGAGTGTAATACAGGTAAACCGCAAGTTGCGTATAGAGAAACATTTAAAAATCAAGTAGAACAAGAGTACAAATATGCAAAACAAAGTGGTGGTAGAGGACAATATGGACATGTATTTATAAGACTTATCCCACAAGAGCCTGGAAAAGGGTATGAATTTGTTGATTTAATTAAAGGTGGGGTAATTCCAAGAGAATACATTCCAGCAGTTGATAAAGGTATTCAAGAAGCGGCGCAAGCGGGAGTTTTGGCAGGATTTCCGGTAGTTGATTTTAAAGTTGAACTTTTTGATGGGAGTTACCATGAAGTTGACTCATCAGAAATGGCATTTAAACTTGCAGGGTCTATGGCATTTAAAGAGGGTATGAAAAAAGCAAACCCAGTAATTTTAGAGCCTATTATGAAAGTTGAGATTGAAGTGCCAGAAGAGTATATGGGTGATGTAATTGGTGATATCAACAGAAGAAGAGGTCAAGTTAACTCTATGGAAGATCAACACGGAATTAAAAAAATTACAGCATTTGTTCCACTTAGTGAAATGTTTGGATACTCAACTGATTTAAGAAGTATGACACAAGGTAGAGGAACTTATTCAATGGTATTTGACCATTATGAAGAAGTTCCAGCAAATATTGCTGAGCAAATTATTAAAGAAAGACAAGGGTAATTCCCTTGATTTTTCTTTTTATCTTTCAATTTAGCTACTGTCACTTAAATTTGAGAACTTAATTTAGTCTAAACTAAAAAAATTTAAAGTTACTTTTTAGAGAAGTTAGATTTTTTAAGAACTAGTAAAAGTAGAGTTTAATTCCTCTTTTTAAGGAATTAAACTGAATAAAACGGAAATGATTCTAAGTATTGTAAGATTTGTTTATAATCAGTTCCATTAAACATTACTTCTACTGATTTGTTTTCTTCAAGTTGGATTATAATATCTCCTTTTTTTACCCCTTTGTCAATATAAACAACTGCTTTGTGCCCTTTGAAAGTAAAGTGTTTGATAAGAAAATCTTTTGTATCTTTATTTACATCCCAAAGTTTTAAAAGTCCTGGCACATCATCTCTAATTCCAATAAATACGATTTTGTTATTGCACGCATACTCTTTAATTTCTCTATAATCTGTTTTTAGAGGAATTGGAGGATTGCTTGCACTAATGTTTGCAAGTGAATTACACATACCAAAGCTGCTTGGTAATTGCGCAAATGCAAAAGTTGTAGCAATTGATAAAATAAGTTTTTTCATTTTTTTTCTCCTTAAATTATTTTTTTTATTATATTATAGATTTTCTTTTAACTCTTTAACCCATTTTTCCATAACTTCATTTGCAATTAATGCTGGTGCTTCAAGAAAAGCTATTTCAAATTTGTCTTCATATTCAGTCACTCCGATGCTTCTTGGTCTAACTGCTGTAATTTTTCCATTTGGAAGTTTATTTCCAAAGCAAAAGATAATAATCTTACAATCTTTTATCTCAGGTGCGATTTCTCCGTTTATCTCTTTTGTATGGTTGTAGTGGTCAAACTCTCCTATGTATCTGCAAGTTGGATGAGAATTGATTTTTTCTTTAAAATAGTTGATAATTTCAGGTGCACTTTTATAGTTAGTTTCGTTTTTGAAAATATCAAGTACAAATACTGGATATTTTTCTTGAAGTAACATTTGTTTCATTTTTACCCCTTTTTTATGAAAGTTTATCAAAAATAAAGGAGTTTTGTATGTATGAACTTATAATTGATAAAAAAAATCAAACTATTGAGGTTCACTGGGATTTATGTGAGGAGTTAATGGCAAAAAAAGATAACTATGAGCTAAATAATAAAGTTGAGTATATTACTTTTCATCTTTTTAATGAGGTTGAGGATTTTTTAAAGAGAGAGGAGTATAAAGAGTTTGAATTAGTTGAGTGTGAAGTATGCAAGCCTTTTGAGAATGATTATGATGAAGAGTATGATGATTTTTATGAAGAATTTGATGAAGATGATGAAATTGATGATAGTAGATGCGATATATTTTGATATAATTTGAAAAAAGGAGAAAAGATGTTTAAAGAGTGTTGTCCAGAATTAATTCCAATAATGAAAGAACTTGCTGCACAAAATGCTCATATTGATAAACTCATCCAAAGACACGCTGAGCTTAATAAGATTATTGATGAAGTTGAATCTGGAAGGGAACATATGGATGATTTAGAACTTGAAAAACTTAAAAAAGAGAAACTTCATATAAAAGATGAGCTTTATCAAGCGGTATTAAAGTATAAAAAAGAAAAAGGGCTCTAAATTAAATTATCCATTTTTTTTTGCCGCTTTTTTTGTTTGCAGCTATTTTTATTCCTCAAAAAGAGGTAAATAACGGTGGGGTTATTTTAATTTTTTCAGATCAAAAGCTAAAATATGTAAAAATTTTTAACAAAACTTTTCCTTTTTTTAAAACTATTCACTCAAATTATAAATACTACTCTTTAATTCCGGTTAACTACTATCAAAAACCAGCAATTTATTCTCTAAAAGTAATTTATAAAAATTCAAAAGAGATTGCAAATATAAAAGTAAAATGGGGCAAATATAAAAAAGAAAAGATAAAAGTCTCAAAAAAATTTATATCCTTTAATAAAGCT
>JBDONU010000083.1:0-13323 GCA_039831175.1 Nautiliaceae bacterium
TATATTAAGTTTGAAGATAAGATTAAGTATCCGGATTTTGTGCTTGTGAGAGGGGAAGTTAATGTAAAAAATAGTTTAGGAACTTATAGATTAAAGCTTATTAACATTTCTGATAATCAAATTTTATTAAACAAAAGAGGAGAAATTTTCTTAAATGCTAATACAAACTTTTATAAGGTTAATTCAAAAGTTAGTTTTTTAAAAGATATTTTGTTTGATGTAAAAGCAAAAGATATTAAAGTTAAAAAAATTGATTTTAAAGAAGTTGCGTTTTTTGATAATAAGGTTGATTTGAATATAAGCGGAGAATATAAAAAAGGGGTTAGCGGCTTGATTAAAGGAGCAATTTATCCATCAAAAGTTAAGAGCAATTTAGAAATTTTAAGTGGAATAGATTTTGTAATGTTTAAAGCTTATGTAAAAAATAATAGAATTCAAAAAATTTCTTCAAATTTGGATGAAGTTTTGAAAAAAAATTTAGAAAAGCTTTATCAAAAAGAGGCAAAGAAATTAAAAGAAGAGCTTTCATTAAAAGAAGAGCTTTCATTAAAAGTAAATAAAGAACTTAACGAATTAAATTTAGAGGTGGTTGATAGCAATTTGAGTAAAATTAAAAGTTTTGAAAATATATTAAAAAATCTTAAAAAAGAAGCCATAAAAAAACTAAAAGAAAAGGAGGAAAAATTAAAAAATAAACTAAGGGAAAAATTAAAAAATATTTTATAATAACTTTAAAGGAGGGAAAATGTTTAGGGTTTTCAATGGTGCCTCGGGACGGAATCGAACCGCCGACACAGGGATTTTCAGTCCCTTGCTCTACCAACTGAGCTACCGAGGCTTTGCGAGTAGAATTATACCACTTAATTCTTAAAGTTCGCTTAAACTATCTGAGGATATTTTTTAATTTTTCTTTTAATTTCTCTTTACAGTCTCTTATTGCAAACTCTTTGGCATTTTGAAAGTCAATTATAGATTTTCCTCCACAATTAATATCAAAAGTAAGAACAGTTTTATCTTTTAAGGTAGTGTGCATAGTGGCTGATGTAATATAGTAATTTGCAATTTTATTGTTTGAGAATTTTATATTGCCATCTATTTTGATTCCGTTTTTAGAAATTGGTAAATTTAGTGAGCTTAATACATCTTGGATAATTTGGTTTTTGGTTGTAAAAGTAATTGATTTTAATTTTTTAATAAGGATTAGTTTTATTTTCTTTGCTTTTTTTAATAAGGGGTCAATATCTTTATAAGGATAAAGAATTTTTGCGCTATAAAGAGTATTTATAGCTTTGTTGATTTTTTTAATAAGTTTAGGATAAGTTTTTAAAATTTCTATTTTATCAGTTGTGCTAAGATAAGGGATAATTGAATTAATCTCATCTCTTGCTTTTTGAGTTAGAAGGATTGAATTTTTAATTTTATTGATTGCAATTACTACATAATATTTATCCTCTTTATCTTCTTTAATAACTTTATAATCGCTAAGTGAAATATTGTTTATTTTTGCCGTAATGTTTTGTGAGATGTTTTTGTTATAGAGTGTTTTGTGGTTAGTAGAGTAGAGGTTTTGAGAAATTGAAAAAGTGGATGAAATTTGGGTATTAATTTTGGATGCCGCAAAGTTTAAGGCTTGGTTGATTGCTTCTTTTTTACTCTCTCCGCTTCCGGTTGCATATAGATAATTTTTGGTATCTTTTGGAGGGGAGAGATACCATTTTGGAGTTGACGCACATCCTATTAAAATTAAAGCAAGAATTAATCTTTTCAAAAGATATCCTTTATTCTATCAAATATAGAGTAGTGGTAGTTAATTTTTACAAAATCTCCAATTTTAATTGGTTCTTTTGCTTTTTTTACTATTATCCAAGATGAATCAGGTTCTATTTTATCGGAAATAACTCCTTCTCCTATTTTCTTTTGTATAATTTTTTCTTTGTTTGAGAAAGGCTCTTTTTTTACCTTTAATGTGTAAATATTTACAACTTCTCCCTCTTTTGCTCCAAATTCGCTTCCAAGAGTTGTGTGAAGTATTGTTTTATTATCTTTTTTTCTAATCTCAAAAACATATCCTCTTTTTGCAAAAATTTCGTATAAATCATCTTTTTTATCAAGAATAGCTTCTTTAATTGTCGAATTTATCAAGTAATCAAAATTATAGTATCTACTTTGAGTATTTTCACTCTCACAATTATAAAGCGGTAGTGTAGAAGTGATTTGTTCTGGGATTTTGATAATTTTAATATATCCTTCAATACAAGCTCTATGAGAGTAATAAGCTGGGGTTTTGTGAATTTTTCCTTTTTTATCTCTCCAATATACGGGTGGATGGTAGGTTGTTGAGGTGTTACCTGATGTTATTGCAACTTTTACTATGTAATTTGCTTGATTTAGGTTGGTTTTTGATTTTTTTGCTTCTTCTGCAAGTTTTATTTCATCTTCAATTGAGTTAAATTTCCTATTTAAAATTATTACTGAATTATTTGAAGATAGTAAACTCTCAATTACCGATTTTGCTTGGATATTTGGAGGAGTTTGTTTAGGAGTTGTTATAAGAATTTGAATTTTTGAATAGATTTCTTGCTTTGAGGGGAGAATTTTTGATTTTTTAGCGTTTACTCGGGCAAATTCGTTTGGGTTAATTTTATAAGAACATCCTAAAAAAAGCAGCATTACAATAAAGCTAATTATTTTTATCATTTTAGTTCCTTGACTAACTTCTTAAACTCTTCTCCTCTTTGTTTGTAGTTTTTAAACATATCAAAACTTGCACACGCTGGGCTAAGGAGGGCTACTTCTTTTGGTTTTAAGTTTTTGTCAATCTCTTTTATAGAATTTTTTAAGCTGTTTGTTATTTTATACTCAATCTCAAATCTTTTTGCCAGCTCTTTTAACTCTTTTGTTTCTTTTCCTATCATATAAAGCACAACATCCATTTTTTTAAGCTTTTTAAAAAGCTCATCAAAATTTTGTCCTTTTGTAACTCCGCCTATTATAAGATGGATTTTTTGGTTTTTGTATCTTTTTAGGGCGTTTATTGTTGCGTCTTTATTTGTGGCTTTGCTATCATTTACCCAAAGTCTATCTTTATAATCTCTTATTTCTTCAAGTTTGTGAGGGTCAATTTTAAACTCTTTTAAAGATTTCTCTTTAAAATTGAGAATATAATAAATTGTTTTTGCTATCATCTCATCAAGCAAAAAAGGTACTTCAAACTCTTTTTTAAAGTTAAATCTTTTTATAAAGTCCTTTTCGCTTTTGTAGATTATTTTATACGCTTTTGTCGGATAGTCTTTAAACTCATAAGGTAAAATAGCAACATCTCTTTGAGTCATTCTATTAAGTGGAGAGAGTTTTGCTTTTTTATACTCCTCAAAGCTTCCATGCCAGGATGTGTGGTCCTCTTTTATTGGAAGCAGAGCAAAGATGTTTGGCTTTGCTGTTTTTGTATAGTAAAGTTGAAAGGAGCTAACTTCTATTACCCATTTTTTCTCTGGATTTAGCCTCCCAAGAGGAATTCCGATATTACCCCCAATTTCACTATCTTCTAAAAGATAGTGGGTCATTTGGGTGGTTGTGGTTTTGCCGTTTGTGCCGCTTATCCAGATTTGGAATGTGTTTTTATTGTAGTAATAGTCAAGTTCGCTTATTAAGTTTTTTGCTTTTTGTATTAAAGGGTGGCTTGGGGGGATGCCAGGGGATGTTATTTCAAGTTTTGATTTCTCAGGCTCAAACAAAGTAGATGGGAGGAGTTTATTGCCATACTCATCAAATGAGATTTCTTTAAAATTATCGTCAAATATATACCATCCCCCTTCTTTTGCTATCTCTTTTGCCGTAATTCCATATCCAAAAAGACTTTTCATTTAACTATTTCCTTTAACACTTCTCCTATATCACTTGAAAGTTTGATATTAAAAAATGGTATTTTTTTATTTTCAAGTGGCACTTCATAAAATTTAACTTTTCCAAGTCTTTTTTTAATTTTCTCTTTTGTCTCTATTAAAGTTGAGATTTTATCAACCAAAATTCCTTTTACAAGAGTGGCTATATATATTTTCCCATCGGCATACTTTTTTAATCTCTCAATTGAGATGTTTCTATCTTTTGCAACTACTTTTAAGAAGTTTTCATAAGTTGGTAAGAGTAGGTGGGTTTTTAGGTATTCTTTATCTTGTGGCGAGAATTTTCTAAACCAAGATACCGGCTCTTTGTATTTACCTATTGTTAGACTGTCTTCTTCTATTCCTATTTTATCTGCAAGCTTTTTTATTACAAAATGGGGCATAATAACTCCTATGCTTCCTACGACCGCATTTTTATTGGCAATAAGGGGTTTAATTGCACTTGCAATATAATATCCGCCACTTGCCGCCATACTCTCAACATAAACATTAACTCTTTTTTTCTTGTTAATCCATTTTAAAAAAGCGTTAAATTCATCGCTTGCACTAGGACTTCCTCCTGGGGTGTTAAAAACTAAAAGATATTCTTTGCAGTTTTTGTCTTTAAGCAAGGTTTCCATTTTTTTTGTAAGGGTGTCAATGTAAGAGGTCGTTATTGTTTTGTTTATGTTAATAACAGCAACATAAGGTTTGTTAATGCTTTTTTTGGATGAGGTAAAGAGTGAGATTAAAAATATAGCTTCTGCAATAATTAATAAACTAACTCCAAAGAGGATAATTCTCTCTTTTAAAGCTTTTATTTTAAAAATTTTAAGCTCAGCTTTTAATTTCTCTTTTTCAAAATCCATCTTTTCTCCTATCTTATTTTAATACTCAAAATTGCAATTAAATTTGTAATAAGTGCAATTATCCAAAATCTAATTGTTACTTGGTTTTCGCTCCATCCTTTTAGCTCAAAATGGTGATGAATTGGTGCCATAAGGAAAATTCTTTTTTTTCTTGTTTTATAGCTTCCAACTTGAAGCATGACAGATAAAGTCTCTATTATAAATATAAAGCCAATTAATATAAGTAGAATTTCCGTTTTTGTCACGATTGAGAGGTATCCAATACTTCCCCCAACGCTCAGACTCCCGCTATCTCCCATAAATACTTGGGCTGGATTTGCATTATACCACAAAAATCCAAGCAAAGCCCCAATCATAGCAGATGCAAAAATACTAACCTCTCCTATTCCTTCTTCATATGGCAAGAAAAGATAACTGCTAAAAATTTTATTTCCCATCAAGTAGCTAAATAGCAAAAAAGTCATAAACGCAAATACGCTTGGAATTGTGGCAAGTCCATCAAGTCCGTCTGTTAAATTTACCGCATTACTCATTCCAACCATTACAAAAGCCCAAAATAAAATTGCAAAATATTTCATATTAAAAAGGGGATATTTGTAAAAAGGTATATAAAAATCGGTATCAAAACCTATTAAATATAAAATAGTTGCAAAAGTAAGTGCAAAAATCCATTGAAGTATAAATTTTATTTTTGGAGTTAAGCCGGCTTTGTTGTTTTGTTTGGTTACTTTTTGCCAATCATCAATTACTCCAATAATCATAAATCCAATTGCTACAAAGATTGCCAAAATAACATATAAATTTGGATAAGCGCTAAGTAAAGTAGCCACAATTGCTGAGAAGATAAAAACAACCCCTCCCATTGTGGGAATGTTTTTTTTGTTTTGATGTGTTTTAACATCTTCTAAAATAGGTTGAGTGGCTTTATCTTTTGCCCATTTAATAAACTTTGGCATAAGATAAAGAGTTAAGAAAAAGCTTATAAAAAAAGCGATAATTGCTCTTACTGAAATGTAATGAAATATATTTAGCCCTAAATAGTGAAGGAAATATAACATTTAAAACCTTTTTTGGATAAAATTTTAACAAAAAAGGAGAGATTTATGACTTTTAGCGGTAAAAATGCACTAATTACTGGGGCAAGTAGGGGGATTGGAGCTGAGATTGCAAGGGTTTTGGCAAGAAACGGAGTTAAAGTTTGGATAAATTACAAAAGCAGTGCCGAGCTTGCTGATAAGTTAAAAGAAGAGATAGAAAATGAAGGTGGAAGGGCGGCTGTAATTGGATTTGATGTAAGTGATGAAGAGGCTTTTGTTGATGGGATAAAAACAATTATTGATAGCGATGGAGAACTTAGTTATCTTGTAAATAACGCCGGAATTACAAATGATAAGCTTGCTATGAGAATGAGTGTTGAGGATTTTAGAAAAGTTATTGATGCAAATTTGACTTCCACTTTTATCGGATGTAGAGAAGCACTTAAAGTAATGAGTAAAAAAAGGTTTGGAGCGGTTGTAAATGTAGCAAGCATTGTAGCTGAGATGGGTAATATTGGGCAGGCAAATTATGTAGCAAGTAAAGGCGGAGTTATTGCTATGACAAAAACCTTTGCGCTTGAAGGAGCTCCTAGAAATATAAGATTTAACTCAGTAACTCCTGGATTTATTGATACAGATATGACAAAAAATTTAAAAGAGAGTATAAAAGAAGAAATGTTAAAAAGAATTCCTCTAAAAAGATTTGCAAAGCCAGTGGAGGTTGCAAATGCGGTTGCTTTTTTACTGAGTGATGAGGCAAGTTATATTACAGGTGAAACTTTAAAGGTAAATGGTGGAATGTATATGTAAAATTTGAAAAGTTTAAAAATTTTTTGATAAAATGTTAAAAATTTAAAAAAAGGAGATTAAATGGCACAAGATAAAATTTTTGAAGAAGTAAAAGAGGTAATTGCTGAGAATTTAAATGTTGATCCAAGTGAAATTACTATGGATTCAAACTTTGTAGAAGACTTAAATGCAGATAGTTTGGATGTAGTTGAGCTTGTTATGGCACTTGAAGAGAAGTTTGGGATTGAGATTCCAGATAGTGATGCAGAAAACATCAAGACTGTAAGGGATGTAGTGGAGTATATTGCAAATCACAAATCTTAATCTCTCCTTTTTTTGGGGAGTGTAGTTTGTAGTGAGTAGTTAGTGGGGAGTTTATTTAGTAGATTCCCTACATTCTACTTACTATATACTACATTCAAAGGAAAACAATGAGAGTGGTTGTAACTGGAATTGGAATGATAAATTCAGTAGGGCTTAATAAGGATGAGAGTTTTAAAAATATAATTGATGGTAAAACCGGTATTGATAAGATAACTCACTTTAATCCAGAAGGTTTTGCAAGTCAGATTGCAGGGGAAGTTAAAGGATTTGACCCAAAAAGTGTTATGGATCCAAAAGAAGTTAAAAAAGCTGATAGATTTATTCAGCTTGGGCTTGCGGCTGCCAAAGAGGCAATGGAAGATAGCGGACTTAGTGAATATGATAGTGAAAAATTTGGAATAAGTGCGGCAAGCGGAATTGGTGGACTTCCGGTAATTGAAAAAGCAAGCGTTATAGTTAAGACGAGGGGTCCAAGGAGAATTTCTCCGTTTTTTATTCCAAGTGCACTTGTAAATATGCTTGGCGGATTTACTTCAATTGAGTATAACCTAAAAGGACCAAACCTTGCAAGTGTAACAGCGTGTGCGGCTGGAACTCACGCAATAACAGAGGCTTACAAAACAATAAAAGCCGGAATGGCTGATAAGATGATGGTAGTAGCAGGAGAAGCGTGTATTTGTCCAGTTGGAGTTGGTGGATTTGCGGCAATGAAGGCTCTCTCTACCAGAAATGATGAACCACAAAAAGCAAGTCGCCCGTTTGATGCAAAAAGAGATGGTTTTGTAATGGGAGAAGGTGGAGCTTGTTTGATACTTGAAAAGTATGAAGATGCGATAAAAAGAGGTGCGAAAATTTATGCCGAGATTATTGGAATTGGTGAGAGTGGAGATGCAAACCATATCACAACCCCAGCACCAGGAGGAGAGGGAGCTTATAGGGCTATGAAGATGGCTTATGAAATGGCTGGTAAACCAAAAATTGATTATATAAACGCTCATGGAACTTCAACAAAGTATAACGACCTTTATGAAACTATGGCAATAAAAAAACTCTTTGGCGGTAAAGAAAATTGCCCTCCTGTTAGCTCTACAAAAGGAGCAACTGGACATTGTTTAGGTGCTGCTGGAACTATTGAGGCGGTAATTACCCTTATGGCTATGCAAAATAATATTCTTCCTCCTACAATAAATTATGAATATCCAGATCCAGAGTGTGATTTGGATTATGTGCCAAATGAGGCAAGAGAGGCTGAGATTGATGTTGCTATGAGTAATTCATTTGGATTTGGTGGAACAAATGGAGTTGTAATATTTAAAAAAATTAAAGGTTAAATTTGGTAGCACTTGACTTTGAAAAAAGAATAAACGAACTTGAAGAAGAAATTGAATTAGCAAAATTAAGGAATGATACTCATGCGGTTGAGACTTTGCAAAAAGAGCTTGAAAAAGAGATAAAAAAGACTTTTAAAAACCTAACTCCATATCAAAAACTTCTTCTTGCTCGTCATCCAGATAGACCGCACTCAATTGATATAATTGAGAGAATTATGGATGAGAAGTATGAGCTTCATGGAGATAGAGAGTTTAGGGATGACCCGGCAATTGTTTGTTTTATCGGTAAAATTGGGGATGAGAAGTGTGTGGTAATTGGTGAAGAGAAGGGTAGAAATACAAAAGATAAATTAAAAAGAAACTTTGGTATGCCACATCCAGAAGGGTATAGGAAGGCTTTGCGGGTTGCAAAGCTTGCTGAGAAATTTGACTTGCCGATTTTGTTTTTAATTGATACACCAGGAGCTTTCCCAGGAATTGGGGCAGAAGAGAGAGGACAGAGTGAAGCTATTGCAAGAAATCTTTTTGAGTTATCCCGCATAAAAACTCCAACAATCTCTATTGTTGTTGGAGAAGGAGGAAGTGGGGGAGCTTTGGCAATTGGGGTAGCGGATAAGTTTGCAATGCTTAAATATTCAGTATTTAGCGTAATTTCACCAGAAGGGTGTGCTGCTATTTTGTGGAAAGACAATTCAAAAATAGAAACGGCTACTAAGGCTTTGAAAATTTCAGCAGAGGAGTTAAAAGAGCTTGGGCTTATTGATGATATCATTGATGAGGGTGATAGGGGAGGTCATAAAAATTATGATTTGGTAGCTGAGAATATCAAAAAGTATTTTTTAGAGAATGTAAAAGAGTTAAAGTCCCTCCCAAAAGATGAGCTTTTAAAAAGAAGGTTTGAAAAATACCTTAATTACGGTAAATTTAAGGAGAATTAATGAAAAAATTACTTTCTTTATCTCTTGGGTGTTTTTTGTTTGCAATGTCTTATATTGGGATTAATTTTTCTCCTGATACTATGAATATAAGAGCAAATACTTCTATTAGCGAAAGTTTTTATGTAAGAGGTAATTACATCATCAATAATCATAAAGATAAGTGCAATTTTTGGTCGTTTGGAGTTAAAGGAGAGGGGCATGTTTTGGGGCTTGATGCTCCATTTTTTACAATGAGTGTAGTTGCTGATGTTGTTTATACTTATAATAATGCTGCAATTCCTGTTGGGATTGGTTTTTTTAGTTTTATTCCAGATTTACAAGTGCCTGTATTTTTAAGGGGAGAGTATGAGTATGCGCTTCCGGTTGCTTCTTTTAGAGATGCTAATAGGTTTCATAGAGTCTATTTTGAGACTGGAATTGCTCCAATTGATACGGCTGAGATTTATGTTGGGTATAGGAACCTTGGCTTTAATACAAACTATAATAGTACCTTTTACCTTGGGGTAGGATATAATTTTTAGTTGTTTATTGCATAAAACTTGACTTAAATAATTTAGTTAAGTTATAATTTTAAAAATCAAATTTAAGGAGATAAAATGGCAAGAGTAGTTGGATTTAAAAAACTTGAAGCTGTATTTAGAAAAGCGGCTGGAATTGATTTGGATAAATCAAAAGCTGACAGAATTATTGATATTGTTGAAAAAAAATTTAACGATATGTTAATTGTTGCGGTTGAAAAGGCTGGATATAATGGAAGAGATATTATTATGGAACCTGATATGCCAGTTACAAAAGGTTTTGAAGAATCAATGAGACAATTTAGAGAACTTGAAGAAGTTGTTGATTTGCAAGATGTTTTAAAATTTTTAGAACAAATTCCACCTCTAAAATATCCAATCAGTGCAGAGCTTGAAGAAAAACTACCAGAATATATTGGAGCTTTGATGTTAATTGTTGCAAGAGTACTAAAAGAAATTGGAGCTGGTAGAAAACCTTCAAGTGAAGATATTGATAGAACTGAGAGAATTTTAGACTTAACTCTTTAATTCTCTCTTTTTACAACTCAAAAAAACTTTTATATATTTCCTTTGGATAATCTGTAAAAAGATGCTCTTTTTTGGGAATAATTCCAACCCTTAATAAATTAAGTCTATCATTGTCAATACAAATTTGTACTATTAAATCGTTAATTGGGCTATTTTGGGACTTGCTTTTGTATGATTCTCACACGTAAAAAGAAGCTTCTCTTCATCTTTTTTATTCCTTGTGAATTTTATCATTCCTTGAGAAATTAACTTCTTAGCAAATTTAGCTGCTCTTTTTATGTGATCTTTGTCTAAGAATTCGCTTATTCTTTTTGAATCATTCAAATAACTAAACAGTTCAAACACCTCAGAATTTATCCCATAGTATCTTGCTAAGATTTAGGTGTTTTTATAAACATTAAATCAGTGATAAACTCCGTGGTCTACAAAAATATCTAACCTAAACTCCATTTTTACTAGATTTCATTTTTTCTTCTTTTTATGGAATTATAACGGTTTTTTTATTCCTCATCTCTTCAACAGGTCGGTTATATTGTTGCGGTTACTTGCTGAGTACAAAATACTTAATTTCAATCCCCTTTGCGGGTCAGTTGGTTTCCACAAATTAAAGTGTTAAAAATAGAAGAGGAGTCTCCCTTTACAGTCGCAATCCCCTTTGCGGGTCAGTTGGTTTCCACAGTTAAAGAGTTTGTATATCTGCCTGAGGAACTTCAGTCGCAATCCCCTTTGCGGGTCAGTTGGTTTCCACGCGGAAGAGTTCGTTAGTAAAGAAAAAGGGGAATGTCGCAATCCCCTTTGCGGGTCAGTTGGTTTCCACTTTATGAAAGAATACGGAAATCAAACACTTTTTTTGAACGTCGCAATCCCCTTTGCGGGTCAGTTGGTTTCCACCATGGGAAGGATGTTGTCATTGATGGAAGAGTAACTGTTGGATTATGTCGCAATCCCCTTTGCGGGTCAGTTGGTTTCCACAGCTTTTCTTGGGCATAAATTAGCCCATATTACTAAGTCGCAATCCCCTTTGCGGGTCAGTTGGTTTCCACATAAGCATAAAGTTGTAAAAAGTAAAAAACAATAGTCGCAATCCCCTTTGCGGGTCAGTTGGTTTCCACAAAGGAAGATTTTATAATAAAAGGCGGAACTCTGTGGGACGGTCGCAATCCCCTTTGCGGGTCAGTTGGTTTCCACTGTTTTTTAATAGAGGTTTTTTATTAAATTTTGGGATGGGGTGTCGCAATCCCCTTTGCGGGTCAGTTGGTTTCCACAAATTAAAGTGTTAAAAATAGAAGAGGAGTCTCCCTTTACAGTCGCAATCCCCTTTGCGGGTCAGTTGGTTTCCACTAATATGGTATACGCTACTAACAGGACTATTTATAACAGTCGCAATCCCCTTTGCGGGTCAGTTGGTTTCCACGTTTTAGTAAAAGGGGATACAACAAAATGGTATGTCGCAATCCCCTTTGCGGGTCAGTTGGTTTCCACCATTGTTGTTGGTGAAGCTATTGGGTTATTGCTTGTAGAGTCGCAATCCCCTTTGCGGGTCAGTTGGTTTCCACGGGGAAGAGTTCGTTAGTAAAGAAAAAGGGGAATGTCGCAATCCCCTTTGCGGGTCAGTTGGTTTCCACATTATTCAAGACCCATTTTGGGGATGGGTAATACTTGATTACAAGTCGCAATCCCCTTTGCGGGTCAGTTGGTTTCCACACATATTAGATTTAGAAGATATTAGGGGAATTCCCCTAATAGTCGCAATCCCCTTTGCGGGTCAGTTGGTTTCCACAATATAGCCCACTATATAGTGGGTGAAATATACAGTCGCAATCCCCTTTGCGGGTCAGTTGGTTTCCACAGCTTTTCTTGGGCATAAATTAGCCCATATTACTAAGTCGCAATCCCCTTTGCGGGTCAGTTGGTTTCCACGAAAATGACACCTGGAAAGAGGGCAGTTTTGATTTTGTCGCAATCCCCTTTGCGGGTCAGTTGGTTTCCACGAAAGAAAGAATTGAAAGAGAAATTAAACCTTTGCGTCGCAATCCCCTTTGCGGGTCAGTTGGTTTCCACAGTAGATGTTAATGATGCATGAATTGTTAGAAATGTTAAGTCGCAATCCCCTTTGCGGGTCAGTTGGTTTCCACATTATATGGCAATAGTAAAAAGAAACTTAAAAACTCTGTCGCAATCCCCTTTGCGGGTCAGTTGGTTTCCACAAAGAAAGAACAAAAGAACTTACAAATATTATAGAAGTTGTCGCAATCCCCTTTGCGGGTCAGTTGGTTTCCACAGAAAAAGAAATAAATTACATTAAAAATGGTGTAGAGTAGTCGCAATCCCCTTTGCGGGTCAGTTGGTTTCCACAGAGAACCATATCTAACTACCTATATGATATGGTTGTCGCAATCCCCTTTGCGGGTCAGTTGGTTTCCACGGAAAAATTGTTATTAAGTCTAAAAAATTTGATGATGAGTCGCAATCCCCTTTGCGGGTCAGTTGGTTTCCACGGAACAACAATGTGTTACTATCAAATCCCTGATTGTGATCGTCGCAATCCCCTTTGCGGGTCAGTTGGTTTCCACAAAATATAAGATAATCATAAGACATAATAAAATCGTCGCAATCCCCTTTGCGGGTCAGTTGGTTTCCACTAATAACAATAATAATAGAGGAGAGAGAAGAATTTGTCGCAATCCCCTTTGCGGGTCAGTTGGTTTCCACAGATGGTGTAGATGAAGTTATTGATTCATTTGATACATTAGTCGCAATCCCCTTTGCGGGTCAGTTGGTTTCCACATAGTTGATGAGCTTCATAAAGAGATTCAAAAAGAACCGTCGCAATCCCCTTTGCGGGTCAGTTGGTTTCCACAAAACGATATTCTAAAAGTTGAATTACCACAAGGAAAAACAGTCGCAATCCCCTTTGCGGGTCAGTTGGTTTCCACTTAATTCAAGGAGATTTTGGAGCGGTTTGCCATATGGGTCGCAATCCCCTTTGCGGGTCAGTTGGTTTCCACATATATAATACCGAACTGTGATCCCCTATACTACGTCGCAATCCCCTTTGCGGGTCAGTTGGTTTCCACGCCTGGCATGATGTCGCCAGGCTCGTGGACG
>JBDONU010000009.1:0-3842 GCA_039831175.1 Nautiliaceae bacterium
TTCATCAATGGCTCTATTTAACGCCTCACGATACAACATTCTCACACTCCTTACAAAACACATCTTCAAATAACTCTTCAATTTCTGGTTCAGGAGAAGATGCGGCAAAATCTATTGCTTCTTGAATTAATTTTTCTACTTTTAAATCTGCTTTGTTAAAATAACTCTCTTCTACAAGCCCTTTTTTAATTGCTTCTTTTTTTAAATTTTCAATTGGGTCACGGCGTTTGAAGATTTCAAGTTCTTCTTCGCTTCTGTATTTTCCAGCATCACTCATACTATGACCTTCATACCTGTAAGTCTCAGCCTCAATAAAGTATGGTCCAAGTCCATTTTCTATATACTCTTTTGCTTCTATTACCGCTTGATAAACCTCACAAACATTCATACCATCAATTCTTTTTGTCGGCATATAGTTTTTTGCTTTTTGATATATTTCACTAAAAGGGCTAACCCAAGAGATATGAGTACCTATTGCGTAGTAGTTATTTTCTGCAAAAAAGATAATAGGCAGTTTCCAGGCAGTTGCTATGTTGATACTCTCAAAAAAAGCCCCTGCATTACTTGCACCATCTCCAAATATTGCAAATACACCTGCTTTTTCTCCTTGAATTTTTCTTGCATAAGCACAGCCAACTGCTATTGGCAGATGTCCTGCAACTATTGCATCGCCTCCGTAAAAATTTAGAGTAGGGTCAAATAGGTGCATTGAGCCACCTTTTCCTTTGCTAATACCTGTTCTTTTGCCAAAAAGTTCAGCCATAATCGCTTTTACATCCATTCCTCTTGCAATTGCAAGTACGTGTTCGCGATAGTGGGTAAATACATCGCCTTTATCAAAAGCCTGCATACTCCCAACACTAACAGCTTCTTGTCCTATATCAAGATGCAAAAAGCCTGAGATATTCCCATTCATATACTCTCTTTTTGCCGCAAGCTCAAACTCGCGTCCTAGTTTCATTAAAAAATAAAACTTTTTAACTCTTGCACTGTTCATTTTGGTCTCTTTTGTAATTTTTTTGTCATTTATAATCCTTTTACGCATTTGAGGGAATTATAACTCTAAATTCTTAAAGAATCTTTACAGCTTCTTCAAGAGAGCTAAAATATTCTAAGTCTATCCCACTAAATGAATATTCACCAAGAAATATTGGTATTACATTTTTATACTTTTTAAGTACTTTTGCGATATTCTCTTCATCTGTCATAAACTGAGGAGTTACAATTACAAAAATAAGTTCACTAATAGGGGCTAATATATCAAGGGCTGCTTTATAGCGTGTTGAGGTTGCATCTCCTATAATATCCACTGGATTGTTTTTTGACCAGGTTGAAGGGAGGACTTGGTTTAGTTTTTCAAGTATCTCTTTATCAAGTTTTTTTAGTTTTTTGTGTTTTGTTACCAAGTCTGTTAGGATTGTTCCAGGACCTCCGGCGTTTGTAACGATTACCACTTCTTTTACATTTTTATATTTAGGAGCAAAGATAAGAGTTTCGATTGAATCTTTAATATGTGCTCCTGCAATTTTAGAGAGGGTAATAATCATTTCATAATTTCCAGCTAAATTCCCAGTATGCGAAAAGGCTGCTTTTTTGGCTTCTTCGCTTCTTCCTGCTTTGTATATAAAAATTGGCTTAGATGAGTTTCTAATAGCTTTTAGATAAGCTTTTCCATATTGCAGTCCTTCTATGTAGATTGAGATTTCTTTGCAAGAGGGTTGGTTGTTTAGCTCTTGTAGTGCATTTGCAAAGTTAAAATCAGCCATATTCCCCATTGAGATTATGTGAGAAAATCCAACTTTAAGGGCAGCTTTATCCATTAAAGCAGTCAAAACTGCTCCGCTTTGAGAAATAAGGGCAAGGGAGCCTTTTTTTATGGGGCTTTTTGCAAAGGTTAGGTTTAAATCCAATTTGGAGTTATAAATCCCAAGGCAGTTTGGTCCTACAATATTTAAGTTATACTCTTTTGCAAGTTTTTTTATCTTCTCTTCTTTTTCAATATTACCGCTTTCTTTAAATCCGGCTGATATTATGATAAAGTTTTTGCACCCTTTTTTTGCAAGGTATTCAATGCTCTCTAACACAAACTTAGGAGGAATTGCGATAACCGCTGTATCAACCTCTAAAAGCTCATCTAACTTATATACTTTTTTACCAAAGAGGGTAGAGAGTTTTGGGTTTACGAAAAAAATTTCAGCTTTGCTTGTCATAGCGTTTTTAGCAATAGCATATCCGACTTTATCTTTTTTATCGGTAGCTCCAAGGATTGCTACTTTTTTATTGTTAAAGAGAGAGTGAGTTTTTTTAATAAACTCCTTTTTAGGAGGTTTATTTTCTTTTATCCTAACATCAACTGCTACTAAGCCTTTTTCTGTGTAGATAAGAGGATTTATATCAAACTCTTTTATATCTTCGTTTTTAAAGAGATTTTGAAATTTTTGAATCTCTTTTACAACTAAATCCAGGTCATACTTTTTGCCTCTAAACTCTGGGAAGATTTTTGAGATTTTAGTTAAAGCAATAGCTTTTTTTATCTCTTCTTTATCTGAATTTACATCAATATAGGTTATATCTTTTTCAATCTCGACTAAAACTCCGCCTTTTCCAAATACTAAAACCTCTTCAAAAACATTATCAAATACCCCTCCAATAAAAAGTTCAATCCCTTTTACTTCTTCTTGAATTAAAAATTTATCATCTTCATTTATTTTTATGTTATGTTTTTTTAGATTTTCTAAGATTATCTCTTTTGCTCTGTTTAGCTCTTCATTTGAGTTAATTGAAGTTATTACCCCTCCAACATCGCTTTTGTGGATGTTTTTGTTTATCTTTAACACACAAGGAAATGTATCAAAGCTTAGTTTTTCACTAATTTTAAAGGTTTTTGATTTAGGTGTTTTTATGTTATATTTTTTAAGTAAATTCATTTTATACTCCCATTAATTTTTTTGCGATTTTTAGCATCTCTTTATCAAGAGTGTATTTTGAATTTACAATCTCATCTAAATCCCTTAAAATAAATTTATCGTTGTAATATGTAACTACTTTATTTGGGTTACTTTGTAGGTTGTCAATGGCTTTTACTATAAATTCAGCGGCTCTTAGTCTTTCTATAACAGTTGGACTTCCTCCTCTTTGGATGTGTCCAAGTATTGTAGTTCTTGATTCAAAGCCTATTTCTTTTTCAAACCATTGTTTTATTTTTTCTGTGATGTTTAACCCCTCTGCAACAACTGCAATAAAATAGTTTCTTCCTTCTTTTATCTCTTTTAAAAATCTCTTTTTTAAATTTTTGAGGTTAAACTCTACTTCTGGAATCAAGCACATCTCAGCCCCGTTTGCAATGGCAGAAGTCAAAGCCAAATACCCACACTCTCTTCCCATCGTCTCAATTACAAAGGCTCTGCTAAAACTGCTGGCTGTATCTCTAATCTCATCAATTGCGTGGCGGATTACATTAAGGGCGGTATCAACTCCTATTGAATAATCATTTAGGGCGATATCATTATCAATGGTTGCTGGAATTCCCATAAATTTTGTTCCAAACTCTTTATAAAAGATATCAAGTGCCCTAAAACTTCCATCTCCTCCAAGTACCACAATAGCTTCGATACCTTCTTTTTTAATATTTTCAAAAGCTTTTTGTCTATACTTTTTCTCATACCACCTTTTGCTGCGAGATGAACGAATAATTGTGCCGCCTTTGCTTATAATTCCAGCTACATCTTGGATTTTTGCTTTTTTAATCTTTCCATCAATCAATCCTTCAAGTCCATCATAAATAAAATAGGGCTCAAATCCGTTATCAATTGAGTATTCAACAAACTTTTTAATAGCCGGGT
>JBDONU010000036.1:0-13290 GCA_039831175.1 Nautiliaceae bacterium
AGTAGTGGTAAAACCTATAATGAGTAGCTCAGGACATGGACAAAGCATTGTAAAAAATGAGAATGAAATTATTACCGCTTGGGAATTTGCAAAAGAGGATGCAAGAGGAAGTGCTGATGAATTAATTATAGAAAAGTTTATAGATTTTGATTATGAAATAACTCTTCTTACCGCAAAAAACGATAAAGAAATAGTATTTTGCCCGCCAATTGGACATATCCAAAAAGATGGAGATTACATCTTCTCTTGGCAAGAGATGGATATGAGCGAAGTAGCACTAAATAAAGCAAAAGAAATTGCAAAAAAAATAGTAGAAGGCTTAGGAGGTAGAGGAATTTTTGGAGTTGAATTGTTTGTTAAAGGAGATGAAGTCTATTTTAGCGAAGTATCTCCTCGCCCCCACGATACAGGACTTGTAACATTAATCACTCAAAGTCAAAGCGAATTTGCTCTTCACATAAGAGCGGTACTTAACTTACCACTTGGATTTGAATTTTTAACTCCTGGTGCAAGCGCAGCTTTTAAAGCTGATAAAAAAACCTTCACTCCAACATTTGAGATTGAAGATGAGGTATTTAGTCAAAATAGTCGCTTTATTGTATTTGGAAAACCAAAAGCGTATCCTGGTCGTAGAATGGGAGTTTTGTTAGTAAGCCACAAAAATGCAAAAGAGGCTTTAAAAAAAGCTCAAAATTTAATCACCAAAATTAAACTCAAATAAGGAGATAGAATGAAAAAAATTGAAGCAATTATCAAACCATTCAAACTTGAAGATGTAAAAGATGCACTATTTGAAATTGGAATTACCGGAATTACAGTTAGTGAAGTAAAAGGTCACGGAAGACAACAAGGTCATACAGAACTTTATAGAGGGGCTGAGTATGTTGTTGATTTTATTCCAAAAATTAAAATTGAACTGATAGTAAAAGAAGAAGATTTAGAAAAAGTGATCTCAACTATCCAAAAATCTGCAAGAACCGGAAAAATTGGTGATGGTAAAATCTTTGTATTGCCAATTGAAAAAGTAATAAGAATTAGAACTGGCGAAGAAGATGAAGAAGCTATTTAAGGAAGCAAAATGGACTTTGCTTGGATAATTGATACCTTTTTTGCACTATTTGCATTTACTTTAATTATTTTAATGGTTCCTGGCTTTGCAATGCTTGAAGCTGGGCTTGTTAGGACTAAGAATGTAACAGCTGTGCTCACAATTAATACAATGATTTACATTGTAGCAAGTTTAGTTTTTTTCTTTTGGGGATATACCTTAGCATTTGGCAAATGGGATGAAAGCAATATGAGCAAATACGCAGCTTTTCTTTTCCAAATGGCATTTGTGGGCAAAACTGTTAACATTATGAGTGGTGGAGTTAGTGAGAGAACTCGCGTAATCCCCCTTGCAATTTTTGCAGTTATTATGGCTGGATTTATCTATCCAATAGTTGTAAATTTAACTTGGGGAGCAAACTTTTTAAAAGACACTTTCCTTGATATTTCAAATATGCACGATTTAGCAGGAAGTACAATTATCCACTCAACAGGTGGTTGGGCACTTCTTGCGGCAATTTTAATAATTGGTCCAAGAAAAGGTAGATATACAAAAGATGGAAAAATTAGAGTAATTCCAGCAAGCAACATTCCTTTGGTAGTGCTTGGAGCATTTTTACTCTGGATTGGTTGGTTTGGATTTAACGGAGGAAGTGTTGGAAATATTTCAAGCAAAGAAGCAGCCAATAGCGTTGCACTTGTTATTATGAATACAAATAACGCTGGTTTAATTGGTGGGCTTGTTGTTATGATTTTGAGTTATTTAACTTATAAAAAATTTGATATTACAATGATTTTAAATGGGGCCTTAGGAGGACTTGTTGCAATTACCGCTGGTGCTGATGTAGTTAATCCATACGCAGCACTTTTAATTGGAGCAATTGGAGGAGCACTTGTATTTTATGCAGTGCCATTTTTTGATAAGCTAAAAATTGATGACCCAATTGGTGCACTCTCAGTACACTTGGTAAATGGAATTTGGGGAACAATTGCAACTGGTATTTTTGGAAAAGAGGTTAGTCTAATAGCTCAAATAAAAGGAATAGTAGAAGTTGGTATTTTTGCTTTTGTTACTTCTTATATTGCAATTTACATTATCAATAAATTTATTCCATTTAGAATAGAAGAAGATCAAGAAATTGAAGGACTTGATATTAATGAGTGCGGCATTGAAGCATATCCAGAATTCAAAAGGGCTATCTAATGAAAGCAAAAGAGTTTTGTTTGCCAAATCAAGATGGAGTAGAAATTTGTCTTAGAGATTTACTTGGGAAATGGATAGTGTTATACTTCTATCCAAAAGACAATACCCCAGGTTGCACAACCGAGGCAAAAGAGTTTAGCGAGCTTATTGATGAATTTGAAAAGCTTGGGAGTATTGTTATTGGAATAAGCCCAGATAGTCCTAAGCGTCACTCAAATTTCATCCAAAAACACAACTTAAAAATAACTCTTCTTAGCGATGAAAATAAAGAAGTTTTAAAAGCCTATGGTGCTTGGGGTAAAAAGAAAATGTATGGAAAAGAGTATGAAGGAGTTATCCGCTCAACCTTTATTATCTCTCCTAATGGAGAGATTGTAAAAGAATTTAAAAATGTAAAAGCAAAAGGACATGCAAAAAAAGTATTAGAAGAACTTAAAAACCATATCTCTTCATAGCCGCCCTTGCTTCTTTTTGAAGCTCCTTTTCTTTCATAACGCGGCGTTTATCGTGAAGTTTTCTCCCTTTTGCTACGGCAATTTCAAGTTTTGCTCTATTTTTGTTATTAAAGTAGAGTTTTGTAGGAATTAAAGTATACCCCTTTTCACTCGTATATCCAGCAAGCTTTGCAATCTCACTTTTGTGAAGAAGAAGTTTTCTTGGTCTTTTTTCATCGTGTCTAAATGCAGAATACGAAGTATCAAGGTTGCTTATATGCCCTTGAACCCACCAAGCCTCTCCATCTTTAATTTTAATAAAGCTATCTTTTAAATTTACTCTCCCAGCTCTAATAGCTTTAACTTCACTTCCCTTTAACTCAATCCCAGCTTCATATTTATCAAAAATATCATAATCGTGATACGCTTTTTTATTTGTTGCTACTACTTTCACTACCCCCTCCTTTAAACAAAGTCCCTTTAATATGTTTCCCCTTTAAAAACTCTTCAATTGCTTCAAGATTCTCTCCACTTGTTAAAAACATCGGTTTATTTCTCTCCATCAAAAACTTAGCCGCTAAAAGTTTAGTCACAATTCCACCAGTTGCAAAAGCATCATTGGGATTGCACTCTTGCTTTAACCACTCATCCTCAATTTTTTCTACTATGCTAATCGGTTTTGCATCTTTATTTAGTTTTGGATTATCAGTATAAAAAGCATCAATATCGCTTATAATAAACAAAATATCCCCATCAAAATAGTAAGTCACATACGCACTAAGCTGATCATTATCTCCAAAAAGTATCTCATCAACTGCCACAGAATCATTTTCATTAATAATTGGAATTACTTTATTTTTTAGCAAAACTTCTATCATCTTTTTTGCATTCTCAGTTCTTTTACGAGAGTCAAAATCAGCAGCAGTAAGCAAAACCTGAGCCACAACAATTCCATACTTATTAAATCTCTCCTTATATTCTCTCATCAAAAGAGGCTGACCAATAGCGGCAAGAGCTTGTTTGTTTTCAAGCTTGCTTTTATCAAGAGGGCATTTAGTATAACCAGCACCAACCGCCCCAGAACTTACTAAAATAATTTCATACTCTTTATTTAGTTTTGCAAGTAATTCAACTATTCTATCCATTCTCTTACTAAGCTTACCATTTTCATATAAAGTAGCAGTTCCTACCTTAAATACTAGTCTCTTCATTTTTTGCCTTCTCCACTAAATCAGCAAGTGCAAATTTGAGCGCATCAAGATTAATTCTTGCAGCCGCACTAATTGGCAAAATAAAAGTTTTCTTATCAAAATAGCAAGGGTACTCTTCACTTGCTCCATACTTTGGCTTTGTTGGAGTGATATTTAGCTTTTCAAAAAACTCTTTTACTTTACTTACATCAACTGCATCTACTTTATTAAGTGCAATAGCATAATCTCTTTTATAAAGCTCTTCGCTATATTTTTTAAGCTCTTTTTGAAGAGTTTTAAATTGATAAATAGGGTCTCTAAAAGAAGCTAAATCAATCACATAAAGAATAGTTTTAGTTCTTTCAATATGTCTTAAAAATTCAAGCCCAAGCCCCTTTCCTTCGCTTGCACCCTCAATAATTCCGGGAATATCAGCCATTACAAAGCTTCTATACTCATCAACTTTTACAACCCCAAGTTTTGGAGTTAGCGTTGTAAATTCATAATTTGCAATTTCTGGTTTTGCATTGCTAAGGGCTGAAATTAAAGTAGATTTACCAGCGTTTGGAAAACCAACAAGTCCAACATCGGCAATAAGCTTTAACTCAATTATAATATCAAGTTCTTTCCCCTCTTCACCAGGCTGCGCATATCTTGGAACTGGGTTTCTGCTGCCTCTAAAACGCCAATTGCCAAGCCCCCCTTTTCCACCTTCAAGCAATACTTTTCTCTCCCCATGCTCTGTAAGCTCCATTAAAATCTCCCCACTATTTGCATCTTTAATAACGCTCCCAGGTGGCACTTTTAACACTAAATCCTCTCCATCAGCTCCGTGTTTTTTCTTTCCTTCCCCAGGACGCCCATTTTTTGCTTTTAATAGTTTTTTTCCTTTAAAGTGAGAGAGTGTGTGAGTATTGTTATCACACTCAACTATCACATCCCCACCTTTTCCACCATCTCCTCCATCAGGTCCACCTTTTGGAATGAACTTCTCCCTTCTAAAACTAATGCATCCAGCTCCACCTTTTCCAGATTTAACTTTAAGCTTTATCTTATCAATAAACATTTTCCCCTCCTATTAAAATGTAATCTTTAAACAAATCAAGTTTTTTAAACTTCTTAACTTTATAAATCAAATTTCCCCTATAAAAAAATGAATAAATAAAAATTGGCTTTTTTACAACACGAGCCTCATAAAATCTAACAAGCCCCTCTTTTGCAGTCTCTCTTTTCTCTTTAACATTTATAAAAGACTTTTTAATTTCTATTCTATCAATTTTAGCCATTATTTCTTTATTTGAATAGTTAAAAATAATCCACTTACCAAATGCAAAAGAGAATAAAAAAGCCAAAATCACTACTCTCATAACAACATCCTAAAATTTAGTTTATAAAATTATACAAAGTAAAGGAGCAAAAAAAGAAGAAGATTAATCCTTTGTAGGGTAAACTGAAACTTTTTTTCTATCTTTATCTTTGATTTCAAATTTTACATATCCATCAATTAATGCATAAATTGTATGGTCTTTACCCATCCCAACATTGTTTCCAGGGTGATATTTTGTTCCTCTTTGTCTAACGATGATATTACCAGCTTTTACAAACTCTCCACCAAATTTTTTTATCCCAAGTCTTCTACCAGCTGAGTCCCTGTTATTTTGAGTTGACCCTTGACCTTTTTTATGTGCCATTCCTTCTCCTTACGCTATAATTTCTTTAACTTTAACTTTTGTATAATCTCTTCTAAAACCTCTTTTTTTCTTAGAGTCTTTTCTTCTTCTTTTTTTGAAAATTATTACTTTTTTACCTCTATAATTTCCAATAACTTCTAAGATTACTTTTGCACCTTCTACTTTTGGATTTCCAACTTTTAAATCATCTCCATTAACTAATAAAACATCATCAATCTCAATAGTTTGCTTTGGCTCAGCTCCCTCAATTCTATCAAGGTCTAAAATATCACCAACTTTTACTTTATATTGTTTCCCACCGTGTTTAATAACTGCATACATACCCTAACCCTTTAATAATGGTTTTTTAGTGTGAAATATTACAGACTTAATCTTAAAGTAATCTTAAATTAAGTCTTTTTTAAGATTTAATCACTCCAATACACTCAATCTCTACTTTTGCCCCTTTTGGAAGTTCTTTTACAACCACAGTGCTTCTTGCAGGTTTATGTGAAAAATACTCCCCATAAACTTCATTAACCGCTAAGAAATCATTAATATCAGTTAAAAAAATAGTTGTCTTTACAACATCACTAATCTCACATCCAGCAGCACCTAATACAGCTTTTAAATTCTCACATACTTGCTTTGTTTGAATCTTTACATCAGCATCTAAAAATTCTCCACTTGGAGTAAGAGCAATTTGACCAGATGTAAAAACCATATTGCCAACTTTAACGGCCTGAGAATAAGGACCTATTGCCTCAGGAGCCTTTTTTGTATAAATTTTTTGCATTTTTTTTCCTTTTTTAAGAAATTATACCCTCTTTTTTAGCTTTTTGAAGTGCTTCTTTTGTTAAAAATCTTCCTATCTCAATTAGTTCTGGAGCTTTATGAAACTCATACCAATTGGCAATATTTTGAGGAATTATAATTTCTATATCAGGAATATATTCAGCCTTTCTGTATCTGAAAATAACCTCCATCATCAAATCTATGGATTTGTTAACAATATTTTCTTTTATATTTATATTAAAAATTTTATTCCATACATCCTCAAATAAATTTTGCTTTTTTTCTATTTCTTTTGAAAAGTTAATCTTTATATCCCTATTTTCTCCATATAAATTAACAGCAACAATCAAATCAGAAAAATCACTCATAACAGGAGCAATAGGCATTAAATTTAAAACCCCTCCATCTACTAAAATTCTACCATCTACAATAACAGGATCAAAAACCCCGGGAATCGCACTTGAAGCTTTAACAGCAGTCCATAAATCTCCTGTTTGAAACCAAATTTCTTTCTTTTTACTCAAATCAGTAGCAACAGCCGTAAATTTAATCGGAAGTTCTTCTATTTTATACTCTCCTGCAAGTTCTTTTATTTTATTAAAAATTTTTTCTCCATCAAGCTTAAAAGGGGGTTTATAAAATTTAAAAATATCTAAAAAATCAAGACTCATAACCCACTTTTTATATGCATCAAGTTTACCGCAAGCTTCCATTCCCCCTATTACAGCTCCCATTGAAGTGCCTGAAATGCTGATTATTTCAAAATGTTTTTTAAGCTCTTCAATCACTCCAATATGAGCATATCCCCTTGCCCCTCCACCACTTAACACAAGTGAAATTTTTTGCATTATTTACCTTTAAGTAAGAAATTTTTATGAGGTTATATCAAAGAAAAGTTAAAGAGATATGAAAAGATTGATTTACAAATTTTTAATTAGAAGAGTCTGTCTTTTTTAAATTAAAAAAGCCAAGGGATTACATCATCCCTGGCATTCCTCCCATTCCACCCATATCAGGTGCTGCTGGAGCTTTTTCGTCTTTTGGCTCTTCTGTTACAGCTGCTTCTGTTGTAAGAAGCAAGCCGCTTACACTTGTTGCGTTTTGAAGTGCGATTCTTTCAACTTTTGTTGGGTCAATAATTCCAGCTTCAAACATATCTACATATTCACCAGTTGCTGCGTTAAATCCAACATTCTCATCAGCTTCTTCAACATTTAACGCCACAACTCCTGGTTCGTATCCAGCATTCTCAGCAATTTGTTTAATTGGAGCTTTTACCGCCCTTTTGATAATATCAATTCCAATTTGCTCATCAGGATCTACTGATTCAACTTCTGCTTTTTTAGCTGCTTTTAAGATTGCTGCTCCACCACCAATTACAATTCCTTCTTCTACTGCTGCTTTTGTAGCACTTAGTGCGTCATCAACTCTATCTTTTTTCTCTTTCATCTCAGTTTCAGTTGCCGCTCCTACTTTAATTACAGCTACTCCACCACTTAGTTTTGCAAGTCTCTCTTGCAGTTTTTCTCTATCATAATCGCTTGTTGTCTCTTCAATTTCTTTTTTAATTTGTTTAATTCTTGCTTCAATTGCCTCTTTATCACCTTTACCATCAACAATTGTAGTGTTTTCTTTATCAACTACGATTCTTCCAGCTTGTCCAAGATCTTGTAAAGTTGCACTCTCTAATGTTCTTCCAAGTTCTTCGCTAATTACTTGTCCACCTGTAAGAATAGCAATATCTTGAAGCATTGCTTTTCTTCTATCACCAAACCCAGGTGCTTTAACCGCAACTACATTCAATACGCCTCTTAATTTGTTTACTACAAGAGTTGCTAATGCCTCACCTTCAACATCTTCTGCAATGATTAGTAATGGTTTGTTTCCAGCTTGAACAATTTGTTCAAGTAATGGTAAAAGGTCTTTCATATTGCTGATTTTTTTATCATATAACAAGATATATGCATCTTGATACTCAGCTACCATTTTTTCTGGATCTGTTACAAAGTATGGACTTAAATATCCTCTATCAAATTGCATACCTTCAACTACTTCAAGTTCATCTTCAAGCGATTTACCTTCTTCAACAGTAATAACACCATCTTTTCCAACTTTATCCATTGCTTCTGCAATAAGTTTTCCGATTTTTTTATCATTGTTTGCAGAAATTGTTGCAACTTGCTCAATTTGTTCTTTGTTTTCAACAGGCTTGCTCATTTTTTTAAGTTCATTGATAATAGCCTGAGCTGCTGCATCCATTCCTCTTTTTACTGCAATCGGGTTTGCACCAGCAGTAATATATTTTAGCCCTTCTTTAAAAATTGCATGTGCTAAAACTGTTGCTGTTGTTGTTCCATCACCTGCTTCATCAGCAGTTTTACTCGCAACTTCTTTTACAAGTTGAGCACCCATATTTTCTACTGGATGTTTAAGTTCAATCTCTTTTGCAACACTTACTCCGTCTTTTGTAATGTGCGGTGCTCCAAAACTTCTTTGAAGTAATACATTTCTTCCTTTTGGTCCCATTGTAACTCTAACCGCATCCGCAAGTTTTTCAACTCCTGCAAGTAATTCGTTTCTTGCTACATCGCTATATACAATTTCTTTTGCCATTTTCCCCTCCTTTTAATTATTTTTCAATTTTTCCTAAAATATCGTCAGTATTTAATACAAGATATTCTTTTCCGTCAATTGTAATATCAGTTCCACTATATTTTGCAAATACTACGATATCACCTTCGTTAATTAGTAAGTTTTCATCTTCTTCAACTTCTTTTGAAATTGCAATTACTTTTCCTTCAAGTGGTTTTTCTTTTGCGTTATCTGGAATAATAATTCCACTTGCAGTTTTAGCTTCTTCTTCCATTCTCTCTACCAATACTCTAAGCCCTATTGGTCTAAACATTTCCGCCTCCTTTTTATCAAGATTTTTAATCTGATGAAATTATATAAAAAAAGCTTATCTTTGTCAATAATTTTTATAGAAATTCTTAATTTTTATGATACAAACTGGCTAAACTTTCATAATAAAATTAATTAATATTTTCCAATTTCATAACTTCTTTTATAAGTTTTTTACCAACTACTCTATAAAGTTTTGGATAGACTTTTCTAATCATAACCTTTTTCCAACGCATTCTATCCTCAGAAGTTAAATAATCAATCCTCAATTTACCTTCCCTTGCAATTTCTTGTAATTTTTTAAGCTCTCTTTTGTTTAATTCAATTGCCCACTCTCTCTCTTTAATAGTAGCTTCTCTAAAAGCTTTTTTTATAACTGCTTTTAAATCACCTGGCAAACTTGCCCAAAAATCAGGACTTACTACAACAATATAACCTAAATATCCGTGATTTGTAAGAGTCATATATTTTTGAACTTTGTAAAACTTTTCTGTATAAATAGTTGAAATTGTATTCTCTTCTCCATCAATATATCCTTTTTTTAACGCCTCATACACTCTACTAAATGGCATACTAACTGCAATAGCTCCAAGCACTCTATATTGCTCTACTAAAATTTTTGAGCTCATTACTCTTATTTTTAATCCTCTAACATCTTGAGGATAAATAATTGGACGTTTATTATTTGTAATCTCTTTAAATCCATTACTCCAATATCCAAGTGCTACATACCCATCTCGATTTAATCTATTAAGCAATCTTTTACCAATATCCCCATCAAAAATTCTTCTTACATGCATTTCATCCTTAAATAAAAAAGGTACATCAAAAATTCCAAGCTCTGGTACAATAGAAGTAAATTTTGCAATGCTTGGTGCTGCCATTTGAACTTCATTATTAATTAGCATCTTTCTAATTACAACATTATCCTGAGCAAGCTCCCCATTTGGATACACTTTAACTTTAATTCTACCATCAGATAACTCCTCAACTCTTCTTGCAAAATACTCAGCCGCTTTACCTTTTGGAGTATCAGGAGAGACAACATGTGAGAACTTTATAAGATATTCATACCCAAAAAGAGAAGATACCAAAAATAAAAATAAAAAAAATCTTGCCATCAAAAAAACCTCCTTACAAAAATTTAATATAATTTTAACATTAAAGGAGGAAAAAAACAAACACTAAGCCCTAAGCCAAGAGGAGATTGTCAATTCTTTTATTAAATTAAGTTTATGAGCATTTAGTAAAACTCCTCTTAAAGAGGTTTTATTTAAAGTCTCTAAAAACTTCATAAAAGCAAAATCTTTTAAAAAAACTCTCTCCCACTCTTTTTTATAATCAAGTCCATTTATAATTGAATTTGCAAGAATTTTTGCCGATTTCATCGAGTAATAAATTCCCTCAAAAGTCATAGGCATAACCTGGGCTGCTGCATCTCCTACAAAATAGACATTATCTTTACAAATCTCAATTCCTTTTTGCCAAGCTGGAATATAATACCCTCTTGGCTTTGGAGATACCCCTAAATACTTACACAAATTCTCAAAACTTCTTTTCTCACTTCCAATATGAGCTAAATTATTATAAGGAAAAGCCCATCCATAATAATCTCCTCCAAGCTCCTCGTTAAAAAAGAATTTACAATTATTAACTTTCAAATTAACTTTTGCATAAAGAGTTAATACTTTTGGCACATCCAAAAGCCCAATAGCCTTTCTAACACTTGAATTAACTCCATCAGCTCCAATTAAAATATAATAATCAAACTTTTCTTTTTTATCTCCAACCCTAACAACAGCCCTTCCACTCTCTATCCCTAAAAACTTCCCATAAACTATCCTAACCCCACTCTCTTTGGCAATTTCTCTTAAATAAGCATCAAACTCATCTCTTTTTATAATTGCAAGATTTTTACCTTTTAAAGGAATAGAAATTTTATTTTTTTTATAAAAAATCTCAACCTCATCTATCAAATGCCTTATCAATCCCTTATCAAGTCCAAACTCATCAAAAACTTTTACTTTAACCCCTCCTCCACAAGGCTTCTCCCAAATCTTATCTTGAATTAAAGTCACATCATACTTTTTTGCCAAAAACCTTGCAACACTAGCACCAGCTACTCCTCCTCCAATCACTAAAATCACCCTCTATACTTTTTATAAAACAAAGAGTGAGAAGACTTTGGTTTTATCCTAACAATAGCAACTACTCCTTTTTTAAATAAAAGTTCATAATTAAACCTTTTTAAAGAAGTAACTGGCATAATCGCTATATCTCCAACTTTTGGAACTCTTTTTTCTACAAGCATATTTGCATAAACACTAAAAGATGGAGTATTTAAGTGATACATCACTACTTTTTTAATCCTATGCTCTTTAACAAACAAAGCCGCTTCTTTTATAGGGATAGCTCTAACATTAGCATAAATCCATCCAACATAATTTAAAACAATTATCATTGAAAACCCAAGAATAATAACTTTCAACTCTTTGCCAAATCTAAAAAGTGCCAAAAATAAAAGAGTAAACATAAGCCCAAAATAAAACTTATTAAAAAGAGGTAACAAAGTGATAATAATTACTTTAACTTCATCTTTTGCAAATTTTAAATAATCTCTTGCAATAAACGGAAGAGTAATTAAAACTATCAAGAACAAAATAAAAGGCAAAGAGAGTAAAAATTCACTTCTTACTTTCTTAAAACTAAGTGCCATAAAGATAAAAAGAGGCGTATATCCATAAATTACATAGTGAGGAAGTTTTGTCCCTGAGAGTGAAAAAAAGATAAAAACAAAGAAAAACCAAATACTTCCAAATAAAACAAAATCATCCCTTCTTTTTAACCAATTTTTCAGCTTTCTTAAATATTTTAAAAAAAGAGAAGTCCAAGGCAAAAGTCCAATCAATACAACTGGAATATAATAAAACAAACTTCCCTTATGCTTCTCAAAACTACTCTCAAACCTACCTAAATTGTGTTTTAAGAAAAACCCATTAATAAACTTTTCTCCCTGAGCCATATACTCAGCTACATACCAAGGCAAAGCAATTATTAAAAAAATCAAAATCCCTTTTAAATCAAAAATATCTCTAAAAAATTCTTTTAAATCTTTCTTTACTAATGCATAAACAAAATAAGTCCCAAGAGGCACCAAAACCGCAACCGGTCCTTTTGTTAAAAAACCAAATCCTATAAATGCAAAAGTAAAATAGAGATACTTTTTGTTTTTTTCTTTTAGATAAACAAAAAAGCTAAACATACTAAGAGCAATAAACATATTAAGAACACTATCAGCAATAGCAGCCTTTGCAATAAGAGAAATTTGAAGAGCCGTAACCATAAAAAACGACGCTAAAAGTGCTATTTTCTCTTCAAAGAATCTTCTTGCAAAAAAATAAATTGCAAATGCCCAAATAGTAGCCCCAATTGCACTTGGAAGTCTAAGAGCAAACTCATTAAGTCCAAAAATACTAACACTCAAAGCTTGAAGCCAATAAATAAAAATTGGCTTATCAAATCTTAAATTTCCATTCAAATAAGTAGTAATAAAATCGTGATTTAAAAGCATCTCCCGAGTAGCTTCACTAAATGCCCCTTCATCCAGGTTAAAAAGAGGAGTTAAAGACAAAGTAAGATAAAAATTAACTAAAATTGCCAAAAAAAGAGCAACTTTAAAGGATTTTTCCATAAAAAGACCTTTTTATGAAATTATATCGGAAAAACCCTTATTTTATCCGAATTTAATCTTCTTCTAAGAGTCTCTTCAATTGCAAACAAAGTAGCTCCCCCAGCACTACTACAAGCAGCACATGCTCCTCCATATCTTATAAAAACGTGACTCTCTCCATTGTTTCCCTCTCTAACATCAACAACCTCAGCATATCCCCCATCAAACGCAAGCATTGGTAAAATATCATTTTTTACCACCTCTTCAATTGCCTCAATTTTCTCTTTTATACTCATCTCATCAAATTTTTTATCCATAAAAGACCTTTTTTATCTTAATATACCCTAACTACAAATTTTTGTCAAATATAACTCCAAAC
>JBDONU010000135.1:0-3808 GCA_039831175.1 Nautiliaceae bacterium
ATTTACGCACAGCTTGTGAAACTTAATGAGGAGTTTATTCAACCGATACATTTGAAGTATTGAAACTATGTTTATAGATGATGATTTAGAAACTAAATTGATATTCAACCGATATATTTGAAGTATTGAAACTCACTAAATCTTGCAAGTTGCCAGAGTTTGTATCTGTATTTAGCAGGTGCAGTTATTGATAAGTTTTTTATTAAGTCTATTTAAGATTTATGAGGTTAGGTAGTAATTTGTTATAATTAATAAAAAGGTTTTATTTATGCGAATGTTACTTTTTGTTTTGCCTGTTTTTTTATTTGCAAAGATTTATGAAGTTAAATATTTGCATATAAGTGGTAAAATAATTTCTCAAACCTCTAAAATAATTGAGTCAAATTTGGTGATTGAGGAATTTTTGAAGTATATTAAAGCAAATGAGTGTAAATTTGAAGGGTATAGGAGTATTGGAGATAAAGTATATCCAACTTTTAAGTGTATAAGAGAAGTTAGAGTTTTAAATGCTCAAAAACTTATAGTAAAACCGCCTACTCCAAAGGTTCATATTAATTTTGATGATGAATATGATGACTCAATTAAAGTAGAGTGATACCAAACTCTTTCTAAATAAAGTCCATTTGGAGGGGCTAAATGTTTTGAGATTAGTTTTCCTTCTAGCTGATCTTTTAGATCATCTATTGTTAAGATGTCTTCATTTATTTTTAGTAAAAAGTCAACTATTATTCTTATCTGTCCTCTTAAGAAGCCATTTCCTTGAATTTTTATAACGCTTAAATTTTTATAGGGGAAGATTTTAGCTGAGTAGATTGTCCTTTTGTAATTTTTTACATCACTTCCAGTTTTTGCAAAGTGGGTAAAGTTGTGAGTTCCTTTGAGAGTATTTAGGGCTTCTTGTAAAAGGGGATAGTTTATTTTTTTTGGGTAGTGGGTTAAATAGTTTGCGGTAAATGGAGAAATTTTGGGAGAGAGTAAGTATCTATAACTTCTCTTTTTTGCGTATCTTGGGTGAAAATTTAGTGGAGCTTTTTTGAGTGTTTTTATATATATTGAAGGAGATAGAATTTGGTTTAGTAAGTTTTTTAATTTTTCTTCTTCCCAAAATTTTGGAATTTTAAACGATATTACCTGATTTAATGCGTGAACGCCCCTATCAGTTCTTCCAGCATGCTTTATTTTTGAATTTATGTTTAGTTTTTTAAGAGCGTTTTCAATTTCTCCTTGAATTGTTGGTTTGTTGGATTGAATTTGCATTCCGTAAAATCTGCTGCCATCATAAGCTATAATTGCTAGAATTTGTTTTTCCATTTGAATAATCCTCCTCCTATTATTAAAAATGTTAGACTAATTAAAATTGAAACTGCTAGATTTTTATTTAAAAGAGAAATTGCAATATAAATTGTTACAAGGATAGTGGATGTTAATATTGGTTTTTTTCTTGATAGTCTTGGATGATAAAAACTTATAAGTGGTATAAAGAAAAATAAGGTAATTGGTAAAATGGCAATTGGAAGCTTATTGGCAAATATTTTTTTATTGTATTTAAAATAGTTTTTTAAATCAAAAAATGAAATTTTAACTTGTGGATTTTTTTTGTTAATTTGCATTTTTTTAAATCGAATAATATAGCTTGAATTAAAATCGTATATTTTTCCTTTAAAAAGTGAAAATGTTAAGATATTGTTTTTTGAATTTAAGTTTGCGTTTTTTGAGATGATTAATTTTTTTTCTATTGGGTTAAAAAGAAAGATTTGAGAATAATTATGTGTTTTTTTATTTGCAAATACTACCCAATTTCCAAATTTTTGAGAGACTTGATTGGATTGGAAGCTAAATTGAGCAGTTGCTTTTTTTTGATTTTTAAAGTTTTTCAAAGCTACTTCTGAATAAGGTATTGATATAAAAAGTAAAAAAAGGCTGATTAAAGTAACAATAATACTTATTATCAAGATGGGTTTTAATATTTTTAGAGGTTTAAATCCAAGTGCAAAAAGGGCTATTAACTCTTCTGAGTCGCTAAGTTTTGCATAAAGGGATGTTGAGGCTATGAAGAAGGAGATAGCTATTGAGATAAAGATTATCTGGGGAAGGGTTAAAAGATACATTCTCAAAAGGTCAAGAAAGGTGATTTTGAGACCGGCTGTTACATTTGAGATGGAGATTATAAAAATAAGCGAAATAATTACACTCATTATTAAAAAGAGTGAAAAAAAAATTGGTAAAAACTCTTTTAGGATATATTTTGAAAGTCTATCCATATATTATACTCCAAAATCCTAAAATCTCATCTTTAAAAAGCCAGGTTATAAGTGTCCCAAGAGCCAAAAACGGAATAAATGGAAGTTCTAATTCTTTATTTGAAAATCTGTTATACAAAGATGCGGGAAGTGCTATAAGAGATGCTATAAAAATAGCTACAATTGCCCCTTTTACTCCAAGCAAAGCTCCCATAGTCCCTCCAACAATTATATCTCCTTCTCCCATAGCTTCTTGTTTTATAAAGTAACTTACATAATATCTAATAAGACTCATCCCCCCCATTATCAAAAGAGCGTTTTTGAAGTTTTCTAAAATATCAGAGGATGAGAAAAAAGCAAGGGTTAGCGCAAGAAGGTTTAAGCTATCAGGTACTGCTTTATAATCCAAGTCAATTACGCTAAGTGCTAAGAGGGTGGCAAAAACCCCAAAAGTTACAATAAAGTAAATATCAATGACCTTAAACTTTTCATAAACAATCACTGCTAAAATTCCAGTTAAGAGTTCAACTATTGGGTATCTTATGGAAATTGGTTCTTTACAAAAGGCGCATTTTCCTTTTAGTAAAAGCCAGCTTATAATTGGTATGTTGTGATAAAGTTTTAATTTCGTATTACACTTTGGGCAGTGGCTTGGTGGATAGGCGATATTTTCTTGCTTTGGGACTCTGTGAATTACCACATTTAAAAAGCTTCCAATCATAACTCCAAAAATAAATACAATAATTTCCATTAAATTCCTCCAAATCTTCTCTCTCTTTTTTTAAACTCTTTTAAAATCTTATCAAGTTCTTCACTTGTAAAATCAGGCCAGAGGGTTTTGGTAAAAAACATCTCAGCATATGCAATTTGCCAGAGTAAAAAGTTACTAATCCTCATCTCCCCGCTAGTTCTAATAAGCAAATCCACATCCCTTGGCATATCGAGATTTTTTTGGATATTCTCAGGTGTGATTTTCTCTTTTTTTTGGAGCACTCTTTTTACTGCCCTTGTAATTTCATCTTTGCTTCCATAGTTTAGGGCTAATACTTGGGTTAGGCTTTTGTTGTTTTTAGTAGCTTCTTTTGTAGCTAAAATTCTTTTTTGAAGGGATGGGGAGAATTTTGATATATCCCCTATTACTTCAAATTTTATATCGTTTTGAATGTAAGTTTTTAGCTCTTTTTTTAGGTATTTGTCCAAAAGTTTCATCAAAAATTCGACTTCACTTTTTGGTCTTTTCCAGTTTTCAGTAGAAAAGGCGTAAAGTGTTAAAGTATCAATTTCTGGATTTTTGGCACAATAGGTTGTAATTTCTCTTACAACTTCAACTCCTTTTTGGTGCCCTTTTGTACGAGGAAATCCTCTTTGCTTTGCCCATCTTCCGTTTCCATCCATTATAATTGCTAAGTGCATCAAATTCCTTTTATCAGTTCAACCAATTCAAAAGCGATTGCCTCTTTTGAATTTTGAGGGATTAAGATTTCTTTTTTCTTTGTTATAAAGATAATCTCATTTTCATCGCTTCCAAAATCGTTTTTTGTAAGAAGATTTAGGCATATTGCATCAAG
>JBDONU010000011.1:0-3806 GCA_039831175.1 Nautiliaceae bacterium
AGGAGTTTCATTAAAGTATAAGATCAATTTATCATCAATTGAAAAGTGAATACTTTTAATATCTCCTACGATATTTTTAATTGCATTTTTGGATGATTCTGTAAATTTGTAAATAGTCTCAATTATTTCATCTACTTCTTCATCTCTCATCGAGTAATCTCTTATGCATTTGTAGAATTTTGTTCCTTTTAAAACTAAGAAAGCAATAATATTTTTAAGAGTTTTTTCATCTTCGCAAATTTTATTAAGTTTTTCGTTTTTAAATTCTTGAAATAGCACATCCTCTGATTTTAGTCCTTTATACTCCTCTTTTGCTTTATTTTCTACCAATTCGGCTGCTTTATATGGATCTTCTGTTTTTTGAATACCTTTAAAGAAGAGTCCTATCAGTTCTTTGTGAAGTTTTTCTAAATCAATTAAATTTAGTGGAATTGTAATGCTTTTTAATTTTTCCGTTTTTGAGAAGAGTTGTTTTGAGATATTAAAATAAACTTTCTCATCTTTTAAAGTTTCAATTATATAAAAATCATTTCCAATTTTGGCTGTGTCCTTAATTTCAGTCATTTATTACCTTCATAAGAGATGGAAAAAGACCTTATGCTTTTTCCATATTTTTAATTATAGTATTTACGAAATTTAGAAGATAAGCTATTGCTCCTTTTAAAGTTTCATCATCAATTTCAAGCTCTGGTAATATATTCATAAGTTCTTTATAAAATTCTGTGGGAGTAATTTCTTGTGCCTTCATTTTTATGATTGCTGCGTGTAGCATTTCTTTTGCATGCTCTGCGCTCATTTTTATCCCTTTTTCTTATTTTTCCATATTCTTAATTAATGCATTTACAAAGCTTAGTAAATAAGGAATAGCCCCTTTTAGAGTTTCATCATCAATTTCAAGCTGAGGAAGTATACTCATAAGCTCTTTATAAAATTCTGTTGGAGTTATTTCTCTTGTTTTCATTTTAGCAATAGCTTCTTGGAGCATCTCTTTTGCGTTTTCTAAACTCATTTAGTATCCTTTATTTTTAGTTTGACCCTTTTAATTCTTCAACAAACTTTCTAAGTGAAACAAGTAAGCTTCCAAGTGTATAATTCTCAGGTGCAATAACTGCAAGTGAAATTCCATCACCCAAATCTTTAATAATTACACTTCCGTGTTCTGCATTAATAATGATTTCTTTAATTTTACCTCTTCCGACTTCTTCTAAGAAAGATTGAATACTCATCAAGATTGTAGCAGTATCAGCTGCGATTGTATCTGCGTCTTCGCTTTCTTTAAAATAACTTACCATTTCAAGTCCCTCAGCTGTTGCAATAAGGGCACCTCTTATATTTAATTTTTCAACGAACTCTTTTAATTTTTCTTTACCTTCTGCTGTTAATTTTACAACATCAATTCCCATTGATATTCCTCCTTAAATTTTTTTGCGTTAAATTGCATAAACATTTTACTAATTTTTTTTCTTTAAGTCAATATTAATTTTTATTAAAAATACGCCAAAAATGTAGATTATCCAGTTAATATAAATCCATAAAAATATAAACATCAAAAGGGAAATTGAGCCATAAATAGTTGAGTATGTTTTGTTAATTAAAATATAATAAACAAAGAAAGTTTTAGCAATAAAAAAGAGAAAAGTGACTAAAAATGAGACAATAAGTGTCTTTTTTGTAGGAGCTTCAAAAAGTGTTAGTTTATATGCTAAGAAGAAGCTAATCCAAATCATAAGAAATGGAAGCAAAGAGAGTAAATTTATCCACGAAGTTAATTCTGATTTTTCTAAGAGTAATTGAGCTTTAATTGATAAATACATTCCCCCAGCAAACAAAAGTGGGAAAAGAGTAAGCATTGTCCAGTATAGTTTGATTTTTTCCCATAGGTTTCTTTTTTCTTTGTTTAAAATCTTTGCAATGATTGTTTCGTAGTTGTCAAAAAAGAGTATAGAAGTTATAAATATGTAAAAAGCTCCTATTACTCCCATTTTAGTAGAGTTTGAGAGGAAATTTTTTAAGTATTGAGATACTACTTCTTGATTTGATGGGAGTATGTTTGAGCTTATGAATTCTTCTAATTTTGCATAAAAGTCACTAAAAAAAGGTGATGATGCAAATATACTTAGTACTATTAATATAACCGGTATAAGAGCAAAAATAGTATAAAAACTCATTGCTGCTGAGTAAAGAGTAATTTCGTTTACTATTTTTTCTATCTTTTTAAGATTGATTTTCAAGTCTCTCCCTTTTCTCTTCAAGTTCAAGGTATCTTTCAACTTTTTGTTCGTAAATTGTTTTTATCTCTTCAAGCTCTTTGCTAAGAGTCATAAGTCCTTTTTCATTGTAGCACTCTGGATTTGCCAAACATTCTTCAATTTGTATGATTGTAATTTCAAGCTCTTCAATAAGTTTTGGAAGTTCGTTAAGCTCTTTTTGTTCTTTATAAGAGAGTTTTTTTTGTTTTTTAGTTTTTTGTTTCTCTTTTTTTGTTGAGGTTTTAGCTTCTTTTTGTAAGAGTTTTAGCTCTTTTTCAATTTCAAGATAGTCTGTATATGGGATATGAGACTCTTCTACAACTCCATCGCCTTTGAAGATAAATAGTTTTTTTGCAACTTTATCTACAAAATACCTATCATGACTTACAAAAATAACACTCCCTTCAAAGTCTATTAGATACTCTTCTAAAATGTTAATTGTTGGAATATCAAGGTCGTTTGTAGGTTCGTCTAAAATTAACACATCAAAATCTTTTGTAAAAAGTAAAGCAAGTGCCACTCTTGTCTTTTCTCCTCCGCTTAAAACTCCTATTTTTTTAGTTAAGTATTCAGGCGGAAATAAAAACTCCCTTAAATACCCATAAACGTGAATATTTCTTCCTTTTACATTTACATACTCCCCACCATTTGGACAAAAAGTCTCAATTAAATCTTTATCATCATCAAGCATAGATTTTCTCTGGTCAAGATATCCTATCTTTACATTTTCCCCAACTTTTATAACTCCTTTATCTGGCTTTTCTTCTCCTATTAAGAGTTTAAGAAGAGTTGATTTTCCAGCTCCGTTTTTTCCAACTATTGCTATTTTATCTTTTTGCAAAATTCTTGTAGTAAAATCTTTTATCAATAGTTTATTACCAATTGATTTAGTTAAATTTTCAATCTCAAACATCACTCTTTTTTTATTAATTTTCTCTTCTTCTTTTTTTAAGAGTTCTCTTTTTAGCTGCATCTCAATTTTTCTAATTTCACTTTTATCTTGTTTCACTTTTTCTCTAAGTTCAAGGACTCTCTTTTTTCTCCCTTCATTTCTTTTTAGCCTTGCCTTAACGCCTCTTCTTAGCCACTCTTCTTCTCTTTTTAGAAGTCTTAGCTCATTTTCATACTCTTTCTCTTTTGCTTTTAAGAGTTCTTCTTTTTGACGGATATAATCAGCATAACCTCCTTTAAAACTTCTTAATTTACAATTTTCAAGTTCAACTACACGCGTTGCGATTTTATCTATGAAATATCTATCGTGGCTTACTACGATAAAAGTGTAATTGTCTTTAAGAAGGATATCTTCTAAAAACTCAGTCATATAGACATCTAAGTGGTTTGTTGGCTCATCAAGTAGCAATACATCTGGTTTTTGTAAAAGGAGGCTTGCTAGGGCTACTCTTCTTTGTTCTCCTCCGCTAAGAAGTGCGATATCTTTGTTTTCGTATTTTTTTAAATCAAATTCTTGAAGAATTCTCTCAATCCTATCATCTAAATTCCAGGCATTGTGAAAGTCAAGGAATTTAGAGATTTTATCCATTTCAGTTTGAATTTGTC
>JBDONU010000097.1:0-3771 GCA_039831175.1 Nautiliaceae bacterium
CTAATTTACCTATTAATGAAGGAGATGAAGTGGAAGTTAGAGGATTTACACCGCCTTATTGGCCAAATGATACTGTTAAAGCATGGGATATATACGATGTGACTCAAAAAAAAGATTATCCTATAGCAGGATGGGGAAGAGGTCCCGCATGGAGATGGAGATAAGGGAAGAAAATAAAAAATAAAAAAATAAAAACATTTATAAAATAATTCTTTTAGTTTTTCTTCTTTTATTTCTGCCTATTTTTAAAATCTTTTTTATTAAATTAATTAGGAATAATAGGTAAAATAAGTTTAATTGAGTTTTGTAAAAAACATAATATTTCTATAAAAAGAGCTATAAAAAAGCATTAATGCCAAAGAAAATGAGACCCTAAGAGAGATAGCTTTTAAAAATAACTTGACGCCTTTATATAGCTCAGATTATTTATTAAAAGTTTTTTATAAAATCTTCCAAAATTTTTTTATGGTCAAAAACAAGCTTATCCCAAGGAATATCTTCAAGTTTAAAAATAAAAACCTCTTTTGCATCATCTCCTACTTTTGGCATATTAGACGCATTGCATACAAAAACTGCACTTGCCGTATGAAGTCTTGGGTCACGTTTAGGATTGGAATAAATTCCAAGTAGTTTTTCTATTTCTACATCTAAATTTGTCTCTTCTTTCATCTCGCGTTTTAAGGCATCTTCTACCCTCTCACCATAATCAACAAATCCACCAGGTAGTGCAAAACCAAGGGGAAGATTTTTTCTTTTAATAAGAACAATTCCTTTAAAATCAGGATTAAAGATTTTAATTATACCATCAACCGTTAAAAAAGGAGTTGGTTTTATCCACTCCGGAATACTAAGTTTTCTTAATTCTTCGCATATTTTCATCTTAAAGCCCCGCTTCTTTAAGAGCTTCTGCCTGATAATGTGCAATTAAAGGATCTATAATTTCATCAAAAAGCCCCTCACTCATAATTTGTTCGAGTCTATATAAAGTTAATCCGATTCTATGGTCTGTAATTCTGTTTTGTGGATAGTTGTATGTTCTAATTCTCTCACTCCTATCACCGCTTCCAACCTGACTTTTCCTTGCTTCTCCTATTTTTGCAAGTCTCTCACTTTCATATTTTTCAAAAACTCTGGCTTTGAGTATCTGTATAGCTTTTTCTTTGTTTCTTTGCTGGCTTCTTTCATCTTGCATTGAAACTGTAATTCCTGTTGGAATATGGGTAATTCTAACGGCACTTTCAGTCTTGTTTACATGCTGACCTCCGGCTCCTCCTGCTCTCATTACTTCAATTTTTAAGTCTTTTGGGTCAAGTTTTATATCCACATCATCAACTTCTGGCATAACTGCAACCGTTACGGCTGATGTATGAATTCTACCTTGACTCTCAGTTGCTGGAATTCTTTGGACTCTATGAGTTCCTCCTTCATACTTTAAGCGGCTGTAAGCCCCTTCACCTTTTATAAGCAAAATTACTTCTTTAAATCCGCCGATATCATTTTTAGATTCACTTACAATCTCAACTTTCCATCCCTTATTGTCTGCATATCTTAAATATGCCCTCATTAAATCCCCAACAAATAAAGCAGCTTCATCTCCTCCGGTTCCGGCTCTTATTTCAAGAAAGATATTTTTATCGTCATTTGGATCTTTTGGAAGTAAAAGGAGTTTTATCTCTTCTTCTAACTTAGGAAGTTTTGCTTCAATCTCTTTAATCTCCTCCTTGGCAAGCTCAGCCATCTCCTCATCTTCAAGCATCAACTTAGCTTCTTCAAGATTATTTAAAGCCTCTTCATACTCTTTTGCCTTATTTACGATTGTCTCTAAGCTTCTTGCCTCGCGAGATAACTTTGTCATTTTTTTTATATCTTTTGTAATTTCAGGAGAAGAGAGCTCCTTATTTATTTCATTATATTTATCAATGAAAGGTTTTAATTTATCGCGTAGCATTTGATTCCTTTTTAAGGAATTATAACAAAGAAGAGAAAAAGAAATTAAGCGTTTTAAGGTTCTATTGATTTTACAAGATGATGAAGTCTACTGATTTTTCTTCTTGCTGTATTTTTCTTTAAAATCCCTTTATTAATATATCCTTGGAATTTTTTATTCGCCACTTTCCAATAATTTAACGCTTTTTCGTAATCCCCCTCAGCTACCGCTTTTTCTACATTTTTTGTAATTGTTTTAATTCTTGTTTTGTAGTATCTGTTTCTTTCTGTTCTTTTTTTAGTTTGTCTAATTCTTTTTAAAGCTGACTTTGTATTTGCCATTTACATCCTTTTTGAAGCGTATTTTATAAAAATTTGCTAAAATTTGCAATATAATAACCCTAAAAAGGAAATAATATGAGAAAGCTTTTTGGAACAGATGGAATAAGAGGAAAAGCTGGAATTGATATAACTCCAACTTTGGCTATGAAAATCGCAATGGCATTTGGTGAGAGTATTCCAAAAGAAAATGGAAAAATTTTAGTTGGAAAAGATACACGAAGAAGCGGATATATGATTGAGAGTGCAATTGTAAGTGGCTTAACTGCAATTGGATATGAAGTAATTCAAGTAGGTCCAATGCCAACTCCGGCAATTGCCTTTTTAACAGAAGATATGAGGTGTGATGGAGGAATAATGATTAGTGCAAGTCATAATCCATACTATGATAATGGAATTAAATTTTTTGACAAAGAAGGAAATAAACTCTCAGAAGAAAAAGAAGAAGAAATTGAAGAAAAATTTTACAAAGACAATTTTCATCTAAAAACTGATAAAGAAATTGGAAGAAGTAAAAGAATAGAGGATGCAGTGGGAAGATATATTGTTCATATTAAATCTTCTTTTCCAAAAAATTTAAGTCTAAATGGAATTAGAGTAGTACTTGATACTGCAAATGGCGCAGCTTATAAAGTAGCTCCTACTATTTTTAACGAGCTTGGAGCAGAAGTCTTTACAATAAATGATAAGCCAGACGGCTTTAACATAAATCAAAACGCAGGAGCAATGCATCCAGAAATCCTCGCTCAAAAAGTAAGAGAATATAGAGCTGATATAGGATTTGCTTTTGATGGAGATGCCGATAGAGTCGTTGTTGTTGATGAGAAAGGAGAAATAGTTCACGGAGATAAATTAATAGGAGCATTGGCTTATTACCTTTATAAAAAGAAAAAATTAAAAAATAATGCAATTGCAGTTACCATTATGAGTAATTCAGCATTAGATGAATTTTTAAAAAAATATGGAATTAAAGTTTATAGAACAAAAGTTGGAGATAAGTATGTACTTGAAGCCATCAAAAAATATAACCTAAACTTCGGAGGTGAACAATCAGGCCATATCATTTTTAGTGACTATGCTAAAACAGGAGATGGACTTGTTAGCGCTTTACAAGCTATTGCGTATATGAAAGAAGAGAATAAAAAAGCAAGCGAAGCATTTAACCTATTTAATTTATATCCACAAGTACAAGCAAATGTAAATGTTAACGAAAAAGTACCAATTGAAAAAATTAAAGGAGCAAAAGAGCTATTAAACGAAATTGAAAAAGAGGGATATAAATATTTAGTTAGATACTCTGGAACTGAGAATAAATTAAGATTATTAATAGAAGGTGAGAGTGAAGAGAAAGCAAGAGAGCTTTTAAAAAAACTCGTAATTTTTTTTAAAGAGAAGTTAGGATGAGATTTTTTTTGGCTTTCTTGCTCACATTTGGCACTGACCAGGCAATTAAATATATTTTTTTAAATGGTTTTGAATTTAATTCAAAATGCATCTCTTTAACCC
>JBDONU010000030.1:0-13033 GCA_039831175.1 Nautiliaceae bacterium
AATTTTTGATGCTTTTATGTTTGTTTTGGTTTTACTTAGTGTTGGAATTTTGCTTTATGATATTCAAAATGATGTTCATCCGCTTTTGGAGGATTTTGATTTTTACTTTATTACCACGATTTTTGCAATTGAGTATTTAATTAGGCTTTGGGTTTATAATGATGTTCATAAAATTATTATTGCAGAGTATGAAGAAGCGAATTTTGTAGGAAGAGAGTTTAATTTAAAGAAAGTTTTAAAAGAGATTATTCTAAAAAAATGGGAGTATATTAAATCTCCATTTGCAATTATTGATCTTTTAGCAATTTTACCAAGTTACAGGGCTTTAAGGATTTTTAGGATTTTTGTAATTTTTAGACTTTTTAAGCTTTTAAGATATACAAAAAGCATAAATACTTTTATTGAAGTTTTAGCCAATAAAAAATTTGAGCTTTTTATTCTCTTTGTTGCGGTATCATTTGTTACATTTATAGGAGGAGCTGTAATTTATGTTTTTGAAGCTCATGCTAATGAAAAGATTCAAAATATTTTTGATGCAATTTATTGGTCGTTAATTACCATTTCCACTGTTGGTTATGGTGACATTACGCCTGTTACTCATGAAGGCAAAGTCCTTACTATGATATTAATTATAATTGGTATTGGTTTTATCTCTTTTGCGACATCAATTATAGCATCGGCTTTTACCGAAAAGCTTGAAGAACTTAAAGCTGAGAGGGTTGTTAGATTAATTAAAGGGATGAATGATGTTTATTTGATTTGTGGTTTTTCAAATGAAGCTGAGATACTTTGTGAGAGGTTTAAAAAAGAAAATCAAGATTTTGTGGTAGTGGATATTGATGAAGAGAGAGTAAAAAAAGCTTCTATGAAAGGTTATGTTGCAATTAAAGGGGATGTTTCTTTAAAAGATTTTTTAATGAATTTGGATTTTGAAAAGATTACAAAAGTTTTTGTTTTAACAAATAGCGATATTTCTAATTCTTTTATGATTTTAAGTATTAATGCCTTTTGTAAAAGTAAAGGGTATGAGGTTGAGATAATTGCGCTTGCAAATTATGAGAGTAATGTATCTAAAATGAAAAAAGCTGGTGCAAAATATGTAGTTGTGCCAACGACAGTAACTGCACTTTTGATGGCTGAGTATATTGCTGATCCTATTATTTTTGAGGTAATTGATGCAATTTTGACTGAAAAGAAAAATGCGGTGATTGATGAGGTTGTTGTAATTGAGAATTCTATTTTGGATGGAAAGCTTATAGGGGATGTGGATTTTGATAAATATAAACTTGTTTTATTTGGAGTAATGAAAAAAAAACCATCCTCTTTATTAAAAGCAACATTAATAATTGAAAAGGGATATTTTTATTTTAATCCTCCGTATGATTTAGAGCTTGAAGCTGGGGATATGATAGTTGTAATGGGATATAGTATTAGTGTTAATTATTTTAAATATATGGTAGAAAGAAGTAGTATATGAAAGTAGTACTTTTTGGGTTTGATGATTTTGGAGAGAGAGTTTCTGAGTTTTTAAGTAAAAGAGATGTTTTAGTTGTTGTTTTTGATGAAGAAGAGGAAAAAAGAGCTAAGAGCAAACTTTTTGATGTTGTAAGACTTATAGATATAACTGATGATGATATTAAAAAGCTTGATAGGTTTGATGTTGCTCTTTGTGTATTAAGGGATGAGGATAAAAATCTTTTTTTAAGTCTTACTCTAAAAGATTTATTTCCTAAGATTCCAATAGTTGCTAAGGTTTCAAATAAAGATAACGAATATAAGTATAAATTAGCAGGGGTTGAGAAGACAATTAATCCATATGAAGTTACGGCAAACAGAATTATGACAATTTTAAAAAAACCACTTACATTAAAGCTTGTTGAAGAGATTATTTTTAACGATAATGTTTTAATTTTTGATGATATTCAAATTCCTCCAAATTCTTTTTTAGATGGAAAATATATAAGAGATATTTACAAAGAGATAAAGCAAAAGTATAATATCTTAATTATTGCGATTGTAGATAAAGAGATGAGTGAGAATGTACAGTTTGTTACAAAAGGGATAAATCATAAACTTGATAGAGATGATATTTTGGTAATCGTTGGAGAGAGGGATGATATTTTAAGGTTTAAAAAGGATTTGCAAGGAGAGTAGATGATAAGCGTAATTGGAGCTGGTGCTTGGGGAAGTGCAATTTTTGAAGTGTTAAAGGTTAACAATAAGGTTATTACATCAAGAAAAAGAAGAGATATTAAAAGTTTTGTTTCTTTGGATGAAGCGTTAAAAAGAAAATATATTATTATTGCAATTGCCGCTCAAAGTATTAGAGATTTTTTAAGAGAAAATGGGGATAAATTAAAAGATAAAAAGATCCTTGTAGCGAGCAAAGGAATTGATACAAAGAGTAATAAATTTTTGGATGAAATTTTTAAAGAGTATGTTAGTGAAGAAAATCTTGCTTTTTTATCTGGTCCTTCCTTTGCAAAGGAGGTAAAAGAGAAAAAACCAACAGCCCTTGTAATTGCTTCAAAAAATCTCTCCCTTGCAAAAGAGTTTGGGGACTTTTTTCCGGAGTTTATTAAAATTTATACTGATTCAGATGTAGCTGGCGTAGAGATTGCTGGGGCTTATAAAAATGTAATTGCCATTGCTTCTGGAATTTGTGAGGGGCTAAATCTTGGCAATAATGCAAAAGCAGCTTTAATTGCAAGGGGGCTTGTTGAGATGGATAGGTTTGGCGAGAGATTTGGGGCAAAGAAGGATACCTTTTTAGGAGTTGGAGGAGCTGGGGATCTGTTTTTGAGTGCGAATTCTCCTTTAAGTAGAAATTATAGGGTTGGATTAAATTTGGCAAAAGGAAAAATGCTTGAAGAGATTTTAAAAGAGTTAAAAGAGGTAGCTGAGGGAGTGTATACTGCAAAGGCTATTTATAATCTCTCTTTGAAGTATTCAATTTATACTCCAATTGCAACCGAAGTTTATAAGATTTTGTATGAGAAAAAAAGTATAAAAGAGAGTATAAAAGATTTACTCTCTTAGTTTTTGTTAAGTGGAGATTTTTTAATAGCATTAAATGCAACAGCAAGCATTGCAAAAGTGGCACTAACACACAAAACTAACGCCATAAATCCGCTAAATCCATCCATTGTTTCTCCTTTTGGTTTTATCGCTTTATTATACCAATTTTTTTTTCAATTTGATAAAATTTTTCAAAAAAGGTAGAAATTGAGACTTGATGAAGCAGTTTCTAAAAAATTTAATCTTTCTCGCAACAAAGCCAAAGAGCTTATAAAAAATGAGAAAGTAAAAGTTAATCAAAAAATAATAACAAAGCCAAGTTTTAAAGTAGGGGATGAGGATATCTCGCTTTTAGAGGATAAAGTTTATGTAAGTAGAGCGGCTTTGAAACTTAAAAACTACTTGCAAAAGTATAATATCTCTTTAAAAGATAAACTTTTGCTTGATGTTGGAAGTTCTACTGGGGGATTTAGTGAAGTGGCTCTTGAAGAGGGTGCAAGGGTTGTTGCGGTTGATGTTGGATCTGAGCAGATGCATAAGAAGTTAAGAGATAAGGTTGAGCTTTTTGAAAATATGGATATAAGGGATTTTAGTTATTCTAAAAAGTTTGATGTTGTAGTAAGTGATGTTAGTTTTATCTCTCTTTTAAAGATTTTAAAAAAGATTGATAGTTTAATTGAAAAGGGGGATATTATTTTGCTTTTTAAGCCTCAATTTGAAGTTGGTAAGAATGTAAAGAGGGATAAAAGAGGAGTAGTTGTTGATAAAGAGGCTATTAAAATGGCAAAAAAGAGATTTGAACAAGAGGCTAAGAGTTTTGGGTGGAGACTTATAAGGAGTGAAGAGGCTAGTATAAAAGGGAAAGAAGGGAATGTTGAATTTATCTATCACTTTGTAAAGGAAAAAAAATGATTAAAAGATACCCTACAAGAAAAATAAAGGTTGGAAATATTGAGATTGGGGGAGATGCCCCAATTTCTGTCCAGTCAATGACCTTTTCAAAAACAAAAGATATAAAAGAGACTCTAAACCAGATTAATAGACTATACTTTGCAGGAGCTGATATTGTAAGGGTTGCGGTTTTGGATAAAGAGGATGCTTTGGCTTTAAAAGAGATAAAAAAATCTTCCCCCCTTCCAATAATTGCCGATATCCACTTTAACTATAAGCTTGGTTTAAAAGCGGCTGAGATAGTGGATGGGCTTAGAATAAATCCTGGGAATATCGGGGGAAAAGAGAGGGTTAGGGAGATTGTTAAGGTTTGTAAAGATAGGAAAATTCCAATAAGAATAGGAGTGAATGCTGGGAGTTTGGAAAAGCATCTTGAAAACCGCTATGGTCAGACTCCAAAGGCTATGGTTAAATCAGCCCTTTGGCATATTAAATTTTTGGAAGATTTGGATTTTTATGATATTAAAGTCTCTTTAAAGGCAAGCGATGTTATAAGGACGGTTGAGGCTTATAGGATGTTACGCCCTCTTGTTGATTATCCTTTTCATTTAGGAGTTACGGAAGCTGGGACAAAGTTTCACGCTACAATAAAATCGGCAGCTGCTTTTGGTACTTTACTTTTAGAAGGAATAGGTGATACTCTAAGGGTTTCAATTACAGGTGAGCTTGAAGAGGAGATAAGGATAGGAGATGCGATTTTGAAGGATTTGGGATTAAGAGAGGGAGTAGATATTATTTCGTGTCCAACATGTGGGAGGATTGAAGTTGATTTGCCACTGATTGTAAAAAAAGTAGAAGAAGCTGTAAAAAATATCAAAAAACCTCTAAAACTTGCGGTTATGGGATGTGTTGTAAATGCAATAGGGGAAGCAAAAGAGGCTGATTTGGCAATTGCATGTGGGAGAGGGTATGGGCTCATAATCAAAAAAGGAAAAATTATAGGAAAATATAAAGAAGAGGAGCTTTTAGATAAATTTTTAGAAGAGATTAAGACTATTTAAAGCATGGTGGTTGATTTGAGAGGAAAGTGTATTAATTTGATAAATATTTACATGCTCTTATGCTGTATAGTCCTTGATATCCTTTTTGATTCTCTTCTTCCTATTGAGCTTTTTAGATATAGGTAAAGATGATACGAGTGCTACTATTATTGTTAATTTTTTGTAGTGGAATGGGTCTTTAATATCAACATACTAGTAAGTTTGATTTTCAAATGTGCGTGTGTAAATTCTTAAAGTTTTGCTATTGATTGGGTAAGTGTATTGTTTTGGGAAATTTTTTTGGATAGTGAAAGAAATAATAATCTTTTTCTTTTAGAGTTATTGGAACTTTTGGTGAATAGAGAAGTTATTTTTCAAGAGGGGAAGTATTGTTTATAGCAAATAAAAAACCATTAAAGTAATCAAGTAGAATTTTTTTATTATTTCTCCTTAGTTTTATTATAATTATACTCAAAAAAGGGATTTAATGGATAGTGGTGCTTGGATGATCTATTTAGTTGGGCTTAGTATTGCATCAATGGCTTTTGTATTTGTATTTATGCTTTTAAAAGAGACAAAAGTTACAAAAGAAAGGCTTGAAAAGATTTTGGGCAAAGATGCGGTGGAAGCTATAAAAAAAGCAAAAGATGATGAAGAGATAAAAAAAATAATTAGGTCTCTTCCAAGACTTAGAAAAATAAAACTCAAAACACTTCTTGAATCACAAGATATTAGAGATGTTTTAAAAGTAATTCATACTTATATTTTAGGAGATAATGGATGAATTTTTATAATTTGGATATTGAAAGAGGTATTTTAAACGCAATTATTTTTGATGGAAAAGTGTATGAGGATGTGGCTGCAATTTTAGTGCCAAAGGATTTTTACTTGCCTTTTCATCAAGCTATATTTGAGGCAATGGAGGAGCTTTATAAAAAAGATCTGCCAATTGATGAGATTTTTTTAAAAGAGGAGCTTATTAAAAAGGGTAAATTTGATGAAGATAAGTTTTTAGAGATTTTAGCTACTACTCCGGTTGAATATGTAGAAGCTTATGCAAAAGAGTTAAAAGAGCTTGCGCTAAAAAGAGAACTTTTACATTTGTCTAATGAAATTAAAAAGATTATCATGCAAGAGGATAAAAGAGCAATTGAAGAAGTTGAAGAGATTCAAAGTAAGCTCTTCGCAATTGCAACTTCAAGTATGGCAGGTGATTTTAAAGACTCTTCTAAGGTGATAGTAGATACTCTTGAATTTATAAAAAAACAAGCCGCAAAAAAAGATAAAACGGTAACTGGACTTGACACTGGTTTTATTGAGCTTAATAGAAAAACAAGTGGATTTGGAGAAGGGGATTTGATAATTATTGCGGCAAGACCTTCTATGGGTAAGACCGCTTTTGCCCTAAACCTCGCGTTAAATGTTTTAAGGCACGATAAGGGAGTTGCGATTTTTTCTTTGGAGATGCCAGCAGAGCAGCTGATGTTAAGGATGTTAAGTGCGGCTACTAAAATCCCTCTTCAAGACATAAGAAGAGGGAATTTGAGTGATAGTGAGTGGGAAATTCTTAGTAGAGTTAGTGATGAGTTGGCAAGCAAAGAATTGTTTGTAGATGATGAAGGAAGCATTACGATCCATACAATAAGGGCAAAACTAAGAAAACTAAAAGCTCAAAATCCAAACCTCTCTTTGGCAATTGTTGATTATTTACAGCTTATTAACTCAAACCAAAAAGAGAGGCATTTAGCTATTGCTGAGATTAGTAGAGGATTAAAACTCTTAGCTCGTGAGCTTCAAATTCCAATTATTGCCCTCTCTCAGCTAAATAGAGCCTTAGAATCAAGACCAAATAGACGTCCTATGCTTAGTGATTTAAGAGAATCAGGAGCAATAGAACAAGACGCTGATTTAATTATGTTTATTTATAGAGAGGATGTTTATAGGATGCTTGATGCTAAGAAAAAACAAAAAGAGGCAAAAGAGGCAGGAAAACAAATTGATATAAATTATGAAGAAAAAGATGTAGAAGAAGCAGAAATTATCATAGGAAAGCAGAGAAATGGACCAACAGGGACTATTGAGATGCTTTTTCACAAACCATACACTCTCTTTACGGATAAGGGGGGTAGTGTAAATGAAGTTGATATGAATGAAGCTAATATTGAAATTGATACTCCTTTTTAGTATTGTTAGATTGGAGTTTTTATTTTTTAGTTATCTTAGTTTTATTTATAAGTCAAGAAGAGTTGTTGAGGCAAGGGTAATAGCTCAATATAAAAAGAGGAATTATTATGTTTTAAAGCTAAAAAACAGGGAAGTTACCTTTTATACTATAACTTATGAGGATTTGAAAAATTTAATCAACGATAAGTTAAGGCTTAAAATTTTTACAAAAAATATCTCTTTTTTGGGATATTTAACATCCTTTTACGCCCCAAGTTATGATATTAAACTTTTGCCTTTATCAAAGGTGGATAAATTTATAGAAATACAGCATAAAAAGAGAACAATCTCTAATCTTTTTAGGGCGCTGTTTTTGGGAGAGAGTATGGATTATCAAACTCGCTTAGCCCTCTCTTCCCTTGGGATAGCCCATCTTTTTGCCCTTAGTGGTTTGCATCTTGGGATTATCTCTTTTTTGGTTTTTTTTATTGTAAAGCTTTTTTACTCTTTTTTTCACAAATACTTTTCTTACAGAAATTTATACTTTGATGTTGGCTTGATTGTTTTGGGAGTTGAATTTTTGTATCTTTATTTTACAAACTTTCCTCCTTCTTTAATAAGGGCGTATATTTTGGAGGTGATTTTGTTTTTTATGTTTTTTACTCTTAGGAGTGTTTTAAGATTTAGGGTGCTTGGTTTGGTTTTGGGGGTTAGTTTTTTATTTTTTACTTTTAGTGTGTTTACTCTTGGGTTTTTGCTAAGCTTTCTTGGAGTGTTTTATATTTATCTTTTTTTTAACTACTTTAAGCCAAATTTTAAAAACTCCATACTCTTGTCTTTTTATCTTTTTATTGTTATGAGCGTTTATAGTTTTTACTTTTTTCATAAAAGCAGCGATTTTATTTTTTTAGCCCCTTTTATTAGCCTTTTGTTTCCTTTTTTTTATGTGGTTGAGGTAGTTTTGCATCTTTTAAATGTAGGTGGAAGTTTGGATTTTTTGGTAAAGGGAGTTTTGAGCTTGGGGAAAGTTAGGGAAGTGGATGTGAGCTTGGTAGAAGTTTTGTTTTTTTTTGTTTTTTCTTTATTGGCGGTTAAGAAAAAGTGGGCTTTTTATGGTATAAATGTAATAGGATTAATTTTTATTTTAAGGAGTTTTTTGTGAAACTTAGATTTAAAGATGTAAATGAGTATTATGAATATTTTAAGGAACTGATAGAAAAAGAGAGAGAGGCTGAGAAAGAATTTCATTTAAATGAGATTAAAAGACTAAGCGGAATTGAGAGACAAAAAAGAGGAAGGGCAGTTCTTGGGCTTAGAATGAGGTATGTTGGGGAGTTTTTGGATTTTAAGATTTATAGGTTTAATCGCAACAACTTTCCAGAGCATCAGATAAAAGTTGGGGATATTGTATTAGTTAGCAAAGGTGAGCCTTTGAAGTTTAATCAAGAAGCGGTTGTTAGCGGGGTGGGTAAAAATTTTATTGAAGTTTATAGCAAGGAGCCTATTTTTAGAAGTAAGCTTTATAGGCTTGATTTATTTGTAAATGATATAACTTTTAAAAGGATGGAGAAAGCCTTAGAGACTTTAAAAGAGAAAAAATCACGATTTGATGAAGAGATTATTTTAGGACATAAAACCCCAGAGCTTAAAGAAAGCGATATTAAGGACGATAATTTAAACGAATCTCAAAACAGGGCTTTAAGACTTGCTTTAAACAGTGAAGCTTTTTTAATACATGGGCCTCCTGGTACTGGTAAGACTACCACTTTGAGTGAAGTTATTAAAAACAGTATCGGAGAAAAAATTTTAGTTACCGCTGATAGTAATGTGGCGGTTGATAATCTGGTTGAAAAACTCAAAGATTACAATATTGTAAGAATTGGACATCCGGCAAAAATTGAGAGCAATTTGATGAAATACTCTCTGGATGTAAAAATAAGGCGGGATAAAAGGTATAAAGAGGTAGAAAAGATTATAAAAAAGATTGATGATTTAAAATACCTTCAAGAAAAACGCACCAAAAAACCAACTCCAAGCAGAAGAAGAGGGATGAGTGATGAGGAGATTTTAGAGCTTGCAAAGTTAAACAAAGGCAAAAGAGGGGTTAAGGCTGAGTGGATTAAAGAGATGGCTGAGTGGATAAAAATCCAACAAAAAATAAATGAGCTTTATGAGGATAAAAATTCAATAATCAAAGCGATTATGGAGGATATTTTAGATAGTGCGGATGCTATTTTTACTACAAATTCAGGAGCTGGGAGTGAGTTTTTAGAAGAGAGGGAGTTTGATGTTGTTTTTATTGATGAAGCGGCTCAGGCTATGGAGCCAAGTACTCTTATTCCTCTTATAAAAGCAAAAAGGGCAATTTTTGCAGGGGATGATAAACAACTTCCACCAACTATTCTTAGTAATGATGAGAGGTTAAAAGTAAGTATGTTTGAGAGGTTTCATAAACTCTACCCACAAAATGCTTATACTCTTGAAATTCAATACAGGATGAACGAAAAGATAAGTAACTTTCCAAGTTGCGAATTTTATGAGTGCAAAGTAAAAACGTTTGAAGCTATTAAGGATATTACGATAAAAGACCTTGGTATAAAAGAGGATGAATTTTATGGAGGATTTGAGCCTTATTTGTTTTTTGATACCAAGGGTAGATTTTTAGAGGCTGTAAAAAAAGACTCCCCTTCAAAATATAATCCTCTCGAAGCTGAGTTTGTTTTAAAGCTTATTAAAAGACTTTTACAAAACGGGGCAAAAGATGAGTATATAGGGGTAATTACCCCTTATAAAGACCACGAGGAGTATATTAAAAAGCTTTTTGAAAAAGAGAAAATAGGAAGCGAAGTTAAAAGTGTTGATGGATTTCAGGGAAGAGAGAAAGAGATTATAATTGTGAGTTTGGTTAGGGCAAATGAGAATGAAGAGATTGGATTTTTGAATGATGTAAGAAGGCTTAATGTAGCCATTACAAGACCAAAAAGGAAACTTATTATTGTTGGGGATGTTAAGACTCTAACTTCACACAAAACTTATAAAGATTTGATAGAGTATGTAAAGGCAAACGGAATTTTAAAGGAAGTTGATGAAGGTTGAGATTAAAAAAGAGGCATATGAGAAGCTAAAAAGACATTTTCCCTGGATTTATCAAAATGAAATTTTAGAGGCTCCTAAGTGTGATAGCGGGAGTGTTGTTGATTTTGTTTATAAGGGAGAGTTTGTAGCAGTTGGCTTTTTTAATTCAAAAAGTAAGATTGCTGGGAGAGTTTTGAGTTTTAAAAAGGTATTGGTTGATAAGGGCTTTTTTGAAGAGAGGATAAAAAGGGCGACTGGGAAAAGGGAGATTTTTAAAAAGATAACAAACTCTTACAGACTTATCCACTCAGAAGCCGATTTTCTCCCGGGGCTTATTGTGGATAGGTATGGGGATAATTTAGTTGTCAGTTTTACAACTGCTGGGATGGATAATTTTAAAGGGGTTATAGTTGAGATTTTAATTGATGTTTTAGCTCCAAAAGGTATTTATGAAAAAGGGGATAAAATAAGAGAAAAAGAGGGCTTAGAGGTTATAAGCCAGACCCTTTATGGGGAAGTTGATGATGAGTTTGTTATTAAAGAAAATGGTAAAAAGTTTTTAACTTATCTAAAAGAGGGTCAAAAGACTGGGTTTTTCCTTGATCAAAGAAAAAACAGAAAAATTGTTGGAGGATATGGTAATAAAAGGACTCTTGATTTGTTTGCAAATGCTGGGGGGTTTGGGATTTATGCTAGGGCTTTGTTTACAAAGTTTGTAGAAATTTCACCGCTTGCTTGTTCTTTAATTGAGAGAAATTGTGAGTTAAATAACCTTGATAATTATGAGATAGTTAGAGAAGATGTTTTTAAGTTTTTGGAAAAAGAGAAAGAGAAGTATGATTTGATTGTTGTTGACCCACCAGCCTTTGCAAAGACAAAAGCGGCTAAAAAAGGAGCAATTAGGGGGTGGAAATATTTGATTGTAAATAGTTTAAAACTTCTTGAAGATGGAGGATATCTTGCTCTTTTTAGCTGTTCTCATTCAGTGAGTGAGAAGGATTTGTTGGATTTGGCATTAAGTAGTAGTTTGATTGAGGGATGTGAGCTTGAAGTGGTTGAGTTTTTAAAACAAGATATTGATCATCCATATATCCTTAGTATTCCAAACTCTTTGTATCTTAGGGGAGTTTTGTTAAGGAGAATTGATGAAGCTTGATGATTTAAAACACTATATAAAAGTTATTGATACCCCTCTTGATGTAAATCTTGAAATACCTCACCTTGCTTATATTGAAGCAAAAAAGAAAAATCCCCGCATTTTAATGTTTACTAATCCAATGGAAAATGGGAAAAAATTTGATATTCCTGTTGTTATGAATATTTTTGCAAATGATGAGGTTGTAAAAGAGATTTTTGAGAGGGATTTAGAAGAGATTGCCGCTGAGATTGGATCTTTAATAAAAATGAAACCTCCAAAGACTTTAAGTGAGAAACTAAAAGCGTTTGGTAAGCTTTTTGCTATTAAAAATACTATTCCAAAAAGAGTAAAAGAAGCAGAGTGTCAGTATCATGTTTATGAAGGTGAAGCGGCAACTCTTGATAGGCTGCCGATTTTAAAAACGTGGGAGAAAGATGGCGGTAAGTTTATTACAATGGGTCAGGTTTATACAAAAAGCCTTGATGGAAGTGTTAGGAATGTCGGGATGTATAGATTGCAAGTTTATGATAATAAACGCCTTGGACTTCACTGGCAAATCCACAAAGACTCAGCACATCTATTTTGGGAGTATAAAAAAGCTGGTCTTAAAATGCCAGTAGCCGTGGCAATTGGAGGGGATCCTCTTTTTACTTGGTGTGCAACAGCTCCAATGCCACCTGGAATTTTTGAAGTTATGCTTTATGGGTTTATAAGAAGAAAAAATCCTCGCCTTGTTAAGTGTATAAGCAATGACTTAGAAGTCCCGGCAGATGCTGATATTGTAATTGAAGGGTGGTGTGACCCAGAAGAGATGGAAATTGAAGGGATGTTTGGGGACCATACGGGATACTATACTCTTAAAAAACCTTTTCCTGTGATGCACGTTGAGACAATTACAACTAAAAAAGACCCGGTGTATTACGCAACGGTTGTTGGAAAACCACCTCTTGAAGATAAGTATATGGGGTATGCTACTGAGAGGATATTTTTGCCGCTTTTAAAAACAACCGCACCTGATTTAATTGACTATGCAATGCCAGAAAATGGAGTTTTTCATAATTTGATTCTTTGTAAAATTGCCCCAAGATATCCAGGACACAGCCTTCAAATTATGCATAGTTTGTGGGGAGTTGGGCAGATGAGTTTTGTAAAGCACGCTGTTTTTGTAGATGAAGATGCCCCGCCTCTTAGGGATTATGAAAAGATAACGGAATATATCCTAAATCATTTTGACCCTGGAAATATACTTATTAGTAAAGGAATAGTAGATGAGCTTGACCATTCAAGTATTAAAGAGCTTGTAGGTGGAAAACTTGGAATTGATGCTACAAAAGAGGCAAAAGAGATTGATATTGAGATTTTAGATGATAAAGAGCTTTTTGGCAAAATTAAAGAGCTTGATGAGAGTGTGGAAGAAGTGAAGCAGTATATGACTCACACTAAAAATCCAATTTGTGTTATAAAATACAAAAAAATAAAAAGAGCCCGTGAAATTTTTGATAAGTTAAAAAAATTAAAAAGCCATCTTAGAATTGTAGTGTTTATCAATACCCCTGAGACTTTTAACCCTTATATGTTAATTTGGAGAGTTACAAATAATATTGATGCTCTTAGAGATGTTTGGATTGAAGAGATTATCGGGATTGATGGGACAAATAAAGATAAAAACATTGATGATTTTGATAGAGAGTGGCCTCCTGATGTTGAT
>JBDONU010000084.1:0-13024 GCA_039831175.1 Nautiliaceae bacterium
CCTTATTAAGCTCTATCCCAAAAATAACTTCACTAACAATCCTTGGCTTTAATTCATCTATACTTTTTCTTAAAAGCTCCTCATCAATAACAGGATATAACTCCTCTTCCCAATTTTCCACATTTTGATTTAAAAACTCTTTAAAAGAATTTTTTGGAGTATGTAAAATAGCTTCATAATCCTTAATCTTCTCTTGATTCTTAATTATTTTTTCCTGATAATCTTCTTTTACTCTTTCAATATCCTCTTTTAACTTAGTTTTTAATTTATTTAGCTTCTTTTTTAAATTATAAACCTCGTCCACTAAATTCTCTTTTTTGAAATCAATCTCTTTAATCCCTCTTTTTAGACTCTTTATCTTCTCTTTAATTCCTTCTTTTAAAACCTCTCTTTTTAATTCATATTTCTCTTTAATTTTTTTTAACTCCTTCAAATAATTCTCTTTTTTCTCTTCTAAATTTTTTATAAACTCTTTTAATTTGTCTATCTTTTCTAAAATCTCATACTCTTTTTGCAAATACTCCTCTTTTATCCTATCTCTTTCCTCTTCAAACTCTTCTGCCACTTCTCTTTTTAACATAATCTCTTTTTCTCTAAATTCTTCTTTTAAAACCCTAAGTTCTCTTTTTAAAGCATCAATCTCATCCTCTATAACTTCAACTTCGCTCTTTATTCCGCTTATAAACTCATTTAAAATCGTTTTTAAAAAAATAAATTTTTTACTAAGCTCATCTTTTTCTAATAAGTCTCTCTTTGCCTTTTGCAAAGCTTTTAAATTAAATTTTTCTCTTAATTCCTTTATCTCTTCAATCTTTGATTCTAACTCAAAAATTAAAGAATTAATCTTTTTATCAATACACTCAAACCTCTCTTTAAAATACTTAAACTGCTTTGCTACTTTTCTTTTCTTCTCTTCAAGATTTTTTAATTTATCTATTACTTCTAAAAGTAATCTCTCTTCAACTTCTTTTTTATACGCAATCTTTTTAAAAAGCTCTTTAATTTCTTGTTGTAACTTCAAAAGAGACTCTTTATATAAAAAAAGTTTTTCAATATTTGCTTCTTGCTCTTTAAATTTTTTATAAAAAAGAAAATAGTGCCTATAATTATTAAGCTCTCTTAAAAACTCCTCATACTCAATCTCTCCAAGTTCTACCTTATCAAGAGTTGTAAAGATTGTTTCTTTTATACTTTTTGTATCAAAAACCGCTTTATTTACATTAAAAATTTTATTGTAAAGATTTATAAAAGTTTGATAATTTTTAATTGTAGCTAGCTTAAAATCTAAATACCTACTATTTAATCCATAAATTGTCTTTTTATACTCTTCATTAGTTTTTGGTATATAATAAAAAGTATCCTTTGCATAAGAGATAACATCTTTTAGTTCTAAACTATCTTTTATTTTATTTAAGTCAAACTTCTGTTTACTAAAAATCTTTTTTATTTCTCCATATCTCTTATACATCAACACAAAATAATCCCCAAAATCATAAACAATAAAAGAGTTATCATAAGGAAAATAAAAATCTTTAAACCCTTTTTTATTTACATCTATTCCAAGAGACTTTACATCAGAATTATAATAATAATGAATTGCTCTAATAGCAGTAGTTTTACCACTTCCATTATCACCTACAAAAAAGACATTTCCTTTACTCAAATCAATCTCAGCATATGGAAAATTTGCCGCATTAAAAAAATATACCTTCTTCATTCTCCATCTCCTATTCCATCAACAATATCCAAATAATAATCAATACTATTTAAAACTAAATACTCATCTTGCTTTGAAACCTTCTCTAAGACATAATTTTTTTCAAGCAGATTAAAAAGCTTATCTGTAATCTCTATTAAATCATCACTATCAAATAAGGCTCTTACGATTGCTTCATCTTTTTTACTCTCAAACCTTTTAATAAAATCACTCTTTTTAATCCGATGTCCTTTATCAAGATGCAAAAAAACTCTTTTTAAAAGAGCAATAGCTAAAATTATATTCTTATGAGCATTTAAAAATTTCTCCTCTTCACTTGCTTTTAACTCTTTGCTAAGATAAAAATATCCTCTCTCACCTACTAAATAAAATCCAAGCCTATTTAAAAGAGAATTAAAACTATTAAAATTATCTTCATCTAAAAGCCATCTTGCTTCTTTAATAAATTTAGAAGAATTTGTAGAGATAATAACTCCTTTACTTAAAATATCAAAAATCACACTCTCCATCTTACAACCCTTACATTAAATTCATTAAACTCATCCGTATAAATAAGCTCTCTATCATATTCATTTAAAATATAAACAAATATCCTAATACTCTCATTTAAAAGCTCTCTGTCAACTTTACCAATGTATTCAATAATTGTTTTAAAAATATCTTCACTCCCTCTTACTCTATTTAAAAGCTCTTTTAAATTAATAAGTTCTATTACTTCTTTCAAATCTTTTTTAATAGAAATTTTTTTAATGTTTTTTTCTTTTTTTATGCTACCTATAACCTCTTTTGCTTTTTGATAATTTAAATAAGTGGTATCTACAAGCGGAGAAATTTTACCTTTATAAACAAACCTTTTGGAAGTTAAAAACTCATCAATCTTATTATCCTCTTTTAAAATCATTAAAGCTATTTTATTTAGTTTTTGGTTAAATTTTCTTTTTTTCTCACTTTGAGAGATAAATTCTTTTAACCTTTTTAAGTACAAATCAATATTTTGATTTAATTTAATAATATCAACCAACCCATCTCCAACAAACTCTCTAAACTCATCAAGCCTCTCAAACTCCTCAAAAACCTTGCTTATTTGAGAATTTTTTTGCATTATCTCTTCAATTGAAGCTAAAATCCTCTTAGCCTCCTTAATCAAAATATCAAGCTCACTAATATCATCACTCTCTAAACTCTCAATTAAGCTAAGAAGTTTTTTATCTCTATTCCTCATCCCTTGATAAATTCTATTCAAAAGAGAGAAAATCGCATCTTTTAAATAACGATTTTTATTTAAATAATAATCTTCTTTTAACTCTAAAAGCTTTTTTAACTCCTTATCAAAATCCTCGGCTACATAACTAAAATCAGCCCTTGCAAGAAGAGTATCAACAAAATTTAAATAAACATCATTTAAATAATAATATTCCCCAACCTTACTAAAAAGTCCAATTTCAACAAGATCACTTGGCACAAACAAAAGCCTCTTTTGCTTATATGCATCATCTAACAACTTTTTATGCCTACACAAAAGAGACAAAAGCTCAATATGTTTCATAACTCCCTCACATCCACAAAGCTTCCATTCTCAAATTCATCAAGTCTATCAATTGCTTTTACTACTCTCTTAACTCCTCTTTCTAAATCAATCATTCCAGCTTCTACTCTCTTAACGCTTTGGAACTTACTTTTATTTACACTTATAACTTTTTTTACCATATCCGTTTCAATAACTCCTGGAGCTAGCGCATAAATCTTCTTATCCATCTCTTTTGCATAAATTTTAACCATCATATTTAAAACGCACTTACTAAGAGAATATCCTCCCCAACCTTTATTTCCATTTACCCCGGCTCCACTGCTAATAGCCACAATCTTTTTAGCATCTAATTCATCTATTAAAATTTTATTCGCCCAAACATTTACATCAAAAACATCTTCAAGTTCTCTTATACTCCAATCTTTTAACTCTTTAATCTCCCCTAAAACCCCAGCATTTAAAATTGCTAAATCAATATTTTTTATTTTACTTGCAATCTTTCCTAACTTTTCAAAAGCCCTCACATCAACTTCATAAAATTCAATCCCTCTAAAAGGATTACTTCTTCCAAGCCCAATAACTTCATACCCCTTTTGAATATAATACTTAGCTAAACCATAACCTATCCCTCTACTAATCCCTGTTATTAATACTCTCATCTTCAAGCCTTTTTATTCTCTCTAAAATTGGCGGATGAGTATAGTATAAAATTGAATAAAACTTACTAACTCTTGGAAAGTGTTTATTCTCACTTACAAGCTTACCAAGCGCTTTTCTTAAAGCCTCCCTGCTAACAAGCAAACTTCCAAACTCATCAGCTCTAAACTCATTTACCCTACTTACTAAGTTAATAATAGGTTGAAGTAAGAAAAATAAAATATCACTCACAAAAATCCCAATCATTATAATACCGGCTCCATTTTTGCTCAATCCAATATCTTCAAAAAAACTATCTGGAATATGACCTAATACAAAAAAAAGCATAAAAAGCATAACTCCAATAACGGCTATATTTTTAAAAATATCCTTATGTTTAAAATGCCCAAGCTCGTGCCCAAGGACTGCTAAGAGCTCCTCTTTATTTAGTTTTTTTATTAAAGTATCATACAAAACAACTCTTTTAACTTTACCAATCCCAGCAAAATAAGCATTAAGTCTTGTATCTCTTTTACTTGCATCAACTACAAATATTCTATCCGCCTTAAAACCAGCTTTTTCTAACAAAGATTCAATATCTCCCCTTAACTCTTCATCTCTTAAAGGCTCAAACTTATTAAAAAGTCTTGCAAAAAAAGGAAAAAGCAAATTAACCAAAATCACAACTATAAAAGAGAATAAAAACCCAATAAGCCACCAATTTTTAAAATTATCAATAAAATAGATAAGCCCAGCAAAAATCAATGTGCCAAAAATCAAAAACAAAATCGCTTTTTTAATTTCATCTTTAAAAAACAGCTTCCAATCACTTGTGCTAAATCCAAATTTCTCATCAATTTTTTTACTATAAATTTTTAACGGCAAAGTAAAAAGATAATTAATTCCAAAAAAGACAATAACTTCTACCACCTCTTTAAACAATCCATCTCCAAAATTTATAATCTTAAATCCAATCTCAAACCAAAAAACAACAATTATCAAAGAGACAATATCGGATAAAATTTTTAAAAAGTGAGAATAAATAGCATAAAGCCCAGCTACCTTATATTCATCTTCTTGCATTAAAACCGCTTTTTTTAACAATGCATCTTTTATAAAAATGATCTCTCTTATCTCAATTAATATTTTTACAAAAACATATAGTGCATAAATAGCTATAAACAAAAGTGCCATTAATCACTCTTTGAAGCAATCACTAAACTTCCATACGCCTCTATTGCACCACTACTTGGCAAAGCTTTTGGGATGAAAGTAGGATAATTTTTCTTAATATAAGAGTATATTTTAGCAAAAAATTCTCCCTCAAACATATCCCCAACAATAATCGCTCCATCAAGTTTATTATCTTTATTGGCTTCTTCATATATGTTACTCAAAAATTCAGCAAAACTTTCAACAACCCCATAACTTAGCAAATACTCATCAACCCCGGCTAAATTAAAGCTCATAGCAGTTCTTATTGCCCAAAGAGGATCTAAGTTATTTCCATTAAATTTATAATCAATCCTTGGACCTTTTTTGGTCATCGCTTCATTAGCTCTTTTTAAAAGCTCTCTAACCCCACTCTCTACATCATCCCCAAGTCCAAGTAAAATTCCAATAAGCCCCCAAAGATAATAAATTCCTTTGCTTTTACTTGAAATATCACAATTTATAGCGTGATTAAATAATGAAGCTCTTTTCTTTACAAAATTCTCAACCAATTTTTTCCCACTCTCATTCATTCTGGCAATAAGTGCAAAAATCTCTTCAAAATCATCAAACACAAATTTAAAATCTAAATACTCCACAAGCCCAAATTTTTTTGAATAAAGAAAAATTTTATTATCATCCTTATAAAAAGAAAAACCTAAAATATTTTTATCTTCAAGCTCCCACTGACTCAAAACTCCATAAAACCCAGCATAAACTTCTTTTGCCTCAATTGTATTTTTTAAATCACCTCTTTTTATAATTGTTTTATCATCTTTACTAAATGCAATATACTCTTTATGTCTACCAATTATCCCTTCCTTAACAAACCTCTCAAACTTTGGCAAAAGCCCTCTATCTCCATCATATATTAATACATCACTCTCACTAACAACTGCTTTAAGCGGTTTTTGTACTTCAACATCAAACACTAAATCAACTGGCTTATCAATCTTTTTTAAAGCTAAAAACTCCAAATCACTACTATCAAATAAAAGCTCCAATACCATACAATCTGGTAACTTCACCCAAAACGCATTATAAGAACCAAACTTTTTTTTAAATTCTAAATTTGTCTTCATTTTCATCATAGGCTTTTCAATACTTGCTAAGGCTTTTGCATCGTTTTTAAAAGAAAAAAAATATCCCCCAATTGCTGCTAAATCCCTTGCCACTATAACATCAGCCTCTTTAAAATCAACTCCCACTTCAAATGCCCCATTCATTGTTTGAATTTTGATTTTATCTTTAATTTTTGATGCAAGATTTTCAAAAAGCTCTTTTGAGGTTTTCTCTCCTTTTGCTTTATATCCACAAACTTCACAATGATGAAAAATATCATAATAATAAAGACTATCTGGATTTTTTACCTCTTCTAAACATTTTGGACAAGGCGGAAGAGAAATAGAAGGAAAATCTCTTTTTAAATCATCTCTAAATTCATCTACAACCTCAGCTTCAACACTCTCTAAAAATATTGAAATTGGAAGTTGAGTTGAAAGCCTTTTGGAAAACTCTTCAAAATTATTTTTTACATAAACATAAATTTTATCCAAATCCCTACTAAGCCCAATTTCAGCTCCAACCTCTTTTGCTACTCTAAGAGAAACTTTTTCTATAATCCCTTGCGTTGAAGGAGTTTTAAAAATAAACTTTAATATCATAGCTCATATCCTCTCAAAGACTCTTTTGGTATCCCTCTTTTATAAGAGATTTTTGCAATTTCTTGCAAAGATACATTGGGATTTTTAACCCTAACCTCAACCCCAAGCTTTTTAAGCTCATCAATTAAGATTTTTTCCATAAGTTTTGCCGCTTTTAAAACGGGTTCAGTAATACTAAAAGTAGTATCCTCTCCAATTACATAAGGAACAACTCCTATAATCTTAGTTTCTGGCAAATCTCCCATCATATGAATCATTTCAAGGGTTTGGAGCATCTCAACCTCATGAGCACTCCCTTGAAAACTAACACACTCTGGTACATTCAAAAAATCAAAAAAATAAACATCCCCAACCTTTCCATCATCAACATCAACCGTATCAAAAATAAACACTTTATCATATTCAACTATTATAGGAATAAGCCTCTGAGCCAAAGTCCCTCCATCTATCAAATCTACTTGATGAGGACCACTAAATTCATACTTCTCATCCAAATAATTTACTAAATGAACTCCTATACCCTCATCTCCAAATAAAATATTACCAATTCCCAGCACCAAAATTTTCATTAAATTCCTTTCAAAAAATAAATTAAAATAAAAATTTATCTTTTGAAAGAAAAAGAGGAATTACTCCTCTTTTTCCCATTTCATACCACTAAAAATAGCATCCATTCCACCATTTTTTCCAAATACAGCATTGTATACTGCCATATAAATATGGATAAATACTACAATAATAATCGCCCACATAAAAATATGATGCCAAAGTCTAACATAAGCAAGCCCACCCAAAAAACTCTCAACCGCTTTTGCAAAAGGATAAAGCATTCCACCAAGTCCAGCGTGATAAACCTCAGCATAAAGTGCAAGCCCTGTAATTATTATTCCATAAAAGAACACATAAAGCATTGTATATGCCCAAAATTGAAGTGGATTATAAATTCCGCGAATGTGAGGATGTTTTGCAATAAGCATATAATACATAATTTGTTGGATTGCAAGTTTTATATTAAAAGCATCTTTAATTGACTCTCTTTCATACTTTGCTTCTTTAAAAAAGAAAAAGTAAACAGTTTTATACAAAACGGCCCCAATCATAGCAAAACCAAAAATAATATGCCACTCTCTAATTTCTGCATGTAAAAAGCGAGTTGGAGTTGGAGATGGGTTTGCAAATGTAATAAATGGGTTTGCCAAATAAAATCCAGTAGCAACCAATACAAAAATAGAGATAGCCCTAATCCAGTGTTGCCATCTATACCCAGCGGAAAATTCAATTCCGCCAAGGTATTCTCCCATTACTTTTAAAAATTTCATACTCCCTCCTTAACATCCACCATAAAGTGGGTCTACTTTAAATTCACCAAGTTTTTTACCTTTAACATCCATTACATGCACTGCACATGCAATACAAGGGTCGTATGAGTGAATATTTCTGATAACTTCAAGAGGTTTTGATGGGTCTTGGAGTTTCATTCCAATTAAATTAACCTCATATGCACCTTTTTTACCATTCATATCAGCTGGTCCTGCATTCCAAGTAGATGGCACAACCGCTTGCCAATTTTCAATTTTTCCATTTTTAATTCTACACCAATGGCTTAACATTCCTCTTGGTACATCACCTATAAATCTACCTTTATACTCTTTATTCTCATCAATTACATAAGGAGCAACTGTTGTTTGGTCAACTTTTAAATTTTCTACTAAGTTGTTAAATGCTTCAATTCCATAATCTGCGATTACTTTTGTTTGAAGCATTCTTGCAGCAGTTCTTCCAAGAGTTGTAAAAAGTGCTTCTGCTGGCAGTCCTGTTTGATTTAAAAATTCATCCACTACTTTTTTAACTTTTTCATTTCCTTTTGCATAGTTAACCACCATACAAGCAAGTGGTCCAACTTCCATTGGCTCTTTATTGTATCTTGGAGATTTAATCCAAGAGTATTTTCCTTTTGGATTTGCTACTTTTGCTGGAACTACTTTTCCTTCACCATTAATACTCTCACCATCAACATATCCAGTATAATCTGGAATAGTCTCACCATTATAAGGATGTCTAAATCCAGTATCTTTATACCAAGAGTGAGTAACATCCTCTTCAATCTTGCTCTCATCAATTTCATAAAACTTACCTAAGTCAAAATCTTTAACATATCCGCAAGTATCAAAAAGCCAACTATTTTGAGATGTTTGCATAGTTTTGTATGTTAGGTAATTTCCAAGGTTATTTTTCATAGTAACGCTTGGCTCATTTCTATAAGCCTCAGCTGCCATTACAATATCAGCATAATAAGCTCTATTTGCCCAATCAGCCAAAATTTTAAATTTAGTTAAATACTCAGCCATTCTTGCTGGATCTTGAAGATCCATAATACAAGTAACCCCACCAACTGTTAAACTTTGAGGATGTGGATTTTTACCTCCAAAAATTGCCATCATTTGAGCTGCAATTCTTTGAATTTCAAGGTTTTTTAGATAGTGAGATAGAGCAATTAAGTTTTGCTCAGGCGTAAATCTCATAGTAGGATGACCAAAGTATGCATTTTTAAACGGTCCTAAATCACCTTTTTCAGCAAATTTAGCTACTCTTTTTTGAACTTCTCTAAGCTCATCTTCACCAGTTGCAATAGGGTTATAACCTTTTGGAACATACTTAAACGCCTCTTCACTTGCTTTTTTAGGATCAGCTTTTAGTGCACTTAAAATATCAACCCAATCAAGTGCGTGAAGTTGATAAAAATGTACAATATGGTCGTGAAAAAACAAAGCATAATCAAGCAAAGTTCTAACAAGTTTTGCGTTAAGAGGTGGTTCAATTCCAAGAGCATCCTCAACTGCACTAATCCCCGCTTTATAGTGAGAGTATGTACAAACTCCACAAATTCTCTGAGTCATAAACCCAGCATCTCTTGGATCTCTTCCTTTTAAGATAACCTCAATACCTCTCCACAAAGTTGCCGAAGAGTATGCATCTTTAATTACATTATTCTCATCAATTACAACCTCAACCCTCAAATGTCCCTCAATTCTGGTTATTGGGTCAATTACCACTCTTTTTGCCATTTCAAATCTCCTTTTTTAATTTTTGCAAGTTCTATTATAATCATATCTCTTATCACAATAATGCTCCCTATGTTGCTCATCCAAATGAGCAAAAGCAAAAATCCCCAATTTTTCTCACTTTTACTCTTTTGGAGGTTTAATAGCACTAATTGCTGCGTGTGCCACTATTGCTACACCTGCAAGAGTTAAAATTGTAACTCCAACTTTATCAGCTGTTGCATCAGCATTTACACTCATAAACTTATGATCAGCAAGCGGTTCTTCATATGGTGCCATTGCATCCCAAAAGTCTGGCTCACTACATCCAATACATCCATGTCCTGCTTGTACTGGCCAAGAAGTGTGTTGATTAAATCTCTCTCGCGAACAGTTGTTAAAAGTATATGGTCCTTTACATCCAACTTTGTATAAACAAAATCCATTCATAGCACCAGCATCACCAAACTCTTCAACAAACTCACCCGCATCAAAGTGTCCTCTTCTCTCACACAAATCGTGAATTCTAAGCCCATACGCCCATTTTGGTCTATTTAGATTATCAACTGGCGGAAGTGCTCCATATAAAATCTTATAAACAATAGTTCCAACAATATTTTTTGCACTTGGAGGACATCCTGGTACATTAATAACTGGTTTGTTTAATACTTTGCTAATTCCAACAGCTCCTGTTGGATTTGGATAAGCTGCTTGAATTCCACCAAAGCTACTACAAGTTCCAACTGCAATAATTGCCGCTGCTTTTGCTGCTGTTCTTTTTAATTTTTCAAGTCCAGTTTCAGCTTCTGGTCCAATTGTTAAATACTCTCCACCATCTTTTGTAGGCACCCCACCCTCAACACATAAAATAAATCTACCTGCATACTTTTTAAGCGCCTCTTCATAATTTTCCTCAGCTTGCCATCCAGCCGCTGCCATAATAGTATCGTGGTATTGAAGATTGATATAGTTAAAGATTAAATCATCAATACTTGGAGCATCAGTTCTAATTAAACTTTCGCTACATCCAGTACACTCAGCCAAATGAAGCCAAACAACTGGCAATCTATCACTCACCTCAGCTGCTTCTGCTACAACTGGTGCAAATGATGCTGGAAGTCCAAGAGTAACCGCCAAAGCTCCTGCCCATTTTAGAAAATCTCTTCTGCTAATTCCATTTTCTTCTAAAACTTCTTTAATTGATTTACTGCTAACTCCTGGGAGTTTTCTTAGCTCTTCAATTCTTTTTCTCATTTTTTCCATTAAAGCATCTTTCATCGCCGCCTCCTATTTTTTTTACTCATTGTATTATAATATAAATAAATATTCATTTTCAATGATTTTAATAAAAATTAATATCTTTGGCACTTTAAAGATATTTATAACTATAACTTTTTACTATAACAAAATATTACTAAAATAAGTAAAAAAATTAAAAAAGAGTTAAAAGCATTTTTAAAGCTATTAAATAAAGCGTAATTCCGATAATCTTTTTAATATGCTTTTGATTTAATTTATAATACATTATATAATTTCCTATAATACCTCCTAAAATTGAGGCCACAGTTGCTACTCCTAGCAAAATCCAATCCATTTTTACTATTTGAAGATAAGTCAAAAATGCGGCAAAAGTAGAAAAAGGAATAACAAAACTTATAGCAACAGCCAATTTTTTAGCATCAAACCCTAGAAGTATCAAAAACGGTATCAAAATACTACCTCCCCCTATTCCTAAAAGACCACTGATTATTCCAACAATTGCTCCTAAAACTACCAATATCCAAGGTTTATTGTAATGAAATTTTGACTCTTTTTTACCAAACAACAGCATACTTCCTGAAAAAACCAAAAAAATGAAAAAAAGTCCTTTTACATAAATTTCGGGAATAAACTTTGACATATAAGCTCCAAGAGGAGCAAAAAAAGATAAAGAAAGAGCAAGAGGCATGGCAAATTTTATATCAAGAATTTTTCTTTTTATATTCATAATAGTTGCAGTAATTGTAGTAGAAGTATTTACAAAAAGACCTATTGCTTTTGAGAGATTAAAATTTACTCCTAAAAAGTGTAATATCGGTACAAGCGCCACTGCACTTCCAACCCCACCCATTGCAAAAAAAGTTGAAAGAAAAAGCGTTATAAAAAACACTTCAACATAAAACATCTTAAACCTTAATATCTTTTGCTTTTCCTCCACTTAAACGTTCAACTAATCCTGTTAATCCATCAGTTAAATATCTCGCGTCAAACCCTTGACTTCTTAAATACATAGCTGCTGCATTTGAGCGATCTTTATGAGGACAAGCTGTTACAATAATTTTATCTTTTGGGAGTTTATCTAAATTTTCAGGCAGATTTTTAGTTGGAATTTTAAGTCCAAAATCAAATCCCCAAACTTTACTTTCAAAGTCTTCTCTTACATCTAAAAATTCACATTTACCTTCATTATAAAGTTTTATAAATTCATCAGCACTTACTCTTAAATTCTTCATATTTGAAGGTGTAATTTCTTTAATGAACATAATTTTTTTCCTTTTTGATGTAATTATAACAACTTTTAATGTATATTGCAAACAGCACATACATCAAAACATTTAAAAATAAAATCACTCCACTTTATATCTTCTTTTATAAGGGTAGCCTGAGCAGGAGATGGTTTTTCTTTTGTAGAGCTTGAAAGGTTAAACTGTGTTGGAACAATAATATTATACTCTTTTATTTTTTCATCACATATCTTTATTGAATGAATTAAACTTCCCCTTGGAGCTTCAATTGCTACCTTCCCTTTTGCATTTATTGGAGTGTAATCAATAAAAGAAGGTTCGCAAATATCAATGTTATCTATTTCATTTAAAATTTTTTCTAAAATAAGATGCGTTTCATAAAGTCTTGCAAAAATCCTTGTATATACACTATCTTGATAGTTTTCATAAACGCTTTTTATTAAAGGATGATGCAAGTTCCTAGCAAGAGGTCCTACCTCAAAAAATTCATCTTTATATAAAGCGTTTTTTTTTATTTAAAGATTTCGTTTTTTTCTCTTTTACAAATGATATATCACCTGTTGGTTTAAAATAAAGATTATTTCCCAACACTAAAAATCTATTTAAACCTTTTCCTATGTACTTATCCACTTTTTCAAACAGCCTTTTTAAATCGTTTGAATCTCCGTTTTTATCTATTATTTTGTCTATCTTTTCTTGTAGTTTTTTTAAATCCTCTTTTA
>JBDONU010000052.1:0-13004 GCA_039831175.1 Nautiliaceae bacterium
TCTATTACCTTTGAGCCAGAAACATCCCAAGCCCTTGGATTTGGATTTAGGGTCGGATTTCTTGGAATGCTTCATATGGAAGTAGTCAAAGAGAGGTTAGAAAGAGAATTTGGAATTGAGCTTATTGCAACCGCTCCAAGCGTTACATATAAAGTAAAACTAACAGATGGAAGTGAAATTGAAGTGTCCAATCCAAGTGAACTTCCACCTCCAAATAAAATTGATAAGATTTATGAACCATATGTAAAAGCTACAATCCTAACTCCAAGTGAGTTTGTAGGAAATTTAATTGGATTTTTAAACGAAAAAAGAGGAGTACAACTTAAAATGGAATATCTAACTCCTAAGAGAGTTTTACTTGAATATGAATTACCTCTTAATGAAATAGTAACTGATTTTTACGATAAATTAAAAAGTCTAACAAAAGGATATGCAAGCTTTGATTATGAGCCAATTGGCTATAAAGAAGAGGATTTAGTTAAAATGGATATAAGGGTAGCTGGGGAAGTTGTAGATGCTCTTAGTGTGATTGTCCCAAGAGATAAGGCTGAGAGAAAAGGAAGGGAATTAATTAAAGTTATGAAAGAACTTATCCCAAGACAGCTTTTTGAAGTTGCAATCCAAGCAAGCATCGGAAATAAAATTATTGCTCGCGAAACCGTCAAAGCCCTTAGAAAAGATGTAACGGCTAAATGTTATGGGGGGGATATTAGTAGAAAAAGAAAACTTCTTGAAAAACAAAAAGAGGGTAAAAAGAGAATGAAAGCAATTGGAAAAGTAAATATTCCACAAGAAGCTTTTTTGAGTGTCTTAAAAATTAATTAATCTTTTAAAATAGAAAAAATCCAAAAGACTCCCAAAACAAAAGCAAACAAAAATCCTCCTACCCCAAGAATTGAAAGTCCAGAAATGGTAGGAGGGATTTTTGCACTAAGAAGCATTGAAGAACCAATAAGGATTGAAGCGATAATTATTGAAATTGAGAGGCGGTTAAATGATTTTTTAACAGCTTCTTCAAAATTTTCAAGCCCAATATGTTCAAACTCTATTTTTAAACTTCCATCCCGAATCTTTGAGATAATCTCATTAAAACTCTCCGGTGCACTTATGATAAAATCCAAAAGGGATTTATTTATTTCGTGAGAATGTTTAATAATAGAAAAAGGAGAAAAGTCTCTTTTATAAAGCTTAACAATAAAAGGCTTTATCTCTTCAGCCGCTCTAAACTCTGGATACAACATCTTCCCAATTCCTTCCATTGTCACAAGGGCTTTGGCTAAGAGATAATTATCTTCTTTAAAAAAGATTTTATATTCGCTCATAACTCTTAACATATCATCAATTAAACTTCTAAGCTCCACATCTTTTAAAGAAGAATAAAAATAAGTAGAAATAATATCTGCCATCTCTTTTTTAAAAGAAGAGATATCAACTTCACCTTGAATTTTTGAGAGTTTTAAAAGATAAGACGCTGCCTTTTCTTCATTATTCCTAATCACATAATAAATCATCTCAACAAAATATCGCCTATCATTCTCACTAAGCCTCCCCATTATCCCAAAATCTAAAAAGACAATCTTCCCATCACTTACCATCAAATTTCCAGGATGAGGGTCAGCATGAAAAAAGCGGTGGATAAAAATTTGCTCACAAATTAAATCAAACCCTTTTTTTGTAATCTCTTTTAAATCATACCCCTCTTTTTTTAGTCTCTCAACTTCACTTATCTTAATTCCATCAACAAATTCCATAGTCAAAACTCTTTTAGTTGAATACTTTTTATAAAGCTTTGGGACTTTTATATTGGGATTATTTTTAAAATTTGCAGCAAAGCGCTTTAAATTAAGAGCCTCTATTTTAAAATTAAGCTCCTTTTTTATAGCTTTTGCAAACTCTTCAATAATCTTAACCAAATCAACCCCATAAACCAAAAATTTCTCTCTTAAAAGCTTGGAAAGCCTAAGAAGCAAAGCAATATCGGCATAAATCTTCTCTTCAATCTCAGGTTTTAAAATCTTAACAGCAACAACTTCACCGCTTTTTAACCTTGCTTTATAAACTTGCCCTATTGAAGCACTTGCAAGAAGTATAAATTCTTCTTCAAAAATATCTGTGTATCTACATCCTAACTCCTCTTCCAAAACCTCTCTCATAACATCAAAAGGCAAAGGAGTAACACTATCTTGGAGTTTTTCAAACTCTTTTGCAAGTTCAAGGGGAATTAAATCCGGACGCAAAGAGAGAAGCTGGGCAAGCTTTATAAAAGTTGGACCAAGCTCCTCAACTGCTTTTCTTATCCTCTCACTTCTTTTTAACCTTACTTCCCTTTTTGTTCCAACCGGTATCCCAACTGATTCTATCAAATCCCCAAAGCCATATTTTGCCAAAACAAAGATTATTTCTTTTGTCCGCTTTAACTCATACAAACTACTCTTTATCATTTCTCAAAAGAGACTTTAACTCCTCAATTTCTTTTCTTAAAGCTTCTACATCCTCTTTTGTAGCAACCCCAAGCTCTTTTAATTGTCTTTTAACCTCCTCTTTTATCATCTTTTGAATTTCATTTAACTTCTCTTCACTCTCTTTTGTCAGTTTTTCTATAATCTCTTTTGCCTCTTTTTCTGTTAGTTCACCCTTTTTTCTTGCCTCTTCAATAAACTCCTCTATCTTCTCTTTTGCCAAAAAAAGACTCCCAACCCCAAGTTTAACCAAATCATCAAAACTCATACTACCTCCTTTTTTCTATCATCATACCAATTTATCTTTAAACTTTTCTAAAAACTTTTCAACTTTTGGAGAAACAACATAAACGCAATAAGGCTGAAACGGATTTTTAGCAAAATAATTTTGATGATACTTCTCAGCTTTATAAAATTTATCAAATTTCTTAACCTCAGTTACTACATCTATTCCTATTTCTTTGAGTTCTTGTATTTTTTCAAAAGCCTTTTTTCTTTGTTCTTCATTAAGATATAAAATAATTGAACGATATTGAGTCCCCAAATCATTACCCTGACGATTTAGCTGGGTTGGGTCGTGTATTTGAAAAAAAATATCTAAAAGCTCATCATAACTTATCACACTCTCATCAAAATCTATCTTAACAACCTCCGCGTGTCCTGTCATTCCGGTACAAACTTGCTCATATGTAGGATTTTTTGTACTACCTCCTGCATATCCAACCTCAACACTCCTAACTCCTCTAACTCTTCTAAACACAGCATCCAAACACCAAAAACACCCCCCTCCAAAAACCGCTTCCATTAAAGCTCCTTTATTCCAAATTCTCCCCTTCTTCCACTAGGATATCCAAGAGGAAAGCTAAATAAATTTTTTCCTCTAAAAGGTTGATGACAATGTCCAAAAATCCAATATTTAACTTTATCTAAAAGCTAATGCCCATCAAAAGTATAAAAACTATCAAGAAAAACATTATCATAACATCTAAGATAAAAAGGAGGCACAAATACAATATCTGTTTTATCTATATTCATCATCAACTTCTCTTTTTCTAGTTTTGCAACTTCTAAGGGATTAATTCTTGGAATAATCTTTTTAGAGTCATTCATTATAAGTTCCCACTTAGCATAAACTTCTTCTACCCTATACCCAGCTTTTAACGCTAAGCTAAAATCATACCGCCCATTAACCCCTAAAAACCTCACTTCTCCAATCTCAACTAACTCCCCGTCAAGCAAATAAACTCCATCTAAACTAGCAACCATCTCCTTAAACTCTGCTACTCTATTAAAAGAAGTTTCACATTTATTGATTTGAGCTTTACTAACTAAATAAAAATCGTTATTTCCAAGACAAAGCAAAATATTCTTAGTCCACTTTTTTAAAATCTTTAATAAAAAATAGTTTTGATGGTTATAATGTCCTAAATCACCAGCAATTATCAAAACATCAAACTCTTTTGGAGACAAAATTTTTTTCACAAAATTTTCAAATTTCCTTTCATTATTTGAAGTTCCTATCCAAAAATCCAAATGAATATCACTTTTATACCCTATTTTCATTTCTCTTCTTTTTCAATTAAAAATACTTTTATTCCAAGTTCGTTTGCTACTCTTTCAAGCCTTTTTATATATCTGTTATCTTTCCTTCCAACAATTAAAGCAACTGCTGGCTTTTTGTGAGTCATTATAGAATAATAAAGACTCTGCCCAATCCCCTCAGCCCACTTTTTAGCCCAGTCAACTTCTATCGCATACTCATCAGTCAAACAATCAACCCTTGTCCTATCACTTAACCTAACTTCCATCTTTCCGCCAAGTGAATTGCAAAACTTTTGCTGATAATACTTTTCTGTGTGCTTTTTGTAATAGACTTTTTTTTCTTCTTTTTGACATCCAAGAAAAAGACTAATTATCCCTAACAATACTATTAACAATACTCTCAACATCCACTCCTAAATATTTTTCAACTTCTTCTACTTTTCCATGAGGAATAAACTTATCTGGATATTCAAAACTCTTAATTCTCACCCTAAGCCCTTCGTTATTTGCAAACTCACTAAGCATCTCCCCAATTCCACCCTTTTTAGCGTTATCGCTTATTATATACCACTTTTTTGCCTTTAAAGACTTTAAAAGCTCCTTATCAAAAGGTTTAACAAACCTCAAATCCAAAAGCCCTGCATTTATTCCTCTTTTTTCAAGCTCTTTTAAAACCCTATAAGCCTTCCCAACCCCATTTCCATACCCTATAAGCATAATCTCATCACTATCCACCAAAAGCTCAGCCTCTCCAAACCTAAAATCGCTTGCTTCAAACTCTTTATCCAATAAAAACGCGCCCCTTGGATATCTAAATGCAATTGGACCTTTGTCATAATCATAAGCAAACCTAACCGCTTTTTTTAAAGTTTCAAAATCTCTTGGGGCAAAAAGGATCATATTTGGAATAATCCTCAAATACCCAACATCAAACACCCCCTGATGAGTTTCACCATCAGCTCCAACAATTCCTGCCCTATCAATTGCAAATCTAACCGGATAGTTATCAAGACACACATCATGAATAATCTGATCATATCCTCTTTGAAGAAAAGTTGAATAAATAGCCACAAAAGGTTTAAATCCCTCCTTTGCCAAAGGCGCCATTGAAGTTACCGCATGCTGCTCAGCAATCCCAACATCCCAAAATCTATCTGGAAATTCTCTCATAAGTTCTTTTATACCAGTCCCACTTGGCATAGCCGCGGTTACTCCGACTACTTTTTCATCTTCCCTTGCAATTTCAAGCAAAGAAGAAGCAAAAACTTTTGTGGCTGAGATAGTTGGAGGATTTAGCGGTTTTCCGGTTCTTAAATCAAAAGGGGAGACTCCATGCCAATGCTCATAATACCCTTCTGCTTGTTTGTAACCTTTTCCTTTGATTGTTTTTGCGTGCACTACTACTGGCTTTTTAAGATTCTTTGCAATTTTTAGCACATCTATTATCTCTTCAATATTATGCCCATCAATTGGTCCGATATATTCAAGTCCAAGTTCTTCAAAAAAAATCCCGTTTACACTAAAAAATTCCTCAAACTTCTTAACCGCAAACTTTATATCGCTGTTTTTTTCAATTATCTTTTTTATTTTCTCTTTAAATCCTTGATAAAGTTTCCCGGCTTTTAACTTTGTTAAATATCTACTAATTGCACCAATTGGCTTACTTATACTCATCTCATTATCGTTTAAGATAATAACAACTGGGAGTTTTAAATACCCAAGCTCATTCATAGCCTCATAAACCATCCCAGCACTCATAGCCCCATCCCCAATTAACACAACCGGAACTCTATCTTCATTTTTTAGCTTAATAGCCTTTGCAGCCCCTACTGCCACTGAAATTGAAGTGGATGAATGTCCAGCACTAAAATAATCACACTCACTCTCGCTTGGCTTTGTATATCCGCTAATCCCCCCAAACTGACGCAAAGTATCAAATGCTTCCCATCTATCAGTTAAAAGTTTATGGGCATATGCTTGATGGGATACATCAAAAATAAAAGGGTCTTTTTTACAATCAAAAACATAATGCATCCCAATAATCAATTCAACCGCCCCAAGGGTTGAGCTAAGATGCCCTCCTCTTTTACTAACAACTTCCAGAATTCTTTTTCTTATTCTCTGAGCTAACTCTTCAAGTTCTGGTATTGTCTTATCTTTTATATTCATATAAGTTCCTCTAAAACTTTTAAAACCTTATCATTCTCCTGTGGCTTTCCAATTGTAATTCTTAGGGCATCAAACCCATAACTTGCCATATCTCTTACAATTATACCTCTTTTTAAAAGTTCATTTGCTATTTTAGTAGATTCTGGCACATATAACACAATAAAATTTGTATAGCTATTAATATAATCTAAATTATATTTTTTAGCAAATTCAATATATTTTTGCATCTCTTTAAAGTTATTATCAATTCCTTTTATTACCCACTCTTTATCTTTTAATGCTTCAATTGCTGCTTTTAGTGAAAGAGTTGTAATATTAAATGGAGGTCTTAGTTTATGAAGATTTTGAATAATCCACTCATTTGCTATACCATAACCAACTCTCATACCACCAAGCCCGTAAGCTTTGCTAAAAGTCCCGGTATAAAGGACATTTTTATATTTTAAGACATCTTTTGGCTTTATCTCTTTATTTTTCTCCTTAAAAGAAGCAAATTCTTGATATGCCCCATCAACCACTACCAAAGTATCCTCTTTAATTTCATCTAAAAACTCAAAAACATCTTTACTATCCAAACACTCTCCTAATGGATTATTAGGTACGCAAAGAAAGATAATTTCTGGTTTCTCTTTTTTGTAAATTTCTCTAAATTCATCTAAATTATGCTCTTTTGAAGAAGTCTTTAAAATCTCAGCCCCAACTTGATTGGAGTAAATCTCATACATTGCAAAGGTAATCCCAGCCATTAAAACTTTATTTGGCTTAACTGCATGCACGGCAAATTCAAGCACTTGGTCACTTCCAGCCCCAATAATTATATTTTTATTATCTACATCAAACTCTTTGCTAAGTCCATCCTTTAACTCAAAAAAGCTATCATCTGGGTATCTGTGCATATTTTTAGCTTCTTTTCTTACCGCTTCAATTACATTTGGACTTGGACCATATGGATTTTCATTACTTGCAAGTTTAATTATCTCACTTGGCTTTATTCCAAACTCTCTTACAACAAGTTCAATCGGTTTTCCAGCTTCATAAGTTTTTAAATGACTTAAATTCTCAAACATAACTTCTCCTTAACAATCTTTTAGATAGCTCCCAAGCCAAATCATATTGTGTTTATCTATTATCTCTTTTACTCTCTTATCTTTAATATGCCCTTCAAAATCCAAATAAAACCAGGCATTAAATGTATCATCTTTATTTGGACGAGACTCTATTTTTAAGATATTTATCTCTTTTTCTTTAAAATCTTTCAAAAGCTCAAACAAAGCCCCAGATTTATTTGAAGTTTTTGCAATTACACTTGTTTTATCTTCTCCTGATGGATTTAAAGAAAAATCACTAATTATTATAAATCTTGTTCTATTTGCCTTATTATCTTCAATTTTTTCAAACAACAAAGGAACATTATAAAGTTTTGCGGCAATCTTTGAGCAAATAGCCGCCCCTTCTTTATCTTTACTTGCTATTTTTGCAGCTTCTGCTGTTGACTTTGTAGGAATAAACTCAACATCTATAAGCCCATACGTCTCTAAAAAACCAAGACATTGATTATAACCTTGGGGATGAGAGTAGATTCTTTTTATTTTAGTAATATCTTCACAAAGTGAAGCAAAAGAGTGATGAATCTCCATACAAACCTCAGCTACAATTTTTATATTTTTATTATATTTTTTTAAACTATCAAGAGTTATACCAACCACTCCTTCTGTATTATTCTCAATTGGCACTACCCCATATTTTGCCTCTTTGCTATTAACTGCCTTAAAAACTCCCTCTATATTCATAATTGGTAAATATTTAGCTTTTGCTCCAAATCTTGACTCCGCTGCTTGGTGAGTATAAGTCCCAATTGGTCCTAAAAATGCTATTCTCTCTTTTCTTTCAAGAGAACGAGATGTGGCAAAAATTTCTAAAAATATAGCCTCTATCTCCTCTTTTCCAAGTATTCCGCCCTCTTTTTTTGAAATTTCTGTAAGTCTATCTATTATCTCTTTTTCTCTCTCAGGTCTATAAATTGGAGCATTTGTATTGTTTTTAAGCTCTCCAACCTTTTTTACAATCTCCATTCTTTTATTTAAAAGTCTTATAAGTTCATTATCTATTCTATCAATCTCTTTTCTTAGCTCTGATAAATTCAAGGTACTCTCCTATATTTTTAAATATTTTATGAGGTTTTGTAGTTATCTCTTTTTGGCTTTTAACTTTTCCACTCAAAACCAAAACTCCTTCCATTCCAAGCTCAATTGCCGGAAGCAAATCCCCTTTTAAATCATCACTTATAATAGTAATTTTATCAAAACTAAGCCCAATCATATCAGCTGCTCTTTTAAAAAACTTCTCACTCGGTTTACCAACTACACTATACTCTTTATTTGTAGCATACTTTAACATTTCAAGCACTGCGCCAAGCCCTGGGTAGCGGCGATTGTTTTTGTGGTATAAAGATGTTTTATGCATCCCTATTAAATTAGCTCCTCTTAAAAGCATCTCAATAATATCTGATATCTCTTCATTGCTAAATAGTTTTATTCCAAGGATTACATTTTTGGGATTATCATAGTCAACTTCAAATTTTTTCTTTACAATCTCAACAAATTTCTCATTTCCAAATGGCGCCACACTTCCTTTAAAACTATCTAGCATCATCAAAGGGTCAAGATAATTATCAAACTCAAACCCAAGAGACTTTAAATACTCCCTAAAATCATCTCTTTTTGTATTGTTTGTAAGTAAAACAAAAGGAATATTATTCTCTTTTAAATACTTTGTAAACTCAACAGCCCCAGGCAAAGGCAAAAAATCTTTATCATCTATAAGAGTGCCTTGAACATCTAAAAAGTATCCTCTCATTTTCAAACCATATAATCAATTTCTTGTGCTATTAAATCTTCAAATGTCTCTCTTCTTCTAATAACTCTATCTTCTCCATTTTCTACCGCAATCTCAGCCGGTCTTGGGCGAGTGTTGTAATTACTACTCATTGTAAATCCATAAGCTCCTGCACTATGAATAACTACTAAATCTCCTGGGTTTGTTTTAGGTACTTCAATATCTTTTGCAAAAAAGTCTCCGCTCTCACAAATTGGACCAACAATATTCGCTTTTGAAACCTCAGGATTTTCAACACTGCTTAAAACTTCAATTTTATGATAAGCGTTATATAAACTTGGTCTTATTAAATCATTCATAGCACCATCAACTATTACAAACCTTTTATCTACATTCACTTTTTCATATAAAACTTTTGTAATAAACCATCCACCATTTCCAACCAAAAATCTACCAGGTTCACAAACAATTGTCACATCAAGCCCACTTAAAGTAGATAAAATTGCCTGAGCATAATCATAAGGTTTTATAGTCTCTTCATCTTTATATCTAATTCCAAGCCCTCCTCCAACATCAAAAAACTTAATATCAATATTAATTGCTTTAAGACTTCTTACAAGGTCTGCTACAATCTGACTTGCTTCCTTGATTGGTTCAAGTTCTGTTAACTGGCTTCCTATATGAAAATGAATACCAACTGGATTTAGATACTCTGATTTTTTTGCATAAATATACATCCCCTTAGCCGTCTCTATATCAACCCCAAATTTATTTTCATTAAGCCCAGTTGAAATATATGGATGAGTTTTTGGGTCAATGTTTGGGTTTACTCTAATAGAAATTCTAGCAACCTTCCCAAGCTCTTTGGCTTTTATTTCTACTCTTTTTAACTCCGCTTCACTCTCTACATTTATCATCAAAATATCTTTAATTAAAACCTCTTTTATCTCATCATCTCTTTTTCCAACTCCGCTAAAAATAATCTTATATTTATCCACCCCTGCAAGCAAAGCTCTTTTTACTTCACCAATACTTACACAATCAGCCCCACTTCCAAGAGAAGCAAATTTTTTAATAACAGAAAGGTTTGAATTTGCCTTTATAGCATAAGAGATGATAGATTTTCTTGCTTTAAAAGCCTTTTTTAACTCATTAAACTGACTCTCAAAATGATTAAAGTCATACACATAAAGTGGTGTTCCATACTTATTTGCTAAATATTTAAAATCAATCATTATCTCTCCTTACATAAAAATATAAAATCAATACCACTACAAAAGGAAGACACAATAAATAATAAGGCAAAACTTCTTGCTTTGCAAATTTATAAATAATAAGCTCACTCCCCCACAAAGCTATTGTTAATAAAATAGATTTTATCATAAAAGCTGGGATATTTGAAATACGCGAATGAATTGGAGCTTTGTAAAAAAGAATACCCATAAAAAAAATTAAGCTCAAAGGAGTAACTATTTTAAAAAAAACAATTGATAATATTCTATTTAAATCAATCTCTTTAAAATATTTTATACTCAAATAAGCATCGTAAAACGAAATATTATCAAGCTTTTTTAAATTTGAAATAATCTTTGGCTTAAAATGCTTTAACAAAGAAACTTTTTTCTTTTCAAAAATCCACTTACTTGGAGTTAAAACAACTTCTCTGGCATCTCCAATCCAAATATCATTCCTAAATACCGCCTTATCTAAAAAAAAAACTCTCTTAACCTCAAATTTATCAACATCAAAAACTATCATCCCTTTTGCTATTTTTAAAATGGGATTTAACTCTTTTATATAAACCACATAATTATTAAATTTTAAAAATAAATCTTTATTATTATACTTCATATGAGACTTAATTGCCTGAGCATACTGATTTACATAAGCTACTTTGGTGCTTTGAAGCAAAAACATAACAAGAGTAACTCCAAAAGAGACAAATAAAAACGGCTTAAATAACTTTTTAGGAGAAAATCCAAGAGAGTAAAAACTCACAAGTTCATTATTTTTTATCATTCCCAAAAGAGTTAATAAAAACCCAAAAACAAAACTCAAAGGATATAACATAAAAGCAGCATAAACAAAAGTATAAACAATATATAAAATCTGCGAGTTAGCATAAGAAGGTAACTTAGAAAAATTAAGAGTATAATCGACAATTACAAAAAGAAAAGATAATCCAAAAAATAAAATTAAAAAATTAAAAATATATTTTTTTAAAAGGTAATAAAAATACAACTAACAACCTTTTTTTGAATACTTGCTTGGCGCTTTTTCTATCTCCTCAATTGCTTTTTTAATAATAGGAAATCTTTTCTTCACACAATCAAACTCATCTTCACCAAACTCCCCTAAAACATAATTTATCACATCTTTTTTATCCTCAGGTCTTCCAATCCCAACTCTAACCCTCCAATAATCACTCTTTATATTCTCATCAATTGATTTAAGTCCATTATGCCCCCCACTACTTCCACCTCTTTTAAATCTAAGCGAGCCAAGGGATAAATCTAAATCATCATGAATTACAATAATATCTTCATTTTCTATTTTATAAAAATCTTTAACTTCTTTTACACTCTCCCCACTTAAATTCATATAAGTTAAAGGCTTTAAAAAAAAATAATCACCAGATTTAAAAAGCTCACCTTTAAATTTTGAAGAAATTTTAGAAGCATTAAACTCATTAATTAAATAATCAATAGCTAAAAAACCTATATTATGACGCGTAAATTTATATTTCTCCCCTGGATTACCAAGCCCAACAATTAATCTCATCCTATCTCTTTAAAAAAGAAAAAAGGCTAAATTACTTAGCCTTTACAATACCTACTACTGGAATTGATGGATTTAAGTAACACTCAACCCCTTCTGGCATTTTGATATCTCTAATTAATACATTATCTCCAACATCAAGATTACTTACATCAATTTCAAAATAATCCGGTAAATTCTCAGGAGTAGATTTAACTTTAATTCTTCTTCTATGGTAAACTAAAACCCCTTTATTTTTAAGTCCAATAGGAGTTCCTTTTAGTTTAATTGGCACATAGAAATATTGTTTAACCCCAGGCTGAGCCACAAGTAAATCTACATGCAAAAGCTCACCAGTTACTGGATCTCTTTGATACTCTTGCACAACCACATTAAACTCTTTATCTCCAACTTTTACTGGGAAGATAAGATGTTTTTTATTTTTCATATATTTAATAAAATCACCAGTTTTAAAAGCAGCGTTTACGTTTTCAATACCTTTACCATAAATATTTGCAATCAGATAACCATCTCTTCTAAGCTTTTTAGTAGCAGCCTTAGAAGTACTCTCTCTGATAATTCCTTCAAGCATATTATCTCCTTTTATTTTTTGGAAATGCAATTATACACAAATTTTTCTTATTCGTCATCTTTAAGCTCAATAATACTATCATCCTCTTTTGCAATTCCGTGTTTCATTTTCTCTTTTTTAAGTCTAAGCAAGAAGTCATCTTTACTTGTAGCAAATTCAAGTGCCACCTCTTCATTAACTCTTCCACTAACAACCAAATCAACAAGATGCTGGTCAAAGCTTTGAGTTCCATATACTTTTTTCCCTTCTTCAAGAGCATCTTTAATCTCTTGGTCTCTATCTTGCATAATAAGCTCTTTAATTCTTGGAGTTTTTACCAAAATTTCCATTGCTGCAACCCTTTTGCCATCTTTTGTTGGCACAAGTCTTTGAGAAATAACCCCCTCTAAAATTGACCCAAGTACCAATCTAATACGCGGCTGCTCTTCTGGTGGAAAAACTCCAATAATCCTATTAATCGTCTCTTTTGAATCAAGTGTGTGAAGCGTAGAAAATACAAGGTGCCCAGTTTCAGCTGCGTGAAGTGCAATCTCTATTGTCTCTCTATCTCTCATCTCACCAACCAAAATAATATCCGGGTCCTCTCTCAAAGCCGCCCTTAGGGCTCTACTAAAACTTAAAGTATTTTCTCCCAGGCTCCTTTGATTAAT
>JBDONU010000096.1:0-1340 GCA_039831175.1 Nautiliaceae bacterium
AGAAGCGGATAGATATTATATTGTTAGAGGAAGTAGAATTTTAAAGGATGCAAACTCAAAAGTAGAAGTTGGAGATATTATTGCTGAGCCTATCAAAGAGGAGAAGAAAGTAATTGCTGAGTGGGACCCATTTGCAAATCCTATTTTGGCTGAGAGGGATGGTATTGTTAGATTCGAAGATGTTGATGAACAAACCGTTTCTATGCAAGTGGATGATTTAACTGGTGAGAGTAGAATGATTGTAAAAGAGTATTTACCAAAAGGTAGAAAACCAAGAATTGAGCTTATTACAGATGATGGAGGAGTTTTAGAGTATATATTAGAGCCAAAAAGCGTTGTTTATGTAAGAGAAAATCAAAGAGTGCAAGCAGGGGATATTTTGGCTAAAACTCCAAAAGCAGTAGCTAAATCAAGCGATATTACTGGTGGTTTACCAAGAGTTAACGAATTGTTTGAAGCAAGAAGACCAAAATCAGCGGCAATTTTAAGTGAAATTGATGGGGTTGTTAAATTTGGAAAAGTTATTAGAAATAAACAAAGGTTAATTGTTGAGGGTGAAGGTGCAGTTAAAGAATACTTAGTGCCAACTGATAGACAAATTTTAGTTCATGAAGGAGATTTTGTTCACGCTGGTGAAAGGTTAACTGATGGTCAAGTCTCAAGTGCAGATATTTTAAGAATTCTTGGAGCAAAAGCACTTCAACAATACATTATTAAAGAGGTTCAAAAAGTGTATAGACTTCAAGGGGTAAATATTAACGATAAACATATTGAGCTCATCGTAAATCAGATGCTAAGACAAGTTAAGATTGTAGATAGTGGGGATACTAAGTTTATTGAAGGAGATTTGGTAAGTAGAAAAATGTTTTATGAAGAAAATGAAAAAATTAAAAAATTTGGAGGAGAGCCAGCAATTGCTGAGCCAGTATTGGTTGGGATTACAAGAGCTGCTATTCAATCTGATAGTTTTATTAGTGCAGCTTCATTCCAAGAAACAACAAGAGTCTTAACAGAAGCGAGTATTCAAGGTAAATTTGATTATCTTGAAGACTTTAAAGAAAATATTGTTCTTGGTAGAGTTGTGCCAGTTGGAACTGGTATGTTTTATCATAAAGATAGAGATCTTAAACTTGAATATGGGGAAGAGGATTAATCCTCTTCTTTTTTATTTGTTTATTTATTGAATCCTTTGACCCCTTTTTAATTATGTTTTTGAGATTTTGGGATGAGATTTTGGGATGAGATTTTGGGATGAGATTTTGGGATGAGATTACCTTTGACACTAAAATTAAAATAAGCTAAACAAGAAGGCTATTCAAATTTAGCCTTCTCTTCAATTT
>JBDONU010000096.1:1440-3554 GCA_039831175.1 Nautiliaceae bacterium
TGAGATTTTGGGATGAGATTTTGGGATGAGATTTTGGGATGAGATTTTGGGATGAGATTACCTTTGACACTAAAATTAAAATAAGCTAAACAAGAAGGCTATTCAAATTTAGCCTTCTCTTCAATTTTTTGATAAGTTTCTAAGATATCTCCAACTTTGACATCATTATACCCCTCAACCATAATTCCACACTCAAATCCTTTACCGACTTCTTTAACATCATCTTTGAAGCGTTTAAGGGATGCAAGTTTGCTATCATAAATTACAACTCCATCTCTAATAACTCTTACAAAATCACCTCTGTGCACAACTCCATCTTGTACATAACATCCAGCAACTGTTCCAACTTTTGGAATGTTAAATACTTCTCTAACTTCAATAGTAGCTGTAACTTCTTCTTTAATTTTTGGAGTCATAAGTCCTGATAATAACTCTTTTACATCATCAATCAAGTCATAAATAATTGAGTAAGTTCTAATCTCAATTCCTTCTTGTTTTGCTTTATTTTTAGCTTGGCTTGTAGGTCTTACATTAAATCCAAGAATAATTGCATGAGGTTCTGTTGCTTTTGCTAAAATAACATCATTTTCAGTAATTGCTCCAACATCGCTGTGGATGATATCCACTTTTACTTCATCGTTTTTGAGTTTTGCAAGGCTACCTTTGATAGCTTCTACACTACCTTGCGTATCGGCTTTTATAATTACTGGAAGTTTTTTAAGCTCACCTTCTAAAATCATTTTTTGTAAGTCTTCAAGTGTTGCTTTTGTTGAGCGAGATTTTTCTTTTTCTTCTAAATACTCTTTCCATTTTTCAGCTGTCTCTTTTGCTACTCTATCACTTTCAACACTTACTAAAATATCTCCTGCTGTTGGAATTTCATCAAATCCAGTAATTTCTGCTGGTTCTCCTGGAAGTACTTCTTTTTTTTGTTTTCCAAGGTCATCAATTATAAGTCTTACTCTTCCATAAGTTTTTCCGCAAACAAAGCTATCTTGTTTTTTAAGAGTTCCGTTTTTTACAATAATAGTAGCAACTGGACCTTTTCCTTTCTCAACTCTACTCTCAATTACTACCGCTTTTGCTGGGCATTTTGGATTTGCTTTTAGCTCCATCATTTCAGCTTGAATTAAAATAGTATCAAGTAAATCGTCAATCCCCTCACCAGTTTTTGCACTTACATTTACAAACTCATACTCTCCACCCCACTCAACCGGGGTAATTCCCATTTCTGCAAGTTGAGATTTTACTAAATCTGGGTTTGCTTGTGGGAGATCAATTTTGTTAATTGCAATAATAAATGGCACTCCTGCTGCTTGGGCGTGAGCTATTGCTTCGCGGGTTTGAGGCATTACTCCATCATTTGCCGCAACTACAATTATTGCAATATCAGTAACCTGAGCTCCTCTTGCTCTCATTTCTGTAAAAGCTTCGTGTCCTGGGGTGTCAATAAAAGTAATTTTTTTACCGTCTTTTTCTACCATATAAGCACCAATGTGTTGAGTAATTCCACCTGCTTCTTTTGCTGCAATGCGACTATTTCTAATTTTATCAAGTAAACTTGTTTTACCATGGTCAACATGTCCCATAATAGTTACAATTGGAGGTCTTGGAGTTGTATATTCTTCTTCTGGACACATTTCATCATATTTTTTCACATAATCAAATTCAGCTAATGGATCATAAATTTCTACTTCTTTGCCAAATTCTTCTGCAAGAGTTTCAATATACTCTTCTCCTAGGAAGTCGTTTTTATCTCTTTCTTCTCCAAGTTCTTTTAGGGCGTTTAACACATCTTCAAGCGCTAAATTAAGAGCCTCTGCAAATTCATAAACTCTTACTTCTTTTGGAATTTTAATAATCTCTTCTTTTGCTTCTTTTTTCTTTTTCCTTTTTTTCTTTTTAGTTGCAGTTTTTGTAATACCCCCTGCTTTTTTTGCAGCTTTTTGTTTTTTTAGTTGTTGTTGTTTTTTTTCTTCTTTTTGATTTTCAATTTGAGTTTTTGTTTTTGCTTTTTCTTCAAGTTGATCTTCGTCTTTTAAAGATACATCATTAAAGTATAGATCTAAAAGTTCTACTTGATTCTCTTCAATAATATCCATATCTGCTAAGTC
>JBDONU010000096.1:3564-3751 GCA_039831175.1 Nautiliaceae bacterium
TCTTTTGCTTCTTTTTTCTTTTTCCTTTTTTTCTTTTTAGTTGCAGTTTTTGTAATACCACCTGCTTTTTTTGCAGCTTTTTGTTTTTTTAGTTGTTGTTGTTTTTTTTCTTCTTTTTGATTTTCAATTTGAGTTTTTGTTTTTGCTTTTTCTTCAAGTTGATCTTCGTCTTTTAAAGATACATCAT
>JBDONU010000051.1:0-44980 GCA_039831175.1 Nautiliaceae bacterium
ACTATTTTGTAAGTATATAATCTATCAATATAGTTTTTAACTTTTGGCGATTTTTCTGGTGGTACGATACAGTTTGTGTTTACTACACAAGTACCATTCCATTTTGCAAATACATCAGTTTGGTCATGCCAAGCTTTTCCAATATTACCTTTTAGAGCTTTATATTTTTTTAGATGAGGGTATGCATGTGCTGGTAACATTTCTGAGTGAGTATAAACTCCAATTTTATCACTTAAACCTCTCTCTTCAATTCTTTGAAGCAGTTTTTCAAGCATATCAAGGTTGTGCCCAGATACTAAGATACCTTTTCCGCTTGCTTTGTTTTGAGTAACTTCAACTGGTGCTGGAATACCAAGTGCTTTTGTATGTAAATCAGCAAGTAAATCCATAACTTTAACACCAGCCTCTCCAACTTTCATAAGTTGAGAGATGTGCTCATCAAAATTGAAGTTTACATTTGTTAATGTAAAGTATAGAGTTTCAGCTGTTAGATCATCAATTTCAAGTAAATCTTTCCACTCTTTTTCAGTTCCGTGTTTTTCTATAAGTTCTCTTGCGTGTTCTCTATATGCAGATAAACCTCTAAGTCCATAAGTCATAAGGTCTTGAAGTCTTGCTTTTGTAGCGTCTTTACCACAAACTCCTTTGCTCTCACCATGGCTACCACATCCACCTGGGGCACTCATTTCACATTGCCAACAAAGAAATGGTAAATCGCAAGATTGTTTTTTTGATTTGTTTTCGTTTTTAAACATTGTTTCTCCTTTTTTTTAAGTATTTTAGTTATTATTTTGATAAATTTCATTGATTTGAATCAATAAAGGATAAAAATGCTAAGAGCTATTTACAAAAACCGCTGCCCAAGATGTCTTGGGGATATTACATCTATTAGATTATCAAAAGGGGAGTTTTGTGATAAATGTATGAGAGAGATTAAGAGTTTTGAGTGTGAAGAGTTAGGAGAATTTAAGAGGTTTTGCATCGCTTCTAAAAAGTTAGAGGATTTTGAAGAGTTTTTTTATAATAAAACTTCAAATCATTTAACTTCTATTCAAAAAATGTGGGCAAAGAGGTTTTTTCTTGATAATTCTTTTGCACTCCTTGCACCAACTGGAATTGGAAAGAGTACTTTTGGGATATTGCTTAGTGCGTTTGTTAAAAATTCATATATTATTTTGCCAACAAAATTGCTTGTTATTCAAACCTTAAATAAGCTTAAAGAGTTTGGGATTGAAGTTTTGGCTTATACTGGTAGGAAAGAAGAGAAAGAGAAAATAAAAAGAGGAGAATATAATATTTTAATTACTACAACTCAATTTCTTTATAAAAATAAAGGAATTATAAATAAAACATTTAAACTTGTCTTTGTTGATGATGTTGATAGTATTTTAAAATCTGGCAAGAAGATAGAGGATGTTTTAAAGCTTCTTGGATTTAGCGAGGAGGATTTAAAAAGAGCTTTTGAGTTGATTGAAAAAAAAGAGTATGAAAAATTAAGTGAAATTGCCAACAAAAGAAGAGGTAATCTCTTAGTCTCATCAGCCACTGCCAATCCAAAAAGTAAGAGGGTATTGCTTTTTAAGTATTTATTAGGGTTTGAAGTTAGCAAGCCAAATCTTAGTTTAAGAAATATTGAGGATTTGTATGATGAGAATTTTTCTTGGGAGAGTTCAATTGAATGGATAAAAAAGCTTGGAAGAGGCGGGCTTTTGTTTTTGCCTGGGAATGAGACAAAAGAGAGGTTAAAAGAGTATATTGAATTTCTCACTCAAAGTGGTATTAAGGCTTACTCTTATGAGGAGTTTGATAAGCATTTAGAAGAGTTTAAAAGAGGAGAGTGCTATTTTGTAGGGTTTGCAAGTTATCGCAATCCATTGGCAAGAGGGATAGATTTGCCAGAAGCTATAAGGTATACTCTTTTTGTTGGGGTGCCTAAGATGGAATTTAATTTAAGTAGTGATGATTTTAAAGGGCTTTATTTTATTTTGTTATCACTTTTTCCTTATCTTTTTAGAAAAAGACTCATAGACTCAAAAAAAGCTTTTGAAATTCAAAATTACATAAATCTTTTAAAAAAATATATCTTTTGGAATTACAATTTACCAAATGAGAGGTTAGAGAAGATAGTAAAAGAGGTAAGAGAGCTTATAAGGGAGTATGAAGAGGAGATAAAAAGCTCTCCTGAGATTAGTTTTGATGGGGAGAAGATAGTAACTGCTGATATTACTGGTTATATTCAAGCAAGTGGAAGGGCAAGCAGATTTTACAAAGGGCATCTTACAAAGGGGGTGGCTTTGGTATTGGTTGATAATCAAAAAGCTTTTTACTCTCTTAGAAAGAAACTTAAATGGTTTAGTGAAGCTGAATTTAAGAAAGTCTTAAATGTAAATTTAGATGAAATTTTAAGAGAAGTTGATGAGAGTAGAAAAGTTGATAAAAGACTTAATTTAAAGACAAGTTTTGTAATTGTAGAATCTCCAACAAAGGCAAAAACAATAAGTTCCTTTTTTGGTAAGCCAAGTAAGAGAATTATTAATGGGGTTAGTGTTTGGGAGATTTTGCTTGAAGATAGGGTTTTGCTTATTAGTGCAAGTATTGGGCACGATTTTGATTTGAGTGAGAAGGAGGGAGTTTTTGGGGTTGTTGATAAGTATGTGCCTGTTTTTAGGGTATTGGAAGAAAAAGATAGAATTTTGGATGCTTTTAATTTAACAAGTAGTGAGGTTGATGAGATTTTTGTTGCTACTGATCCTGATAGAGAAGGAGAGAAAATCTCTTTTGATTTGAGTTTGGATAATAAGCCATATAACCTTAAAATCAAAAGAGCTGAATTTCACGAAATTACAAAGTATGCTTTTAAAGAGGCTTTGGAAAATCCAAGAGAAGTGGATTTGAATTTGGTAGCAGCTCAGTTTGTGAGGAGGATTTTGGATAGGTGGGTTGGGTTTAAAGTTTCTTTATATCTTCAAAAACTATTACACAATCCCCATCTCTCAGCCGGAAGAGTCCAAACGCCGGTTTTAAAATGGATTTGTGATAGAACTTTGAAGTTAAGAGAAAAAGTTTATGTAGTAAGGGTTGAATTTGATGATGTTAGGGTTGAATTTGAGTTTGATAAAAAAGAAGAAGCTAGAAAATTTTATGAAGAGATAAAAGAGATTGAAGTAAAAAAGATAGAGGAGAGAAAAGAGGAGCTTTTTGAGATGCCTTTTAACACTTCTGAGATGTTAAAAGAGGCATCAGTTAAGCTTAAATTTACTCCTCAAAAGACAATGAACTTAGCCCAAGAGCTTTTTGAGATGGGATTTATTACTTATCACCGTACAGATTCTCATAGAATTTCATCTCTTGGGATGAAGATTGCAAAAGAGTATATAAAAGAGAATTTTGGGGATGAGTTTGTAAAGAGTAGGAGCTTTGAGGTGGGTGGAGCACACGAGGCTATAAGAGCCACTACTTCAATGGATAAAGAGGATTTAGAGAGTTTTGCCCTCTCAAAAGGGATTGAGCTAAGTTTTGATCATCTAAGACTTTATGATTTGATTTTTAGGAAATTTATAGCTTCTCAAATGAGAGAGGTTGAGGTTAAAAAGGAGATTTTTAAGATTCTTAATAAAAAAGAGGAGTTTGTTACCCAAATTTTAAGGGATGGATTTAATTTGATTTATCCTATAAAAGTTTTTGATATAAAAGAAGGAATAAAAAAGGTTAAGAAGAGTTATTTTGAAAAATCAAAGTATCCTCCATTTACATATGCCGATATTATTGAAATGATGAAAAAAAGAGGGATTGGGAGACCATCAACCTATGGCATTACCATTGAAAAACTGCTTGATAGAGGGTATGTTGTAGAAAAAAACGGATACCTTTTTGCAACCAGGCTTGGATTTAAAGTGATTAAGATAGTTTATAACTCTTCTTTTAGTGAGTTTGTAAGCGAGGAGTTTACCGCAAAACTCGAAGAGATTATGGATGAGATTGAAAAAGGAGAGAGGGATTATAAGGAAGAGCTTATTAGGCTTTTTTCTTTACTCTTTTAAGCTTTTCAATCCCTTTTAAATCCTCTTCACTCCATTGATAGTATGTGCCAAAAATTCTATCCCAAATATCAGTAGTAATTCCGTGGTTTAATTTTGGTTTTTTGTGATGGACAAAATGGAACTCTTGCATATATCTCCAATATTTGCTTTTAAATTCTCTTCTATGCATAATATGGTGCATAATCCCATAGTTAAAATATCCAAGAGTCATTCCCCCAACAATTGCCAAAGCATCCGGCAAAGGCATAATAAAGTGTAATATCCAAGCAAAAAAAGTAGCAATTACTGCACTCATAAAAAATGGCATAGCATCGTAGCTAAATGGATTTTGATGGTGATGTGCGTGACCTTCTATAAAAACTTTTAGCGGATGATTTTCGTGAAATAGCCAAGCGTGAACTGCATACTCTAAGAATGTAAAAAAAATGGCTCCAACTACAAAGAATGCAAAACTTGCCCAAATATCGTTTGAGTAGTAGATGCTAAGAATTAAAAATGTAATTGCGGTTAGAAAGTCAGTTGTTAAGCTTAAATAGTAATTCCATTTGCTTGCGCTCATTTTGAGTATTAGATCTTTCATATCCCCTCCTTAAAATTTTCTTATTTATGTTATAATATAAAATTATAACATAATTTCGTAAAGGATTTGTTTGGAGGACATTGTAATTTGTAGTAAATGCGAAACTCCTCAAAAAAGGGTAAAGTTAAAAAAGGGTGAGAGAGCTGTTTGTTATTATTGTGGGAGTGAGCTTTATAAACATATTCCAAGATTAAGAGAAAAGATTTTGGTCTCTTCTTTGAGCGGTTTTTTGATGATTCTTCTTGGGCTTATTTTTCCTATTTTACAATTTAATGTTAGGGGGATGAGTAAGGATTTTAGTTTAATTGATACGATAAAATTTCTTATTGAGAATGGGTATTTAGTTGTTGGAGTATTTACTCTTTTTAGTGTGGTGCTTTTTCCTTTGATATTTTTCTTTTTGGTAATTAAGCTTAATTTTTTAGCTGATAAAAAGGCATTAGAAATTATTACCCATTTGCAAGAGTGGATAGCTTTTGATATATTTGTAGTTGGGATTTTGGTAGCTATGATTAAAATTTTTAGTTATGGGGAGATTATTTTTAGTGTAGGGTTTATTGGTTTTATTGGAGCGTTTATTGCTCTTTTTTTTCTTACTTCACTTGTAAAAGTAGAATATTATTGGGAGCTTTATTATAAAAATGTATAGAAGATGTAAACATTGTAATGCGGTTAATTTAAAAGATAGTTTGCATTGCAAAAGGTGTGGGGGAGAACTTAAATATACGAATAACCTCTCCTTTGCTTTTGGAATTGCTGGATTGTTTTTTTATATTCCGGCAAACATATACCCAATACTTATTTCAAAAAAACTTGCAAAGGTTTATAGCTCCACTATTATTGATGGGATTTTTGCTTTGTGGAGCGAGGGAGATTATCCAATTGCAATTATTGTATTTTTAGCATCAGTGCTAATTCCTTTGATTAAATTTTTAATTATTTTTTACCTGCTTTATTCTATAAAATTTAAAAAGTGCGAGTTTTATAAGTTTAAAGTAAATTTATACGCTTTTATAAGCGTTAGTGGGCATTGGTCTTTGCTTGATGTTTTTGTTGTAGTGATATTAACTGGGATAGTCTCTTTTAAGATGATGAGTGTTTTGCCAGGAAGTGGGGCTTTATATTTTTTAATTATGGTAATTTTAACTATACTAAGCGTTAAATATTTAGATTTAAGAGAGTTAGGAGAGAAGTGTGCAAAAAGCAAAAAGAGTTAAAAAAGGGATTAACTTCATTATTTGGAGTATACCGGTTGTTGCGATTGTAGTTTCACTTTGGCTTATTTATAAATACTACTCATCCCTTGGACCTTTAATTGAGATTAGGTTTGAGAATGCTGGTGGGATAGAGCCAAAGGTATCGCAAGTTAAGTTTAGAGATGTAAAAGTTGGGGTAGTTAGTGATATAAAAATTCTCAAAAAAGGGGTTGCGGTTTATGTGAGGATGAATAGCGATATGAAAGATTATCTAAACAATACTACGAAATTTTGGATTGTAAAACCAACAATTGAAGCTGGAAGGATTAGTGGACTTGAAGCGTTAATTAGCGGCCCTTATATTCAAATGTCAGCTCAGCCTATTGGATTTACCAAAACAAAATTTCAAGGACTTGAAGAACCGCCAATTCAAGATATAAAAGATGCTCTTGTTATTAAGCTTGTAGCCAATAATTCGTATGGACTAACTGAGAGGATGCCTGTTTATTATAAGCAAATTGAAGTTGGGTCTATTAGAAGAGTTAGTTTAAAGGATAATAAAGTTTATATTTATCTTGCAATTGATAAAAAGTATTCAATTTATGTTAATGATACGAGTAAATTTTGGAATTTAAGAGGAGTTGACATTACTTTTAATAAAGATAATTTAAAAGTTGAGCTTCCATCTCTTAGTAGTTTAATTGTTGGGGGGATTGCTTTTGATACTTTGCAATTCTCAGCTCCTTTTACTAAAAATGAATTTAGATTGTATGCAAGTAGAAGCGATGCTTACCAAAATAGGCTTGGGAGAGATAAATTTAGGGATGTTGTATTTATTGTGAAAAATAATCAAAATGGAAAGCTAAGGGTTGGAAATCCAATTATTTTTAGAAACTTTAAAGTAGGAGAGATTACATACTTAAAGTCTAAATTTGATATTAATACAAAGTCAATCATTACAACAGCATATGCAAAAGTTGATGAAAGTGCATTTAGAGTTTCTTTGGAAGATGCTATTAAAAGAGGGCTTGTAGCACAAATTAAGACAACTTTTCCAATTTTGGGTGGAATTGGAATTTATCTTAGTTTTGCTAAACCTCATAGGGTTAAATATTTTAGAAGATATTTAGTTATTCCTGTAAAAAAAGGATTTGTAGAAAATAGAATAGTTGCAAAACTATCAAAGGTTTTGGATAAATTTAAAAATCTTCCTCTTGATAAGACCATTTCAGATGTTAATTCTTTTATAAATAATCTTAAAAATTCTATTGGTTCATTTTTTGCTACAACTACAAAAACTCTAAATACCGCTAACAAAACTTTAAAAGGGATAAATGATTTGAGCTCTACCATAGATGCTATGCTAAAAAAAGAGATTAATCAAACAATTGATAATCTAAACTCTACTTTATTTACTTTACAAAAGTTGGCTAGTAGTTATTCAAAAGATTCAAAAACTTATCAAAGGCTTAATATATTAATTGAAAATCTAAATCGCACTATAAAAGTGTATAGAAAAATTGGTAAACAAATTGACAATAAGCCAAATTCATTGGTAGTGGGGGATTAAATAGATGAGATTTTTATGGATTTTTCTTTTTTTAATAGGATGTGGAGAGAGTAGTTATGTTTTTTGGAAAAAAAGCGTTACTTTTCCAAAGGAGTATAACACTACTTATCAAGTAAGAGTTGAGGTGCCAGATTATATGCTTGCTGGGAATTTTGTTGGAGTTAGGGGTGGGGAGCTTGTGCTTTTACCTTATAAGATAAATTCTGTTCCTTCTGATTTTTTTGCAAAGTATAGCGTTTACTCTTTGCAAAATTTAGATAAAAAAGATTTATTTACTTTGAGTGATGGAAAGGTTATTAATATTAAGATTTTGGATTATTATGTTGATTTTGATAATAAAGAGGTTATAATCTATTTTGAGCTAAACTCAAAACCTTTTAAGGTAGTGTTGCCTTATAAAGGGAATTACAAGAAAGCTTTAAAAGATGCCTATGATAGATTAATTTTAAAAGTAAAGGAGAATTATGATTTTTAAGGATAGATTTGAAGCTGGGAGGCTTTTAGCAAAGAGACTAAAAAAATTAAAAGATGAAGGTAAGATTATAAATCCAGTAGTTGTGGCATTGCCAAGAGGGGGAGTGTCTGTTGGATTTGAGATTACAAGAGAGTTAAATGCTCCTCTTGATATTTTATTTGTCAAAAAAATTCCATCTCCTCTTAATGAAGAAGCAGCAATTGGAAGTGTTAGTGAAGCTGGTCAGCTTTTTATTAATAAAGATGCTTTGGAGAAATTAGGAGCAATGGGGGTTGAGGTGGATGATGAATATATTCGCAATAAAGCAATTGAAAAAATCCAAGATATGGCAAGAAAAAGAGATATTTACAAAGCTGAGCCAATTCCTCTTGAAGATAAAGATGTTATTTTGGTAGATGATGGAGTAGCTACTGGGGCAAGTATGTATCTTGCTGCTCAAAGTGTTGTAAGGGAGCATCCAAGAAGTATTATTATTGCCGTGCCTGTGGCTCCTTTGGATGAGAGTGTTTTGAATATGTTAAGGAGTGTGTCTCATCATCTTGAAATTTTACAAACTCCTCCTTTATTTATGAGTGTTGGACAATGGTATGAGGATTTTCATCAATTAAGCGATAAGGAAGTGAGAACTTTATTGCAAGATGCTAAAAGATTTACTTCTTGACAATGAATTTAAATTGAGTTATAATAACTAAAATTAATTAAGGAGGGAAATGTGGCTAAATTAATACCATTTGAGCAAGAAGTTGTCGAAAGGTTTAAAGAAGCACTTGAATTGAACAAAGAAAAAGAAGCATTTGGGAATATTGATATTCATAAAACCAGAGAGCTTATTAAAGATGTTGGAGCAATTTTACTTGATGTAACTTTACCAAACTTAGTAGCTGGTGAGAATGCGGAAGAAGCTGGAATTCCGACAGCTTATTATACTCCATATCCAGAATTTACAGATTATATTGATATTTTACCTGATGATAAAACTCAACCAATTGTAGTTGCATGTAGAAAAGGACTTTTTGCAAGTAGGGTAAAAGGGCTTCTTGATGTGCTTGGGTATAAAAATGTTTATGTTTTAGCAGAGGATATCAAATATTTAATTGAAGCTCATAAAGCTCACACAGAAGGTTAATCCTTCTGTCAAATATTGTCGTTTTGATAAAAGCGTAATTATTTTTTGCTAAATTTTTCAACAAAATTCTTAAAAACTTGCAAAAAACAGCGATTTTTGGTAAAATTTGTTAAATCTTTAAAAGATCTTTGAAAATCCAAAAATTTGGACTTATTAAGCGATTTGCCAAAATCGTTTAAGCAAAATTTAAGGTTTATTAAAAAATAAACTGCCGAAATTACGGCATCCTTTCAGGGTTGCAACGATGACCCGATTGAAGGGGATTGTGGTTGGTATTCCATTACCCTTGTGTAAATTATGCTTTTTGATCTCTCTAAGAGATTAGAGTTTGATGTAAGATATTTAAAAATAGAGGTCAATGAGTTTATCTTGAATAAATAGTAATAAATAAATAAATTTTCTTGAATTTTCTTGGTATTTAGTGAGTTTTTTATAATGAGTTTTTTATAAATTGTTTTTTTGTGTTATTATAAATATGAATTAAGAGAATGTAATGAGTGATTGTTATAAATTGCTTTTGTGAGTTAGTCTTTGTTGTGTTTTACTTAGTTGAGTTTATACAGCTTTATAAGTTAATTTTTATTAAATTGGCTGTTGTTAGTAGTTTATCGCTAGCTTTAAGGGTATAAAAAGATGAGAATTAATAAAGGTAGTTTATGATTGTTATTAGCTTATTTGTAAGAAGAAAGCTATTTATTATAAAATGAGAGATTTTGACTTTTAGTGTGATGTGGCTTATTTTTATTAGTGATTTAAAAGTTTGATGTAGAGGGTAAAAGAGGTTATTTTCTTCCTCTTACATACCCCTCAATTATAAATCTGAGTGCGTTGAGTTTAATAAATCCTTCCGCATCTTTTTGATTGTAGACGCTATCTTCTTCAAATGTTGCAAATTCAGGGCTAAATAGGGATTTTGGTGATTTTCTTCCTACTACTTGTACGTTTCCTTTATAAAGTTTAAGTCTAACAGTTCCTTCTACATTTTCTTCTGTTTTATTGATAAGTTCTTGAAGGGCTTCTCTCTCAGGCGAGAACCAAAATCCGTTGTAAATAAGCTCAGCATATTTTGGCATAATCTCATCTTTTAAGTGAGCTTCGCCCTTATCAAGTGTAATTGATTCAATTGCTCTGTGGGCTTTTAGAAGGATTGTTCCTCCAGGAGTTTCATAACATCCGCGGGATTTCATTCCAACAAATCTGTTTTCAACTATATCAACCCTTCCAATTCCGTGTTTTTTTCCATATTCATTTAGCGTTTCAAGGATTTGAGCTGGGGTCATTCTGCTTCCGTTAATTCCAACGGCATCCCCTTTTTCAAATTCAATTTCAATATATTCAGGCTTATTAGGGGCTTTTTCAGGACTAACTGTCCATCTCCACATATCCTCTTCCGGCTCAACCCAAGGGTCTTCTAAGATACCTCCTTCATATGAGATATGAAGCAAATTGGCATCCATTGAGTATGGGGATTTTTTACCGTGGGTTTGGATTGGAATTCCGTGTTTTTTTGCATATTCAAGAAGTTTTTCGCGGCTGTTTAAATCCCACTCCCTCCAAGGCGCAATTACTTTAATATCCGGTTTTAGTGCATAATATGCAAGCTCAAACCTTACCTGGTCGTTACCTTTACCGGTTGCTCCGTGTGCTACGGCGTTGGCTCCTACTTGCTTAGCAATTTCAATTTGTCTTTTTGCAATTAAGGGTCTTGCAATTGAAGTCCCAAGGAGATATTCCCCTTCATAAATGGCGTTTGCCCTAAACATTGGGAAAACATAATCCCTAACAAACTCTTCCCTTAAATCCTCAATAAAGATATTTTCTGGCTTTACTCCAAGTTTTAATGCTTTTTCTCTTGCTTCTTCTACTTCTTCTCCTTGTCCGATATCAGCTGTGAATGTTACAACTTCTGCGTTGTATTTATCTTGAAGCCATTTTAAAATTACGCTTGTATCAAGTCCCCCGCTATATGCTAAAACTACTTTCATTTGCATCCTTTTTTGGTGCAATTATAGTATAATTTGGCTAAAAAAGGCTAAATTTGAGGGTGGATAAATTTTTAAACTCGGTAAATATAGTAAAAAGGCGAAGCATTGCCGATGAGATGTGCAAAGAGGGGGTGGTGTTTGTAAATGGCAAAAAAGCAAAGCCAAGCAAGGATGTAAAGGTTGGAGATATTATAGAAATTCACTATTTAAGTGGGGTTAAAAAGTATGAAGTCTTAAAAATCCCAGAGACTAAAACAATCCCTAAGAGTAAAAAGGGCGAATATGTAAAGGAAATTTTATGATTATAAAGATAAAAAATAGAGTTAGTGAAATTTGTAGAGAGTGCTATAAAAGAAAAGATTTTAATTTATGATATGCGTTAAGAGATAAAAAGTTTGTTAATGAATTTAAAAATCTTTTAGAAAAAGTAAAGTTAAATTTTCAAAGTGGGATAAACTTAGGAAAAGGGTTTGTAAGATATGCTTGAAATCTTTCTCAAAAGAGCAAGAGCGGAGAGTATAAGATTGTTTATTGTTTTAAAAGTTATTTATTAGGATTGATTTTTTAAAGAATGATTTGTTAAGTGTTTCAATAGAGAAATTTGAATGTTAAAGGAGCTAATATGAGATGGAGTAATTTTTTTGCATATACTCTAAAAGAGGCACCAAAGGATGCGGTTGTTGCAAGCCACAAATATTTGGTAAGAGGAGGATATATTAAGCAAGTTGCAGCTGGGATTTATAATTTTTTGCCCCTTGGGAAAATTGTACTTGATAATATAAGAAAAATAATCAAAGAGGAGATGGATAAAGCAGGGGCTCAGGAAGTAATGCTTAGTTTTGTTACTCCTTACGAGCTTTGGGAGGAGACTGGAAGGGCTAAAAAGTATGGGGATGAACTTTTGAGGATAAAAGACAGAAAAGGGCAAAAATTTGTGTTATCTCCAACAAACGAAGAGAGTGTGGTTGACTTGGTTAGAGGGACTATAAAAAGTTATAAGCAGCTGCCGGTTAATTTGTATCAGATAAATCTTAAATTCAGAGATGAAGCAAGACCAAGATTTGGACTTTTGAGGGGGAGAGAATTTATTATGAAGGATGCGTATTCTTTTCACGCTACAAGGGAGGATTTGGATAGGGAATTTAGCTTAATGCAAGAGACTTATGAGAATATCTTTAATAAAATGGGGCTTGATTTTAGAGTGGTTGAGGCTGATAGCGGTGCAATTGGAGGTAGCGGAAGCAGGGAGTTTATGGTTTTGGCAGATACGGGGGAGGATGATATTGTAGTGTGCACAGAGTGTAATTATGCTGCAAATATTGAGGTGGCTACCCGCAAACACGAACGAAGAGAAAATCCCGTAAAAACTGAGGTGATTGAAGAAGTTTATACTCCAAATAAAAAGTCTATTGAAGAGGTTTGCGAGTTTTTAGGAGTTGACCCTTATTTTAGTATTAAAGCGGTTGCTAAGAAAGCTATTTTTGATGATAAAGAAGAGGTGGTTGTCTTTTTCATAAGAGGCACTGATACTCTTGAAGAGACAAAAGCAAAAAATGCAATTGGAGCGTTGGAGCTTGTTGATGTGAGTGAAGAGGAGCTTGAAAAAGCAGGGCTTGTGCCTGGATTTATAGGACCTTTTGGGCTTCCAAGCAGTGTAAAGTATGTAATTGATGATGATTTGAGAATGGCAGAAGAGCTTGTGTGTGGAGCAAATAAAAAAGATTATCATATAAAAGGAGCTGGGCTTTTGGATGCTAATTTACTTGGTAATCTTACTCTTTATAGAGACATTGCGGCGGTTAAAGAGGGGGATAAGTGTCCAAAATGTGGTAAGCCTTTGAAAATTACAAAAGGGATTGAAGTTGGACATATCTTTAAACTTGGCACAGCTTATAGTGAACCTATGAATGCTACTTTTCTTGATGAGAATGGAAAAGCTAAACCTTTTATTATGGGGTGTTATGGAATTGGGGTTAGTAGGCTTATAGCTGCTGCAATTGAGCAAAATCACGATGAAAAGGGGATAATCTGGCCAAAGGAGATAGCTCCTTTTGTTGTTGATGTAATTGTTGGGGATGTAAAAAAAGAGGAGCAGTTAAATTTTGCGAGTAAACTTTATGAAGAGTTAAAAAAAGCCGGAGTTAGAGTGATTTTGGATGATAGAAAAGAAAGATTTGGTCCAAAGATTGCCGATTTTGAGCTTGTTGGGTTTCCTATTGGGGTGATTGTTGGGAAGAAGTTAAAAGATGGGAAAGTTGAGATTAGGGATAGGAAAAGTGGTGAAAAATTTGAGGTTGAGAGAGATGAGGTGTTTGAAAAAGTTATGGAAATGGTAAAAAGGGAGTAATAGTGGAAAATAAGAGATATAGAGTGAGAATGTTGGGGGCAAAAAAATATTTAAAGAGTAGAAAATGGGATTAGTTTATTTTTTGGTTTATCTTTTTTTAGAAATTCTTTTTTCGTATGAGTTTGCAAGGGTTTTTACCCCTTTTGGTCTTTTTTTGGAGGTTATATTTACTGCTTTGTTTGGAGCTTATATTATTAAAAATCTTCATTTATCTTTGTTTGAAGAGATGCAAAAGGTTTTGAGGCGAGAGATTAGTGAAGAGGAGTTTATCGCTGCTGGACTTTTTAGACTTGTTGGGGCGTTTTTGTTAATAATTCCTGGGGTGTTTAGTGATTTAGTAGGGTTTTTGTTTTTGTTTGAGCCGTTTGCAAGATGGGTTGGTAAAAAAATTTTTAAAAGAGAAGTTGATGATGGGATTATTGATGTTGAGGTTATTGATGAGAGGGATTTTGATAGGATAAATAAATTTTGAGTAGGAGTATTGTGAGCGGATTGTAATTTTTGGTGAAGTTAAAAGGATAGTTAGAGAAAATATTATGTTAATTTCGGTGATTGTAATAAATAACAAGCTCTACGGGTTGTTTAATTTTTGTTTAAAAAAAAGATAATTAATTATAAGAGTGATGATTACTAAAAAAGAAACTCTTAAATAGGTTTTAAAGGCCTAAGAGATTTGGGGGGTTGTTTATAAGGTTTTGTTAGGTAAGGGGTATAAAATAAATAAATTTTTGGAGCAAAAACCTTCTTTTTTAAGAAGTTTTGATAGAAAAGATAGAAACTTATAAAGTTACTAAATTTATAAGCGGGGAAGTCCCGCTAAGCTTATTTTGATTTTTTAGCGATATCTTTTATAGCCCTATACGCATGGTTAAACGCAAGTGCTATGCTTCCTTGGCTTGTTACAACATCTCCAATTGTATAAAGCCCTGGGATATTTGTCTCCATTGTTTCTTCATTGTAGATTGGTTCACCCCATTCATTAAGTTCAATTCCGCAGTTTTTAAGGAAATCAACCGGACTTGTTCCACCAAGTGCATAAACAACTCTATCAAAAATATCAGTGGTTCCGTCTTTATAAACAACTTTTACCCTTGGAGGAGTAACTTCATCATCTTCAACTGGCTCAACGTGGTCAATATCAACTCCGAGTTTGGATTTTAATTTTCCTTCTTTAATGTATCTTTCCACGATTTCTTTGTTTGTTGGGTTCATTCTTGTAATTTCTGCTCTTCTATAATTTAAAGTTACATCGCATCCAATATTCATATCAACAAGTCCATATGCATATTCTCCTGCTGTATCTCCACCACCAACTACCAATACTTTCTCGCCTGGTTTTACTTTATCAAGGTTAAAGTTTAGTCTTGGTCTGATTTTTGGAGGGAATTTGTAGCTTGGTTTGTTTGGTTTACCCATTCTTCCAATTGCTATAATTACATTTTTAGCTTGAATTACTCCAAATTCGTGGTCAGCTCCAATTTCAAAAATTCCATCACTATTTTTTGTAACTCCATATACATGGTGGTTATATTTGAATTTATCTGCAACTCCGGCGTCTTTTATTTTTTTATCCATTTGTTCAAGATACTCTTCTTTGCTGCACTCTTCAAAAGTAACATTTCCTTCAAATTCAAATTTTTTTCCTTGCCAATCTTTATCTACTCTTTTTCCAGGTTTATAAAATTTTCTAATCATATCAGAGTGATTATCAGCTTTTTCTAATACTATTATTTTATCAATTCCTGCAAGTTTAGCTTCAATTGCACTTGCAATTCCACCAGGTCCAGCTCCAATAATTGCAATATCAAAAATTTTATCTAAACTCATAAAATCTCCTTTTTTTCTTTGAATTATAGCTTAAAGATGGGAAAGATTGTTACTTTTTTGCAAATAGCGATAGTTTAGGAGTGAAAAAAAGTAACAATTTAGTATAATTAACTAAAAACTTTAAGGAGTTTATATGGAAGATATTTTAAAAAGCGTAAAAGAAGCAAGTAGAGTAGCAGCTACTTTAAAAGGGGAGACTAAAAGAAAACTTTTAAACGAAATGGCTGATAGACTTGAAAAATATAAAGATGAAATAATTGAGGCGAATAAAAAAGACCTTGAATATGCAAAAAGTGCAAACCTATCATCAGCTCTTATTGATAGACTTTTACTTAATGAAAAAAGAATAAAAGATATGGCTTCTTCTTTAAGGGATATTGCAAAACTAAAAGACCCAGTAGGTAGAGTAATTGATGGATGGAGGATTGATAACGGACTTGAAATTCAAAAAGTTAAAATTCCAATTGGAGTTATTGGAATTATTTATGAATCTCGCCCAAATGTAACAAGCGATGCGGCTGGACTTTGTTTGATGAGCGGGAATGCGTGTATTTTAAAAGGTGGAAAAGAAGCATTTCATTCAAATGCTGTTATTATTGAAATTTTAAGATGGGTACTTGAAAAAAACAAACTGCCAGCGGATATGATTACGCTTCTTCCAGATTATAGCAGAGAGGGAGTTGAGTGGCTTATTAGGCAAGATAAGTATGTTGATTTGATTATTCCAAGAGGTGGAGAGGGACTTATTAGATTTGTTAGTGAAAATAGCAAAGTTCCAGTAATTAAGCATGATAAAGGTTTATGCCATGTTTATATCCATAAAGATGCGGATTTAGAAAAAGGTGCAAAAATTGCTCTAAATGCAAAAATCCAAAGACCTGGCGTTTGCAATGCAATGGAGACATTGCTTGTTGATAGGAAAATGGCTGGGGAGTTTTTGCCAGTTATTAAAGAGATGATGGAGAAAGAAGGAGTTGAGCTTAGAGGATGTGAAATTACTCTTGAATATATTGATATAAAACCAGCAACTAAGGAGGATTGGCATACTGAATATCTTGATAAGATTTTATCAATTAAAGTTGTGGATAATTTAGACGATGCAATTGAGCATATTGAAAAATATGGCTCAGGACACAGCGATGCGATAGTTACAGAGAATTTAAAAGCGGCTGAGGAGTTTTTAAATAGAGTTGATAGTGCGTGTGTTTATGTAAATGCCTCAACCCGTTTTACTGATGGAGGAGTGTTTGGATTTGGGGCTGAGGTTGGGATTTCTACTAATAAGCTTCACGCAAGAGGACCTATGGGAATTGATGACTTAACAACTTATAAGTATAAAATTTTAGGTGATGGACAAGTGAGGGAGTAATGGAAGTAATAGCTATTGATTTAGGATCTAATACAATAAGGGCGATAAAATTTGATTGTGAGAGTAAAAGAAAAATTGATGAATATGAAAAGATAATTAAAACTGCTGATAAATTGGTAGAAACGGGGAAGATTTCAGATGAAGCGGTTGAGAGGATAATTGAGGCTATTAAAGAGATAAAAGAAAAGTTTGGAGATGCCTTAATAAAGGCAGTAGCAACAGAAGCTTTAAGAAGGGCTAAAAACCAAAAAGAAGTAATAGAAAAAATTCAGCAAGAAACGGGAGTGGAAATTGAAGTTATCTCTCCTTTTGAGGAAGCAAAATATACTGCCTTAGCGGTTGAAGAGTGTCTTAGTGGATGTGGATATGATGCAAGAGAGTTTTTTTTGGTGGATATTGGAGGTGGAAGTACCGAGCTTATTTTAAAACACAAAGATGTAATACTTGCAAAAAGTTTTAAGATAGGGATTGTAACTTTTACTCAAAAGTATAAAACCCCAGAAGCGATAAAGTTTGCTATAAAAAAAGAAACTAAAAAATTTAAGGCTTTTATAGATTTGGCATTTAATACTTATAAAAAGCCAAAACTTTTTGTAGCAAGTAGTGGAACTCCAACAACAATTGCTGCATTAAAAAAAGGGATGAGTTATAAAACTTATGACCCAAGTAGAGTAAACTGTACTATTATAACTCCTGGTGATTTAGATTATTGGATGGATAAGCTTTTGAGAATGGAAATGAAAAAAAGAGAAGAGTTAGTAGGAGTTGGTAGAGGAGATTTGATTGTAAGTGGGATTTTAATTTTTAAAGAAATTTTTAAACTAACAAAGTATAAAGAGTGTGTAGTGTGCGATGATGGGGTAAGAGAAGGGGTTGCAACCGAGGCTTGTAAAAAGATATAATTCCAGCAAAAAGGCAGTATATGAAATTGACAGGGGCACAAATTGTAATAGAGTCTTTGATTAAGGAGAATGTTGAGGTTGTATTTGGTTATCCAGGTGGGGCGATTATGAATGTTTATGATGAGATTTATAAGCAAAATAAATTTAAACATATCTTAACAAAGCACGAACAGGGTGCTGTTCATATGGCTGATGGGTATGCAAGGGCTACTGGAAGAGTTGGGGTTGCGATGGTTACAAGTGGTCCGGGGTTAACAAATGCAGTAACTGGGATTGCAACTGCTTATACTGATTCAGTGCCAATGGTGGTAATTTCTGGTCAAGTGCCAACTTTTGCAATAGGGACTGATGCTTTTCAAGAAGTTGATGCAGTAGGAGTTACAAGACCAATAACTAAGCATAACTTTTTGGTAAAAGATGTAAGGGATTTAGCATATATTATTAAAGAAGCGTTTTATCTTGCAAAAAGCGGGCGTCCTGGACCTGTGCATATTGATATTCCAAAAGATGTAACGGTTGCAAAAACTGAATTTAAATATCCAGAAAAAATTGAGTTAAAAACTTATAAGCCAACCTACAAAGGTAACAAAAGAGCAATAAAAAGAGCAGTTGAAGCTATAAAAAAGGCAAAAAGACCTGTTTTTTATATTGGTGGGGGAAGTGTAATAAGCGGGGCTTATGAATTAATTAGAGAAATTGTAAAACTTACAAAAATTCCAGCAGTTGAGACTTTAATGGCAAGAGGAGTTTTGAGGTATGATTGTCCTTATTTGCTTGGGATGGTTGGAATGCATGGGAGTTATGCTGCCAATATGGCGATGAATGATGCAGACCTTATTATTTCTCTTGGAGCAAGATTTGATGATAGGGTAACTGGAAAAATTGATGAGTTTGCAAAAAATGCTGATATTGTGCATATTGATATTGACCCAAGCCAAATTGGTAAAGTTGTGCCTACTAAATATCCAATTGTTGGGGATGTGAAAATGGTACTTGAAGAGATGATGCCTCTTCTTTTAGAGGATATAGACCCAAATAGATATGAAGAGTGGAGAGAAATTTTAAATAGATATCAAGAACTTTATCCTCTAACTTATAAAGATAGTAATGAAATTATTAAGCCTCAGTGGGTTATTGAAAAAACAGGAGAATTAGCACCAGAAGATGCAATTATCTCTACTGATGTTGGGCAGCATCAAATGTGGACTGCTCAGTTTTATCCTTTCACTTATCCAAGACAATTTCTAACAAGTGGTGGACTTGGTACTATGGGATTTGGTTTTCCAGCAGCTCTTGGAGCAAAAGAAGGAAGAAAAGATAGGATAGTTATTAACTTTACAGGTGATGGAAGCATTATGATGAATATTCAAGAAGTTTTAACTGGTTATAAGTATAAGCTTCCAGTTATTAATATAATTTTAAACAACAACTATCTTGGAATGGTTAGACAATGGCAAACTATGTTTTATGAAGATAGATTAAGTGAAACTGATCTTAGTGATGTACAGCCAGATTTTGTAAAACTTGCTGAGAGTATGGGAGGGGTTGGGTTTAATGTAAAAACAAAAGCTGAGTTTGAAGATGCTTTTAAAGAGGCGCTAAATTCAAATAAGGTTGCTTTTATAAATGTTGCGGTTGATAGAAGAGAAGATGTGCTTCCAATGGTTCCGCCAAATTCCCCTCTTAAAAATATGCTTGTATTTAAGGATGAGAAATGAGAAAGATAATTTCTGTTATTGTAGAAAATGAGCATGGAGTGTTAGCAAGGGTTGTAAATATGTTTGCCGCAAGAGGGTATAACATTACTTCTTTAACTGTTGCTCCAATTCCAAATAGTGAATTTTCAAGAATGACTATCATGAGTGAAGGGGATCCTAAGATTTTTGAGCAAATTGTAAAGCAGCTTTATAAGCTAATTCCGGTTTATAAAGTAATTGAGAGTGATGATTTTATTGAAAAAGAGATGGCAATGGTTAAGTTTCCTCTAAAAGATGTAAAAGATAATCTTGCAGATATTGACGCTCTTGCAAGATGTTACAATGGAAAGATAAGTAATGTTAATGATAAAAGTGTGGTTGTTAGTGTAGTAGATAGACCAAATAGAATTGATAACTTCTTAAAAGCGATGCAAGCAAAGTATAAAAATTTAGAGATTGTAAGAAGCGGGGTGAGTGTGATTGAAAGGTAGGGGATGAGACTTAGTGAAATTTGCAAAGTTTTAAAGATAGATTGTAATTTAAAAAGCGATATAGAAATTAAGGGGATAAATACCCTCCAAGATGCAAAAAAAAGTGAAATTTCTTTTTTGCATAATCCAAAATATGCCAAATTTTTACCTACTACAAAAGCAAGTGCTGTAATTTTGAGTAAAGAGTATAAAGATAAACTTCCAAAAGGGGTAATCCCTCTTTTTACAGATGAGCCTTATTTAAAGGTTGCCGTTTTAACTAAGTTTTTTGCAAAAGAGCCTTGGGTTGATGGGGAGTTTGAAGTTCACGATAGTGCAAAAGTAGATAAGAGTGTTAGAATTGGAAAGGGTGTAAAAATTGGCAAAAATGTTGTAGTTATGCCAAATGTTACTATTGCCCCTTTTGTAGAGATTGAAGAAGGTAGTGTTATTTATCCAAATGTTTCTATTTATAGAGATACAAAAATTGGTAAAAATGTAATTATCCACTCAGGAAGTGTAATAGGAAGTGATGGATTTGGATATGCTCATACAAAAGATGGAAGGCATATTAAGATTTATCATTTAGGTAAAGTTATAATTGAAGATGAGGTTGAAATTGGAGCAAATACTACAATAGATAGGGCAGTTTTTGGTAAAACTATTATTAAAAGAGGAAGTAAGATTGATAACTTAGTTCAAATTGGTCACAATTGTGAAATAGGGGAATATTCTATTTTAGTTTCACAAGTTGGTCTATCTGGTTCTACTAAACTTGGTAGAAATGTTGTAATGGGTGGTCAGAGTGCAACTGCTGGACATCTTGAAATAGCTCCGTTTACTACAATAGCGGCAAGAGGAGGGGTTACAAAGTCTATAAAGACTCCCGGGATTTATAGCGGATTTCCTCTTATGCCTCATAAAATGTGGCTAAAACTTCAAGGGATTTTAAATAGACTTTTAAAGGAGAGGAGTTGAGATTTTTTGTTTTGTTTATTGGAGTTTTACTTTTTGCAAGTGAGGCTTTGATTGTTAAAGTTGATAAGAATAGTGCACTGCTTAATAAGAAGATACAAAGAGGGGTTAGTGGATATGTGATATGCCCTTATATGGAAAAAGAGATAATTTGTGCAAGGGCTGTTGCTTTTGGAAGGGAGGCTAAATTTTATCCGTACAAAGTATTACAAAACGATGCTTTTGCCTTGCCATTTGTAGTGCCAAAGAGTGGTGATAGGATTATTTTTGGAAAGGATTATGATAGGATTTTGATTATTGCCCCAAATCAGGATAGCTATTTAAGAGTTAAAAATATGTATAAAGATAGTGTGATTATCTCTCCTGATGTTTTGGAGGCTTTTATAGAAGATGAAATACCTACAAAAAAGGAGCTTAGAAAGTTCGCGGCTGAGTTTAATATTGGCAAGTATATTTTTGTTTTGGATAAACTTTATGAAGTGGATAGTTTTAGCTTTTATGCGATAAATAAAAAACCTTTTAAGAAGATTGAGTATAAATTTCCGTTTTTTAACTATGCTTATTCTCCAAAAGTTAATAAAAATTTGATAAAGTATTACAAATCGCTCATAAAGGGAATTAATGACTAAACATATTGAAGAGTTAAAAAAGATAGTGGGTGAAGATGATATAAAAACTGATAAAATCCACCTTCGTGCCTATTCATACGATGCTACAAGAGAGCATTACTATCCAGATGCGGTTTTGTTTCCGGAAAATGAAGAAGAGATTAGCAAAATCTTAAAATACTGCAATGAAAATAAAATTGCAATTATTCCAAGAGGAGCTGGGAGCGGATTTACAGGCGGAGCGTTGCCAGTAAATGGTGGAATAGTTTTGGCGTTTGAGAAGTATATGAATAAGATTTTAGAGATTGATGAGAAGGATATGGTAGCTGTTGTGCAGCCTGGGGTTGTAAATGCTCATTTGCAAATAGAGGTTGAGAAAAGAGGACTTTTCTATCCGCCAGACCCAGCAAGTATGGATTATTCTACAATAGGTGGAAATGTAAGTGAGAACGCAGGAGGAATGAGGGCAGCAAAGTATGGGATTACAAAAGATTATGTTATGAGCCTTAGAGCAGTGCTTCCAAATGGGGAGATTATAAGAGCTGGAAAAAGGACTATAAAAGATGTTGCTGGGTATAATGTAGCTGGGATTTTGGTAGGGAGTGAGGGAACTTTGGCAGTAATTACTGAAATTACTCTAAAACTTCTTCCAAAACCTAAACTTAAAAAGACTTATATGGGAATTTTTGAGAGTGTTGAGGATGCAATGAATGCTGTTTATAAATCTCTTGCAAAGGGAGCGATGCCAGTTGCTATGGAGTTTATGGATAGTTTGGTTGTAAGGGCACTAAGAGAAAAACTTAATGTAAATTTACCTCAGTGGGCTGGGGCTTTGCTTATTGGGGATGTTGATGGGAATGTTGAAGAGGAGATTGATTATCAGTTAAAGATTTTAGAAGAGAGTTTCAAAGAGAATGGTTGTAAAGAGTTTAAAGTTGCAAAAGATGAAGAAGAGTCAAAAGAGATTTGGTACGCAAGGAGAAATGCAAGTCAGGCTATTACTATTTATGGGAATAAGAAGTTAAATGAGGATATTTCAGTCCCAAGAAGTAAGCTCCCAGAGGCTTTGAATAGAATTTATGAAATTGGCAAAAAGTATGGTTTTGAGGTGCCATGTTTTGGGCACGCTGGTGATGGAAATATACATGTAAATGTAATGGTAAAGGATAAAAACAACAAAGAAGAGGTAAAAAAAGGATACAAAGCGGTTGAAGAGATATTTAGGGCTGTTGTAGAGATGGGGGGGACTTTAAGCGGAGAACACGGAATTGGGCTTAGCAAGGCACCTTTTATGAAAATAGCGTTTAGCGATGCTGAGATTGAGCTTTTTAAAAGGATAAAAGAGGCTTTTGATCCAAATAATATTCTTAATCCCGGGAAAATGGGGCTATGAAGCTTTGTACTTTTAATGTAAATTCAATTCGCTCGCGGCTTGAAATTGTTAGGAATTTGATTGAAGGGTGGGGAATTGATGTTTTGTGTATGCAAGAGATTAAGGTTGAGAGTGATAAATTTCCTTTAATCAGTGAAGATTTTGAGTGTGTAATCCACGGACAAAAGAAACTAAACGGGGTTGCGACTTGCAGTAAGTATCCAATTGAAGAGTTTGAGAGAGGATTTGATGGAGAGCTTGGGGAAGCTAGGTTTTTGTATACTCTTATAAACGGAATTCATATTATCAATATTTACGCTCCTCTTGGGGATAATTACGGGGAGAGGTTTGAGTATAAAATCTACTTTTACGATAAACTTTTGGAGTGGGTAAAAAGGTTTGATTTACAAAAAGATAAAGTGGTAATGTGTGGAGATTTTAACATCTCTTTTACTTCTCTTGATGTTTGGGATGAGTTTATATGGGAGGGAGAAGTTACCCACTTGCCAGAAGAGAGGGCTATTATGAGCAAGCTTCTTGATATGGGATTTATTGATGTTATAAGGGAGTTTTATCCGGATAAAAGAATTTTTACTTTTTATGATTACAGAGGAGGGGCTGTTTATAAAAAGGAGGGATTGAGGCTTGATTATGTTTTAGTAAGTGAGCCTTTATTTGAGAGAGTAAAGGGAGTTGAGGTTTTAACACCAATTAGAAGGAAAAGAAAGCCAACTCCATCAGATCATGTACCAGTAGTGGTTGAATTTGACTTATAAGGGGTGAAATGTTACATGATATTGTAAACGCTTTGGTCCATTTTGCCCAGATGCTTGGGTATATTGGGATTTATTTTTATATGGTGCTGGTTGGGACTTTTATTCCGGTGCCAAGTGAGCTTGTTTTACTTCCAGCTGGTTATTTAGCGGCAAAAGGGGAGATGAATCTTTTTTTGGTTTGGATTTGTGCGGCACTTGGGAGTTTAAGCGGGGCTTTGATTAACTATTTTTTGGCAAAATATTTGGTAAATAAGCTTTTAAAAGATAAACCTATTATTAAAAAAGTCCAGAAATTTTGGGAGCATCACGGCAAAATTTCAGCTTTTTTAGCCCCTTTGACTCCTGGGCTTGGACAGTATATCTCAATTCCGGCTGGGCTTTCCCATATGCCGCTTCGTTGGTTTATACCCCTTACATTTAGTGCAAATTTAATTTGGACTGGTTTTTTGATAATGATAGGGTATATCTTTGGGGTAGGAGATAAGGCGCACAAAGGTGCAGTTTATGGGAGTTTAATTTTGCTTGGTGGGGTTATTTTCATTGCAAGTATTTATGTGATTAGGGAGATGAAAAAAGAGAAGGTCTAAATTTTATAATCAACTACTCTTCTTTCTGTTAGGTAGTTTTTTAGGTATTCAATCACTTCAAGATGTTTTGGATGGGTTGCATATGTTTTTAAATCTTCTAAGCTTTCAACTTCTGTAATAATTGCAAAATCGCTTGAAGTTTTATCAAATTTTATATCAATTCCAACTTCAATGTGTTTGATAACATCAATTTCGTTTTTTAAATTTTCAATTTTTTGTTTTATCTCTAAGATTGGGGAAGAGGGTTTTGTTTTGCAAAGGACTATGTGTCTTATCATTTTACAAACTCCTCAATTCTTTTTATTCCTTCTTTTATAGTTTCAAGGTCTGTTGCGAATGAAAATCTAAAATATCCCTCACTTCCAAATCCAACTCCCGGCACAACCGCAACCCCTTTTTCTTCAAGCAATCTTAAAGCGAACTCCATAGAGTCTTCCATAATTTCTTTATGATTTACAAAAATATAAAAAGCCCCAGCCGGTTTTGCAGCTGAGAGTCCTGGGATTTTGTTAAAGGCTTGATATACAAAGTCTCTTCTTTTCTCAAATTCCCTTCTCATCATTTCAACATCACTGTCAGCTTCTCCAAGGAGTGCCGGGATTGCTGCTTTTTGGGTGATTGAATTTATGTTTGAAGTGCTTTGGGATTGGAGTTTTATCATATTTTTTATAAGTTCTTTATTTTTGCTTGCTAAATATCCAAATCTCCACCCAGTCATTGCGTGAGATTTGCTAAGCCCGTTTATAGTTATTGTTCTATTTAGCATATCTTCGTTTATGCTTGCTGTTGATGTAAACTTCCCATCATAAATTAATTTCTCATACATCTCATCGCTTACTACCCAGATATTTGTATCTTTTAAAACTTCCGCTAAGGCTTTTAACTCCTCTTTTGAATAGATTGCACCAGTTGGATTGTTTGGGGTTGTTAGGATTAACATTTTTGTTTTTGGAGTTATAGCTTTTTTAAGCATATCAGGAGTTATTTTAAAGTTTGTGCTCTCATCGGTTTTTATACTAACAGGCACTCCGTTATGGTATTTTACAAGTTCTGGGTAGGTTACCCAATATGGGCTTGGGATGATTACTTCATCTCCTTCATCAATTAAGCAGGCCATTGTGTTAAAAAGGCTTTGTTTTGCTCCGTTGCTTACGATAATTTCATCAACTTCATAATTAAGGTTATTGTCTCTTTTTAGTTTTATCTTAATTGCTTCTAAAAGCTCAGGAATTCCGGCAACTGCCGTATATTTTGTAAATCCTTCCTCAATTGCCTTGATTGCTGCTTTTTTGATCACCTCAGGCGTATCAAAATCTGGCTCACCGGCGCTAAATGCCAATACATCTTTTCCTTTTGCTTTAAGCTCCCTTGCTTTTTGGGAGATTGCAATTGTAAGGGATGGAGAGAGTTTGTCAATTCTTTTGCTAAACATATGAGTCCTTTTTGAGAGAATTATAATAAATTTTTCTATTTTTGTTTTAAGGTTTCAAGGTATTCTTTATAAATTTGTTCTAATTCTTCATCCTTTTTGATTATTTCTTTATTTTCGCTAATTATTGCTTCTTCTAAAATGGCAATTCTTTGGATTAAGTATTTTATAAGTTCTTTTTCAATATCTGGGAGCTTATTGTGGTTTAATGGAGAGTAATCTTTTCTCTTTATAATTTTTCCAGGCACTCCAACAACGGTTGAAAATGGCGGCACATCTTTTATCACAACTGAATTTGCCCCAATTTTACTTCCTTTGCCAATTGTTATATCCCCAAGTACCTTAGCTCCAGCTCCTATAATGCACTCATCCTCAATTGTAGGATGTCGTTTGCCTTGATTTAAGCTAACCCCTCCAAGAGTTACTCCTTGGTAAATTGTTACATTGTTTCCAATAATTGCGGTTTCTCCAATTACCACTCCAATTCCGTGGTCAATAAAAACATTTTCTCCAATTTTACATGCTGGGTGGATATCAATGTTTGTTAGAAATTGATTAATAGCCATAATAAATCTTGCCGTTTTTTTAAACCCTTTTTTATAGATTGCATTTGCAATTCTATAAAATACAATTGCCCAAACCCCAGGATATGCATAAAGAAGTTCTATTTTATTTTTAAAAGCCGGATCTCTTTTTGTAACTGTTAAAAAGTCTTTTTTAATCTGCTTTAACAAGCCCATCTATTGCCTTTTTGATTCTAAAATTAATCTCTTTTATCTCTTTTGAGGCGTCAATTATAAGATGAGGTATTTCTAATCGTTTGCAAGTTGTTATTAAATTATTCTGGATTTTAAGGAGATATTCAACTCCTCTTTTTTCTATCTTATCGCGGTTTTTTTTTAAGAGTCTTTTTTGAAGTTCCTCTTTGTTTAGGTAGAGGATAATTACAAATTGAGGAAAGATTGAATCAGTCGCAAAGCGGTTTAAATTTACAAGCATATCAAAATTAAACCATTCCATCCCATAAGCAATTCCGCTTATAACACTTCTGTCTGAAATTATTAGTCTGTTATAATTTGGTTTTACTACTTTTTCAATACTCTCAGCTCTATCTGCTAAAAACAAAAATAATTCAGCTTTTTTAGAGATTTCATCATTTAATAAAATCTCTCTTATTTTTTTGCCAAATGTTGTAAAGCCTGGTTCTTTAATAAAAATTGCATTTTTAAAATCGCTTTTTAAAAGCTCTATTTGGGTGCTTTTTCCGGCAGTGTCTATTCCTTCAATTGTTATATACATTCAAATCTCCTAAAATCTCTTTTGGTACAAGATGGCTTATATCTCCTTTGTATTTTAAAATGCTTCTTACAACACTTGAAGAGATAAAAGCGTTTTGTAAATTTGGCATAAGATAGATTATATCAATTTCTGGATTTAGGGATTTGTTTGCATATCCCATTTGAAGTTCATATTCAAAATCGCTAACAGCCCTTAGTCCTCTTATTATTATGTTGGAGTTTTCTTTTTTTGCAAAGTCAACAAGTAACGAGTTAAAACTTTTAACTTCTACTCTTTTTAAATTTTTAGTAGCTTTTTTCATCATCTCTACTCTTTTTTCTAAACTAAACATAGTTTTTTTATCTTTGTTATCAGCCACCGCTATAATTACTTTATCAAAAATTTTACACGCTCTTTTAATAATGTCCAGATGTCCGTTTGTTACAGGGTCAAAGGTTCCTGGATATATGGCTTTCATTCTCCCCACCTTTTAAAAAAATCGTTTTTAATTCCAGCTAAATCAAACCATTTTCCTATTAAAAACATCTCAATATCTTCAATTGTTTTTGGTTTGTTGTAATATCCAAAAATTGGTGGTGCAATTATAACATTTTGAAGGTGTGAGAGTTTTAGCATATGTTCTAAATGTATCTGGCTAAATGGCATTTCTCTTGGAGCAAGTATTAGCTTTTTTTTCTCTTTTATAGCTACTTGGGCTGAGCGGGTTATGAGGTTATCAGCAATTCCAAGTGCAATTTTAGCCAAGGTGTTCATGCTACAAGGAACTACAAAAGTAATATCTACTCCAAAACTTCCACTTGCCACAGGAGCTGAAATATCGTCGTTTAAGAAGATATTTTCTTCTTTTTGCAATACAACTTTTGCACTATTGCTTACCACTAAAAATCTTTGATAAGAAGGGGGGATAAGAGAATAGAGTTTAAGTCCAAGGCTTGCTCCGCTTGCGCCGGTTATACATACTAAAACTTTCATTTTACAAGAGCGTTGTCTAATACTTCTTCAATTCTCTTAACCGGTACAATTTCTAATCCCTCTTTAACTTCTTGTGGGACATCGTCTAAGTCTCTTTTGTAATTTCTTTCTGGAATTAAAACTTTTTTAATTTTTGCTTTATAAGCTGCAATTAGTTTTTCTTTAAGTCCTCCAATAGGCAATACATCCCCGCTAAGTGTTATTTCTCCTGTCATTGCTACATCTGCTTTAACTTTTTTATCACTAAAAATGCTTGCAATAGCTGTGGCCATTGTAATTCCAGCACTTGGTCCATCTTTTGGGATAGCTCCTTCTGGGACGTGGATGTGAATGTTGTATTTATAATAAATTGGTTCTTTTGAGCGTTCTTTTGGTTTGATTTTTTTATTATCAATTAATGTTTTTATTAAAGTAAACGCAATATGAGCTGACTCTTTCATTACATCTCCAAGTTGACCGGTTAAGATTACTTGGCCTTTTCCTTTGTATTTAACTGCTTCTACTTTTAATACATCTCCTCCAACCGGAGTCCAAGCAAGCCCATTTACTACTCCTATTTTATCCTTTTTATCTACTGCTTCAAGCTCAAATAGAGGTTTGTCTAAAAATTCTTGAAGGTTTTTAATTGTAATTTTAACTTCTTTTTCTCCTTCTAGAATTTTAATAGCCGCTTTTCTCATAATTTTTGCAATAACTCTTCTTAAATTTCTAACTCCCGCTTCTTTTGTATATTTATCTATTATTTCTTTTAAAGCCGCGTCTGTTATTTTAATTTCGTTTTCTTTTAATGAGTGTTTTTTTGCTTCTTGTGGTATTAAATATCTTTTTGCAATTTCAAATTTTTCTTGTGGAGTGTAACTTCCAACAAAAATCATCTCCATTCTATCTCTAAGAGGCGTTGGAATTGTGCTTGGGTCATTTGCCGTTGCTATAAATAGTACTTTGCTTAAATCTAAATCAAAGTTTAAATAAAGATCTCTAAAATGAGAGTTTTGCTCTGGATCTAGCACTTCAAGTAATACTGCTGTTGGGTCACCTTTGAATCTAGAAATTTTATCAATTTCATCAAGCACAATTACTGGATTCATCTGTTTTGCATTAATTAAGCCTTGGGCAATACGCCCTGGCATTGCTCCAATGTATGTTCTTCTGTGACCTCTTAGTTCATTTACATCTTCAAGTCCTCCAAGTGCAATTCTTACTAATTTTCTGTCAAGAGATTTTGCGATTGAATTTGCAAGACTTGTTTTTCCAACCCCAGGAGGTCCTACAAAACAGATAATTGCTCCATTAAATTCTTGATTTCTTTTTTTTGCAAGCTCTTTTGCTCCAAAATATTCAATAATTCTCTCTTTTGGTTTTTTAAGCCCATAGTGGTCTTTATCAAGACGTTCTTTTAACTCTTTTATATCAAAATCCTCTTTTGCATAATTACAAAATGGCACTTCAAGTGCCCATTCAATATAATTTTGAGTAGTTGTTGCTTCGGCTGAGTCTGGATGCATTCTACTTAATCTATCAATTTGTTTTTTTATCTCTTTATAAGCATCTTCTCTCATACACGGTTTTAATTTTTCAAGCTTTTCTCTATATTCTCTTATCTCTTCTTCAATTTCATTTGTCATTCCAAGTTCTTCTTGGATAAGTTTTAATTGCTGTTTTAGTAGATGTTCTCTGTTTATCTCTTGGACTTGTTCCATTACTTTTTTGTTTAGTTCATTTTTAAGTCTTATAGACTCGATCTCTTCTAAAATAAAGTGAATAAGTTTTATAAGTTTCTCTTTTATATCTGTTTCTTTAAAAAGTTCATATGCTTTTTCTTTTGGTAATTTTAAAGAACTTGCAATAATATCTATTATTCTATCAATGTCTGAGTTGGATTCTACTATTTTTACAAAATCTTTTGGAAAATATGGATTTAACTCACTTAGAGTTGATAAGTGCTCTTTTAGAGTTTGAAGTAAAATATTAATTTCTTGTGCATTTGGTTTTTGAGTCTTTACTTCATCAACAACTGCAATAGTTGGTTTTTTATCTAAAACTTCAATAATTTTACCTCTTGCAAGTCCTTGAAAAAGGATTTTTATTTTTCCATCAGGTAAAGGCACTTTTCTTATAATTGTTCCAATGGTTCCATATGTGCCAATTTCATCACTTATTGATACAAAAATTAAAGAATGGTCTTTAATTGCATTTGATATAGCTTCTTTTTCCTCTTTTGTTTCTAAAAAGATAGGTATAATCATAAACGGATAGATTATTTCATCTCTTTTTAAAACAGGCATCTTAGATGGTAATTGACTATAATTTTCTAATTTCATATTACTCCTTACCAATAAAATATTTTTTTATACCAAGGAACTTTTGGTGGTATAGAATCTTTTGGGATTTTTACTCTGTATTTTTGTGCAGCTTTAATTTTCCCCTCTTTTTTGTAGAGGCGATATATTTTATCATCTAAATATAGTTTTGTCAAGAGTGCTTTTATATAAATTGTGTTAACTTCGTATATAAAAGTTGAGTCTTTATAGTTTAAGTTAAATTTTTTGCACTCTTTGATAATATCTAAGATTTTTCCTTCATTGGTATAAGCATTTTGATAAGAGAGAAAATCTACTCTTATTTTCTCATATTCGCACCAAGGAATCTCTTTTATGCTTGCATATCTTTTTTCATACTGGTTAAGATAAAACTTTGCAAGTTTAAACTCTTCATTTTTAAGGTGAGCATAATACAAAATTAAAAGCTCTGTTTTTATATACATAGAACCTGGATATTGGGCTTCAAGCTCTAAATAGATATTATCTGCTTTATCTATGTTTTTGTATCTAATTGCTTGAATAAATTTTTTATGAAGGGCGTTTGCACTAAGGTTTGATAAATTTTCATTTTTTGAACTACATCCAAAAAACATAGCCCCAAGGATAAGAGGAAGGATGATTTTACGCATCTAACTTCCTTAATTCATCCTCAACTTTATTTAATTTTTCTTTAAGTTCATTTAGTTCATTTTGGTTTTTCTCTACCACTTCTTTTGGAGCTCTTTCAATAAAGTTTTTATTTGATAATTTTTTCTCTAACTTTTCAATCTCTTTATTTAGTTTTGTTTTTTGTTTGTTTAATCTATCAAGCAGAGGCTTAATATCAATTTCATCTTTACTTACCATTGTTTCAAGATTATCAGAAATATCTCTTATTGCATTTTCAATCGGTTTATCTACAAATTCTACTTCTTCAACCTTAGCTAACTTTTTAATATACTCTTTTGCAAGTTCAGGTAAGTCTGCTAGAACATATGCTTTTTTAAAGTTGCTTTGAGTAAGAGCCTTTATTCTTCTAAGACTCACTATCGCTTCGATAATTAGGTCAAAATCGGCAGGTTTATCTACTTCTTTTACTTTTGGGAATTCTTTTAACATAATTGTATTTTTTTCAATTGAAGGGTTAGAGCTTAATTCTTGATATAAAAATTCTGTGATAAATGGCATAAATGGATGAAGCAGCTTCATAGCCTCTTTAAAGATTGCTCCAAGTTCAACTATTGAATCTTTACTAACTTTACTTAGCTCAATTCCCCAGTCGCAAAAATCTTGCCATAAAAATCTATATAGAGTCATTGCTGCATCGTTAAACCTATACTCATCAAGCTCACTTCTTACATTTTTAATAGCTTCATTTAGTTTATAAAGCATCCATTTACCAAGGTCTGTTTTTATTTCAATCTCGTTTATCTCTGGGAAATAGTCTTTTTGCATTTTAAGATATCTTGCTGCGTTGTAGAGTTTATTTGTAAAGTTTCTGCTTTCAATTATTTTATTTTCACTAAGCTTAATATCTCTTCCTTGAACTGCCAAGATTGCAAGAGTAAAGCGCAATGCATCGGCTGAGTATTTTTCAATAATTTCAAGTGGGTCAATTACATTTCCTTTACTTTTACTCATTTTTTGTCCGTGCTCATCTCTAACAAGTGCGTGAAGATAAACATCTTTAAATGGTACTTCTTTTAAGAAGTGTACTCCCATCATAAGCATTCTTGCAACCCAGAAGAATAGGATATCAAATCCTGTAATAAGCAAGTTATTTGGATAAAATCTTTTTAAATCTTCTTCTTGCCATTTAGTGCCTTTGCCCCAATCACCATTTTCCCATCCAAGAGTAGAAAACGGCCAAAGTGCAGAGCTAAACCAAGTATCAAGTACATCTGGGTCTTGGTGGAAGTTTTTAGAGTGGCATTTTGGACATTCATGTGGTTCATCAACACTTACCCACTCATGCCCACATTCGTCACAATAATATACTGGAATCTGATGTCCCCACCAAAGCTGACGGCTTATACACCAATCTCTAAGCTCCCTCATCCAAGCATCGTAGTTATTTTTCCATTGAGGTGGATGGAATTTTGTCTTTCCTTTATTTACTGCTTCAATTGCATCAACTGCTACTTCTTTTTTCAAAAACCATTGAGTTGAAACATATGGTTCAATTACACTTTTACATCTGTAACAATGTCCAACTTGGTGAGTGTGTTTTTCTCTTTTTTCAATAAATCCCTCTTTTTCAAGTTTTTCTACTATTTTAGGGCGTGCTTGGAGTCTATCAAGTCCTTTAAATTCACCGGCATTTTCGTTTAAGATACCTTTTTCATCAAAAACTTTTATCATTGGTAAATTATGTCTAAGTCCTACTTCATAGTCATTTGGGTCGTGAGCTGGGGTAACTTTTACAGCACCCGTACCAAATTCCATATCAACATAGCTATCTGCAATAATTGGAATTTCTCTGTTAATTAATGGAAGGCGTACTTTTTTGCCAATTAGGTGCTTATATCTTTCATCTTCTGGATTTACCATAACGGCAGTGTCACCAAAATATGTCTCAGGTCTTGTGGTTGCAACAACTATTACTTCATCGCTCTCAACAATTGGGTATCTGATATAAACAAGCTCACCCTCGTGAGTTTCATACTCAACTTCAATATCGCTTAGTGCCCCGTCTTTAACGCACCAGTTAACCATATAGTTACCCTTGACAATATACCCCTCATCATAAAGTTTTTTAAACGCAACTCTAACAGCCCTTTGAAGTCCCTCATCCATTGTAAAGCGCTCACGCGACCAAGCGGGGCTTGCTCCAAGACGTCTTAGTTGAGTTGTGATAGTACCACCACTAAATTCTTTCCACTCCCAAACTTTTTTTAAAAATTCTTCGCGTCCAAGTTCTTCTTTTGTTTTTCCCTCAGCCAGAATCTGTTTTTCTACAACGTTTTGAGTTGCAATTCCGGCGTGATCAGTTCCCGGTTGCCAAAGAGTAGCGTATCCATCCATTCTTTTGTATCTAACCATAATATCTTGAAGCGTAAAAGTGAGTGCGTGACCTATATGAAGACTTCCAGTTACGTTTGGTGGAGGCATCATAATACAAAAATTTTTCTCTTTATTATAATTTACTTCAAAAAAGCCTCTCTCTTCCCATATTTTATACGTATTTTTTTCAAACTCTTTAGGATTATATTCTCTCATTAAAATCCTTTTTTTATGCAATTATACCAAGAAATATGATATAATTATTTAAAAAAGGAAAATAGGGTGAAAATAAGCATTATTGGTTATGGTGAGATGGCAAAGGCTGTTGCTAGGGGGTTAAAAAAAGGGCATGTTGACCTTGAAGTAGTTGGAAGAGATGAAGAGAAGTTAAAAAAATTTGCAAAAGAGTTTAATTGTGATTATACAACGTTTGATAATTTTGATAGTGATTATAAAATTTTGTTTTTGGCTATAAAACCTTATGCCCTAAGAGAGGTTGCTAAAAATTTTGAAAAAGAGGCAAATATCGTAATTTCTATTTTAGCTGGGACACCACTTAAAGAGCTTAAAAAGTATATAAAAGCAAAGTATTATCTTCGTGCAATGCCAAATATAGCGGCTAAATACCAAGCTTCTATGAGTGTTGTAACAGGGGATAAAGAGATTAAAGATATTGGGCTTAAAATTTTTGGGAAAATAGGGGAAGTTGTTTGGGTTGATAGCGATGATGAGGTGGATATGGCAACTGCCATTATAGGAAGTGGACCGGCGTTTTTGGCTTTAATTGCTGAGGCTATAAGTGATGGGGGAGTTTATATTGGGTTAAAAAGAGAACTTAGTGAAAAATTAACAAGAGGACTTTTTAGAAGTTTTGCCTCTTTAAAAGAGGATTTTGCTACAATTAAAAACGAAGTTATGTCTCCAAAAGGGACAACTGCTGAGGGGATTAGAAGCTTAGAAGAGGATGGAGTTAGAGGAGAGTTAATGAAAGGAATTATAAAAACTTATGAAAAGTCCAAAAAAATATAAAGCTTTTACTCTTATAGAGATTATAGTTTCTTTGTTAGTTGTTGGGATTGTAATGGCTACTTTGCCAGTTTTGATGGATGTTTTTAAAGGGGGAGCAAAGACAAATATGACAGAAGAGGCTTTTTATAGTGAATTTTCTTTATTGAATGTAATAGCAGCTCACTATTTTGATGAGAATAATACAGTAGATGATAATTACTATAAGGATTTAAATGCTACAAAAGGTGATACTCAGCTTCTTATTGAAAATTGGGATGGGGACTTAAATAGGCTTGGGAAAGAGCAAATTGATAATAATGTATATAGAAGTGGTAGTAAATATACAACAAGCGTAATTGGTCCAGATGCTGGGGAGAGTAGTGTTGATGATTATGATGATATTGATGATTTTAACGGGTATATTGAACATATTTATATGTTAACTTCAAAAGGGATTGATTTGAAGGTAAATGTTTACTATATTTCGGATGAAACAAATTATGATGACAATGTAATTAATTTTAAATTTGATTTTAAGACTAAAAAAGACCAAACAAATATTAAAGTAATTAAAATTTATACAAAAGTTAATGGTAAAGAGGTTGTGCTTTATTATCCTGTTTGTAATATAGGAGCGAGTAAATTATTATCTTTAAATGATATAACAGGAAAGTAAAATGAAAAGAGCATTTACATTAATAGAAATTATTGTAGTAATTATAATTTTAGGGATTGTTGGAACTATTACAACTAAGATTTTAATAAAAGTTTATAAGCAGTATTACTATGCAAGGGCTCTTAATAGACTTTCGTATGAAACTGATAAAGTAATTAATCTTTTAGCAGTAAAGCTTCAAAATAGAGTTAAAAATAGTGTAATAGGGGTTGAATGTAATGTAAGTGCTAACACTTGTATAAATAAAAATCCATTGGATAATCCAAGTTTTAAAGCAGTTGCTGATATTAGCTCAGATGAAGCTGATAAGTATCCGGTTTTAGAATGGATTGGTAAAGATATTTATGCAAAAAGAGGGGTTTGGAGTAATAGTGCAAAAAGGGTTTTGCCAGGATATAGCGGATTTACTGATTTAATTGATACGGCAGTTATTGGGGAGGATGAATATAATATTACTACTCCTTATTCCAATTTCAAAGTAGTAGAGATGATTGATAGTAATTGGACAAAAGAGTGGGGAATACAAGGAGATGTTTTTGATAATAACTATTCAGTATTACTATTTTCAGGAAGTGATGATAGAGGAGCTTTTTTGGAAATTAATAACTCTTATGGGTATTATGAAACACCAGCTACTCAAATTTTTAGTATTGATAAGAAAGGTTCAAGTTTTGGAGATAATAATTCAAAAACCATTTTGCATATAAAAGCAATTACTAAAAGTGGGACAACTACTCCTTATGAAGGGTATTATATACTAAATTCAGCTTATGCAATAGTTCCAAGTTATAATGAAAAAGATAAGGATTTTAACTTAACTTTATTTTTTAACTATCATCCTTGGAAAAAAGAGAAGTATTTTAATATAAATAATAAAGATGCAAATCATACTACAATTGCAACTCATGTAACTCAATTTAAGTTTAGGGAAGATGGAGGAGTTTTAAGGATTTATATTTGTATCCAGGATCCAAAAATAAAAGCTGGTAAAGAGAGTGTTTCAATTTGTAAAGAAAAGGTGGTATTTTGATGAAAAGAGGAATGGCTTTATTTATGACAATAATATTTTTGCTTGTTATGGCTTTGGTTGGGAGTATGATTATCTCTTTTACTTCTTATGCCTCAAAGCATGCAGCAAGAAGTTATTTAGATACGCAAGCTGATTTGGCTTTGCGCTCAGCTACTGAGTATGCTATTTTAGCTCTTCAAGGGCATGACTTTTCCCAAGGTAAGTTAAATGAGATAAAAATTTCTTACCCAGCTTTTGATGCTGATGTTAAATTTCACTATTTTTGCAAAGGATGTACATCAGATGAAAATGTCTCTTTGATTGATACAGGAGATACGAATATGAGTGTATTAGTTTATGCAGTTGTAAAAAGTAAAAATCCAGATTTTCATATTAGAAAAGTTAGGGTAACTTTGCAAAATCCATAAAATTTCTTTGATAATTTCTCTTTTTTTAGTAGAATTTCATACAAAATTTTTAAAGGAGTTAGAATGAAAAGAACTTACCAACCAAGTAATATAAGAAGAAAAAGAACTCACGGATTTAGAGCAAGAATGAAAACAAAAGGTGGTAGAAAAGTTCTTGCAAGAAGAAGAGCAAAAGGTAGAAAAAGATTAGCGGTTTAAGTTCTAAGGAGATAGAGTTACTTTATAAAAGAGGCAAGCGAATTATTACTAAATTTTTTAAAATATATTGCCTCTCTTCTGACTCTTTGAAAGTTTCACCCGTTGTTTCCAAAAAAATTTCAAAAAAAGCAGTTGTAAGAAATAAGATTAAAAGAAGAATTAGACATTTGATTGCGATGCATTTTGACTCGGGTAAATTTATAGTTGTTGCGCTTTGTGATATTTCGGCAATTGATTTTGATGAATTAGTAGAAGATGTTAAGAAAAATCTTAGTAAAATTGATAAATGCTTATAAGTTTATAAGCCCTTTTTTTGGAAATAAATGTAGATATTATCCAACTTGTAGTACTTATGCGATTTGGGAATTTGAAAACGATAATTTTATAATTGCTTTTTTTAAGAGTTTTTTAAGAATATTAAGATGTAATCAGTTTTTTAAAGGTGGGATTGATTATCCAGTAGTGTCTAAAAAGTTAGGAAATGTTAAATTTGGAGAGAAAAGAGAGGTTAGTTATTGGTATATCCCTATCAAAAAGAATAAATTTATTGTAATAAAGGCAGATAGATGAATAATAAAGACAATTTAAGAAGAATTATAATAGCTACGGCTATCTCTTTTATATTTTTCTTTGCATATGATTTTTTTGTGTTGCAACCTTCAATGAAAAATGCTCCTATTAAAAAAAATGAAACAAAAGAGGTAAAAACTATTAAAAGCACTCTAAAACAAGAGATAGTAGCTACTATTGAGGCAAAAAATTATGAGGTAAAGATTGATGAGCTTGGTAGGATTAGTAGTTTTATTTTAAAGCAGAATAAGTTTAATGAAAATGGAAAACATTTAGAACTTATTCCTCCAAAACTTCCAAAACCTCTTGAAGTTAGGTTTGAGAATAAAGCATTAAATAAAAAGGCTTTTTCTACAAAGGTTAGTGTAAATAAAAGTTATATTAAGTTAGATGGTACCCAAAAAACTCTTATAATTACTCAAAATTTAGATGATGAGGTAGTAAAAAAGATAGTTACTTTTTATCCAAATGGAAGATATGATGTAAAAGTTATTTTAACAAAGCCTACAACTTATTATATCTCTCCTGGATATAGACCAAATGTATCGGTTGATTCTCTTACAATTCATGGAGCATTAATTAAAAAGGCCGATGGAACTTTAGAAATTATTGAAGATGGAGATGCTAAAATTGAAAATATTAATAATGCTATTATTACGGCTGGATTTGATAGGTATTATACAACTTTATTTTTCTCAAAAACTCCTTTTGGGGCAATTGTTACTCCTGATGAAAATAAAAATCCAGTTCTTTTTATAAAAAGCGATAAAAATTTAAATCTTATTGGATATATTGGTCCAAAGTATGTTGATACTTTAAGAAGTATTGATCCAGAGCTTGTGGATGTAGTGCAATATGGAGTTGGGACATTTTTTGCAAGAAATCTTTTCTTAGTGCTTGATTTTCTTTATAAGTTAGTTGGAAACTGGGGAATTGCTATTATTTTACTTGTTATATTTGTTAGACTTTTATTGTTTCCTCTTACATTTAGAGGAATGGTTAGCATGTATAAGTTAAAAGAGCTTGCTCCAAAAATGAAGCAAATTCAAGAGAGATATAAAAAAGACCCTCAAAAACTTCAAATGCATATGATGAAACTTTATAAAGAGCATAATGTTAATCCGCTTGGTGGATGTTTGCCGCTTTTACTTCAAATTCCTATTTTTTATGGAATTTATAAACTTTTATTATATTCAATTGAACTAAAAGGAGCTGAATTTTTATGGATTAAAGATTTAAGTGAGATGGACCCATATTTTATATTACCGGTTTTAATGGGTATTACTATGTATATCCATCAAAAATTAACTCCTACGAATTTCCAAGATCCTATGCAAGAGAAAGTATTTAAGTTCTTACCAGTTATCTTTACTATTATGATGGCAACATTCCCAGCAGGGCTTGTATTATATTGGACAACAAATAATATCCTCTCAATTCTTCAACAATGGATTATTAATAAAGTAATGGAAGGAAAGAAACTTTTAAAGGTTAAAAAGTGAGGATAGAGGCTAAAAGTCTTGAAGATGCATATTTAAAAGCGGCAAAGGAGCTTAACTGCTCTGTTAAAGATTTAGATGTTAAGATAATACAGCATCCATCAAAAGGCTTTTTGGGACTTTTTTCAAAACCAGCTATTATTGAAGTTAGTAAAAAATTTTATGAAAAAAGTAAAGAAGAAGTTTTAGAAGAAATTAAAGAGGGAATAAAAAAACTTTTTAGTAAAAGTTGTTTTAATATTGATTTAATTGATGTTGGTATTAAAGATGATGTTGTTTATGTCAAGCTTGATGGCGAAGATGCTCCTTTGTTAATAGGAAAAGAGGGGTATAGGTATAATGCTTTAAACTTTATGATGTATAACTGGATTTATCAAAAGTATGGATATAAAGTAAGACTTGAAATTGCAGAATTTCTTAAAAAGCAAGAGGAGATGTTAAGAAGTTTTTTAGCTCCTTTTATTGAAAAAGTAAAAGAGAGAGGTTATGGTAAGACTAAGCCATTTAATGGGATTTTAGTTTTTTTAGCGTTAGAGATTTTAAGAGAGGCTTTTCCTAATAAGTATGTAGCGGTTAGAGAAAAAGATGGAGAGAAATTTGTAGTTATTGGAGAGAGATATGGAGACAATAGCGGCAATAGCAACTCCTAATGGGGTTGGAGCTATTTCAATTGTAAGGGTTAGTGGAGATAAAGCCAAAGAGATTGCAAAAAAGCTTACAAAAAAAGATGATTTTCCTCCTCGCGTTGCTAAGCTTTCAAAAATATATGATTCTAATGGAGAATTAATTGACATAGCTCTTGTGATTTATTTTAAAGCCCCTTACTCTTTTACAGGGGAGGATATTGTGGAGTTTCAGTGTCATGGAGGCGTGGTTGTAAGTAGGATGATTTTGGAAGAGATATTAAAACTTGGTGCAAGAGTTGCAAATCCTGGGGAATTTACCAAAAGAGCCTTTTTAAACGGCAAAATTGACGCATCTCAGGCAGAGGCTATTGCAAGGCTAATTGAGACTCGCTCACGCGAGGGGGCAAAAATATTATCGCGTCAGCTTGAAGGGGATTTGGCTAAATTTGTAGAGGAGATAAGAGAGAGATTAATTGAAATTATGGCTTATAGTGAGGTGTTTATTGATTATGCCGAGGAGGATTTACCAGATAGTCTTGGAGAAGATATTAAAAGAAAATTAAGTGAAATTAGGGAAATTTTAAATAAAACCCTTGAAGCTTCAAAAAGAAGGGATGCACTACTTAGTGGATATAAGATAGCAATTGTCGGTAAGCCAAATGTTGGTAAAAGCTCAATTTTAAATGCCCTTTTAAACAAACAAAGAGCAATTGTTAGTGATATAGCAGGGACTACTAGGGATACGATTGAGGAGGATATTCAAATTGGCTCACATTTAATTAGGATAGTGGATACGGCTGGAATTAGGGAGGCAAAGGATGAAATTGAAAAAATTGGGGTAAAAAGGAGTAAAGAAGCAATTAAAGAAGCTGATATTGTTTTGGCGGTTTTTGATGCCGGGAAGTTTTCAAAAGAAGATGAAGAAATTTTAGAACTTGTAAAAAGAAGTAATAAAGAGGTAATAGCGGTAATTAATAAGGTTGATAAAGGGATAGAGATTGATTTAGGAAAGTTTGAAGGGTTTAGGATTGTTAAAATTTCTGCAAAAAAGGATATTTCTCCTTTATTAAGGGAGCTTGAAAGAGTGCTTGATAGTTTTTCAGGTGAGAATGAGCACATTCTTATATCAACTCGTCAGATTGAGGCTGTTAAGAAGGCTTTGGAGGCTATAAATGAAGCAGAAGAGTTTTTAACAACAGGTGAGCTTGAACTTTTTAGCTATAATATTCAAGATGCAATAAGGGCAATTAGTGAGATTACAAAGCCTTTTGAATATGATGAGATGCTTGATAAAATGTTTGGTAATTTTTGTGTTGGAAAATAGATAAAGGAGGCAAAATGACACTACTTGAACTTAAAAAAATGATGATGAGGGCAAAAAGAGAGGATAAAACAAAAGCAAACGCACTTATGATGCTTGTTGATACCTCTCAAAAGATTGCAAAAGAAAGAGGAGTTGATGTTGATGAGAAAATAATTGGTGAGGCTGCTAAGAAACTAACTAAAATGGCAAAAGAGTCAATTGATGCTGGAATTAAAGAAGCTAAAAAAGAGCTTGAAGTTTATAAAGAGTTTTTACCAAAAATGTTAAGTGAAGAAGAGACTAAAAAAGTTATTCAAGAAATAATTAATGAAATTGGATCTAAGAATATGGGAGAGATTATGAAAAGACTTAAACAAAGAGGAGATGTAGATTTAGGTCTTGCAAGTAAAATTATAAAAAGCCTATAAAGGCTTTTTTGTTTTGTGTGGTAGAAGTAAATTTGTGGTAAGAATTATATAAAATGTTAGGCTTTTTATATGCTTAATATTTAATTATAGTTTTACTCAATTAGTTCTTTTAAAAGCTCAAATAGAATTTATTTTTTTAACGCAAGTGTTGATAAAGGTTAGCTTTTTTTAAAGTAAGTGGTAAAAAGGGAAAAAGAGAATTTATTTTGAGTATAAAACTCTTCTTCTTTTTCTTTTTAGTCTAAATTTTCCTCTTGGCATTGTTACCTCCTATAATGAAAGTAATGAAATTATATCAAAATTAAACAAAAATTGCACTCATATATCCTACAACTTGTTTTGTATCTCCGCTAACATCGGCACTTGTTCTATAATCTACAATAAATGGAGTAAGGCCCATTTCACTTGCGGCAATAATCATTCCTCCAATTCCTATTTTTCCACACGCTTCACATTTTTCAAGTGCTTCTAAATCAAGATTTTGGACTGCTTCTAAGCAGTTATAATCAAGTGCATTTGCCGTTTTTAAATCGTAATAGTGGCTAAGGTCAGTTGAAATTACTACTAATGAATCATTATCAATTGCATACTCAATAATATCTTTTAATTTTTCTGGTTTGTAATCTCCATATATTAACTCTACTACTGGAATTTCTCCAAAGTAGTGATGAATAAAAGGCATTTGAACTTCTGTTGAGTGTTCTTGATGCACTTCTTCAAAGTTAACTACTCCAAATTTATCAATAAGCTCAGCCGCAAATGCCCTATCAATTGGCAAGAATCCACAAGGAGTTTCATATTTATCTTCAAGAGTTGTGGAAATTCCTCTAAAAGGAACTCTGTGGCTTGGTCCAATTACTACAACTCTTTTTGGATTTGCGTTTTGTGCAATTCTATATGCAAAATTTGCAGTAAATCCACTATACATCCAGCCAGCGTGTGGTGTTATTAGGGCTTTTGGAATTAAGGAAAAAACCTCTTTTGCTTTTTGAGGGTCAACATTTTCGTCAATTATTTTATTAAAGTGGGCAATGTATGCTTTTACATTATCGCAAGTTCCTCCATACCAATCTTTAAAATATGCTTTTCTCATTTCCAAACTCCTTCAATGATTTCTTTACATTTTGGACATCTTGCTATTCCATTTTCATCAACTTCAAGGATATTTTTTTCTACTTTGTAAATTGAGCGGACAATAAGCTCTTCATTGCATTTTGGACAATAAGTAACAACAGGTGCTGCAATGTTTCCAAAATATACATATTTAAGCCCTGCTTTTTTACCGATTTCGTATGCTTTTATCATAGTCTCAATTGGAGTTGGGGGTTTGTCTTGGACTTTATAATCTGGATGAAATCTTGTAATGTGCCAAGGAATTTCTTTGCCCACGCTTGCAATAAACGTAGCTATTTGAGTTAACTCTTCATCGCTATCATTATCACCAGGAACAATAAGAGTTGTAATTTCTTGCCAAATTCCTACATTATGTAATCTTTTTATTGTATCAAGGACATCTTCAAGATTTCCTTTTAGGACTTTTTTGTAGTATTCGGGTTTAAAACTTTTTAAATCCACGTTACAAGCGTCTACCCAATTTTTCATATCTTCAATCTCATAAATACTTTCAAATCCATTTGTTACAAATACATTTTTTAAGCCCTTCTCTTTTGCTAAAACTCCAACATCTCTTGCATATGGATAAAAAATACTTGGTTCATTATAGGTATAAGCAATTGATTTGCAGTTATATTTTATTGCTAAATTTACCATCTCCTTAGGTGATACATAAATAGAGTTATTTACTCTATTGGTATGAGCTATTTGCCAGTTTTGACAAAACGGGCATTTAAAGTTACATCCAACAGTCCCAAAACTAAGCACAGCACTTCCTGGTAAAAAGTGAAAAAGTGGTTTTTTCTCAATTGGATCAACATTAATTGAGCTTGGGTGCCCATATACTAAATTTACAAGCTTACCGCCTTCGTTTTTATTAACTCCACAAATTCCAACTTGACCTTCTTTTAAAATACAATGGTGACGACACAAAAGACATCTTATTTTCCCATTTTCAAGTGGTTCATAATATTGCATTCCCCCTCCTTAAAATTTTGACTATTATAGCACAAAGAAGAGAAAAAGTAAATAAAAATTATAAAGTGAGTTGATAGAAGTTGGCTAAACTATTTTAACTTTTACTTTTTTATATGGGCAGTTTTTCCCTTTGCTTGCGAAGTTTTGAGGATTTATTTCTTCTTCTTTGAATTCAAGGGTAATTTTTTCTTTTATTTTGTATCCAAAAAGTTTAGCTGGGTTTGTTGAGATTAATTTAGTAATAATTTTGTGATCTATTGGAAGAGAGTAGGCAAGTTGAGTAAAAATGTCAAGTTTGCTAATTCCAAATTCAGCTTCTTCAAAAGGGACATCTTTTTGATTTGTAGCTATATGGTTTGAGGAGATAAAATCAATAAGCTCTTCTTGGCAAGCTTTAAGTAACGCTTCTTTATCCTCTTCGCTTCTTAGAGGAGGAAAAGTTTTATAAAGAGTATTGAACTCTTTTAGGTTTTCATCTGTAAAATATAAATTATCAATGCAAACATCTATAAAAATATTGGATGGTTTATTTTTTAATATTTCAAGGGACTCTTTTGTTGTTATGCTTTGAAAGACTACCTTTGTATTAAAGTGTTTTGATAATTCGTAAATTTTTGCTACTTCAATACTCTCAGCATAATTTGGGATGCCACTAACCCCAAGCAAATAAGCAACTTCACTATCGTTCATAACCCCACTACTTAGGGCTTTGTTGTTGCAGTTTACAAAAATGGGGATATTGAGAAACTCTCCATATTCAAAAACCCTTTTTATTAAGTTCATATCTTCGTCTGAATTTATATAAATTGCACTTGCACCTTTACTTTTTAGAATTGAAATTTCGCTAAGTTTGTTTTCGTGTATTCCTTCAATTGCTACAAAAAGATTGAAATTTTCTTCGTTTGCTCTTTTTAGATTATAAGCTAAGTGGAGTTTATCGTAGATTGGTTTATGTTTTGGTATCATTAAAGCAGCCTCAACTCCTCCATTTCTTGCAGCTGCCGCTATTCTTCCTACGCTTTCTGAGTTTTTTACATTTAAATCAAAACTTTTTGGCACTTTTATTCTCATAATCAGCCTTTTTTAAATATAATTTTAACTAAAAAAAGGGAAAAAATGGGTGGAATTTTAGTTTGGATAGTTATGGCAAGTGCAATTGCTTATCTTGCGTTTAGGTTAAATTATAATCCGTGGGTGTTTTTGTTAATTTCAGTATTACTCTCTCCTGTAATTGGCCTTTTGAGTCTTGCTACCTGGGATTATTACAAAACTTTTATAAAAGGGGATAGATGAATAGAGTTTTGACTCTTTTAAAAAAGAGTTATTTTAATTTATCTCAAAAGGATGAAGAGGCATTTAGTAAAATTATAAAAGATGATGGGCTTGGGAAGTGTAAGATAGTTTTTAATATGTTTGCGTTTTTGTTTGGGTGGTTTTATCTTTTGTATAGAAGAATGAGCATTGAAGCAATGGGGGTTTTGGTTGCTTCTTTGATGGTTGGGTATATTTTGGCATATGCAAAATTTCATCCTTTGATTGTATTGGGGGTTATTTTTTTGATGAGCTCATTGCTTAGTGGGTTTTGTTACTATTTTTTATATTTAAATAAGTTTGATAGGGATAGGGATTATTGCAAGGGGGATATTGAGTGTTTAAAAAGTAGGGCAAAGCCAAAGCTTTGGCCGGTTGTTTTGGCTATTTTGATTATTTTATTTTTAATTTGGCCTTGGATATTTGCATTGGTTAGTGGAGCAAAATTAAAATGATATAATTTCATTAAAAAGGAAGATAATGAAAAGAGTCTTAATTGTTGGAAGTGGTGGAAGAGAGTATAGTATTGGATATTTTTTAAAAGATGAAGCAGAAATTTTTTATGCACCAGGAAATGGGGCAACAGAAGAGTTTGCTACAAATATTGATATAAAAGATTTTAAAGAATTGGCAAAGTGGGCAAAAGAAAATAGTATTGACCTTACAATTGTTGGTCCAGAAGACCCGTTGGTTAAAGGAATTGTTGATATTTTTAAAGAAGAAGGGCTTACAATTTTTGGTCCGAGTAAAAAGGCTGCACAGCTTGAAGGTAGTAAAGTTTATATGAAAAACTTTTTAAAAAAATATAATATCCCTACTGCAAAATATATTGAAACTTCAAATAAAGAAGAAGCGTATAAGTTTATAGATGAGTGCAAAAAGACTCCAATTGTTGTAAAGGCTGATGGGCTTTGTGCAGGAAAAGGGG
>JBDONU010000012.1:0-3634 GCA_039831175.1 Nautiliaceae bacterium
TCAGAGCAAAAAAAGTGGCTAATGTAATTAATGCAGCGTTAGATGTAATTGATGGTATAAGGAGCAAAAAATGAGTATCGTTATGCCGTTAAACAACGAAATATTAAGAAAAAAAGCGCCGAGTATATTTGCAACTCATCCGATTGATGATGTTAGCAACAGATACGCTTTTATCCCGACTATCAGTGTAGTGGATGTGTTTAGAGATAATGGATGGTATCCTGTTTATGTGAAAGAGAGCGGAGTTAGAAGCATTAATAAAAGAGGCTATCAAAAACACCTTATCAGATTCAGACACTTAGACCATATCCTGACAAAAGAACCTGACATTCCTGAAATTATCTTAACAAACTCACACGATAAAACGTCATCTTTTATCATTAAGCTTGGAGTGTTTAGGTTTGTATGCGAAAACGGACTTGTTGTAGGCAATCAGTTTAAATCGTTTAACATCAGACATATAGGCTATAACTCTTTTAAGGTAGAAGAAGCAATAAAAGAAATAGTTGCGTATTTACCAGAACTAACTAAAAAAATTTCACTTTACAAACAAATTGAACTCTCACCTTACGAACAGCTCTCCCTTGCAAAAGCCGCAAAGGAAGTAAGGTTTAAAGCGTATCACAAAATAGACTATAACTCAATGCTAAAAGTAAAAAGAAAAAGAGATGAAGGCAATGATTTATGGAGAGTGTTTAACAGAATTGAAGAGAGTGCAATCAGAGGAGGAATTAAGGGTAAAAACTTACTTACAGGCAGAAACTTTACCTCAAAGCCTATTACAAACATTGATAAGCTACTAAAAATCAATGAAGAACTTTTTAATCTAACTGATACATTTGCACAAATTAAACTTTCTGCTTAATGATTCCACACAACTAAAAAAATCAAAAGGAGCAATTATGAATACAAAACTATCAATCAAAGCAAGTAATTTATTATATTCACTTCACACACAAAATCAACAAACAATTACACTGTTTAAAGAAGAGCTTAAATCTCTTCTTGAAAGCAGTATTCCTGTATATGAAAAAACTGATTTAGTAGCTGATATGATTATGGATATTGATGAAAAAATAAACTACATTAAATCAAAAATTATGCTGCTTAACTCTATTAAAAAACAGCTTGAAACTGATAAACAGATTGCAAAAGAAGTTATTGCAAAAACATTTAAAGAGTATGGAATAGATAAACTTGAAGGTATGCAAATCTCATCCATTACCATAACTCCTGAAAAAGAGGAGATAAAAGAGCATATCAAAATCAAAGACGAAAAAGCTTTAATTGAGCTTGGATACGCAAAAGTTGATGAGAAAAAATTAAAAGAAGCACTCTATACAGATAAATACAATGAAATTGAGCCTTTTATTGATGTAGAAGTAGAGGCAGTTAAAAAACCTTCAAGCATAAGGATTAACAAAAGAAAAGTCCATATTCCTGCAATAGAGAATGAAAAGTCTGCATAAATTCATAATTTTTTGAAAAAAATCATTCACCTTATTACAAAATTCATATTTTAAGGAGTTTATCCATAGTAATTGAAACAAGAGCATTATTTAACATAGGCAAAAACTATTGCAAACTTATTAACTTGCTTGAAGAAAACAATATTCAATATTATGAAAATGAAAAATTTGATGAGATTGTAATTGATTTAGAGGAGTATTCTCACACACCCGATTTGAAAAAGTCAATTATTACCAAGTTATATAGTGCCAACTTTATCTCATTTGACGAATGGGAGGCATTAAACAGACAAAACATCAATACACTGCTATTTTGGAGGTAATAAATGGAAAGACTTATAAATGCAATGGAAGAATTGAAAAAAGTTCCAAAAATCAATATTAAGGGCAAAGAATACGCAACGGTTGCAAGCAGAGTGGAGATATTCAGAAAACATTTTCCTCTCTACTCAATTACAACAGAGCTTCTTGTAGATGATGAGCAAAGAGTTGTAATGAAGGCCGAAATAAAAGATGAAAACGACAGAACATTAGCCGATGGATACTCGGAAGAGATAAGAGGCGAAGGACTTATCAACACAACATCTGCAATAGAAAACTGCCAAACAAGTGCAATTGGAAGGGCATTAGCTGCATTTGGATTAATTGGTGGAGAGTATGCAAGCAGTTTTGAAGTGGAAAATGCTATTTCAAAACAGACAACAAATCAAACTCCTACGACTTCTTCTAATTCTACTTTTAATCTCAAAGACTTACTCCTCCAAGAAAATGAAAAACTAAAACCAGCAAACCTCTCAGTCTATCTTCAAGATGATATGTTAATTGTTCAGGGCAAATCATTTGGACAGCAAAAATTGCTAAAAGAGCTGGGATATAAGTGGAATCCGAGTAAGAAGGTGTGGTATAAGACATTAAAACAGGCTTCTTAATGAAGCCTTTTATACTTTTTTTATTTTTTTTTAAAAAATTTTTCTTTCCCGATAATTTAATACCAAATAATGATTTTATCGTAGTTTTAAAAAATTTTTCCAGGGGGTGAAAATTCAATTTTTGTAAGAGATGAAAAAAGAGATTTTCTATAATGCTATTGTCCAAAGAATGATAAAGACTTCCTGGCAACCCCAGGGCAGGCCAACAGTGGTGAGGCCTGTGCAAAAAGAAAAACCACACTAAAAACATTAAAAGGTAAAGCAATGAAAATAGACAAACTTCTTACTATCAAAGAAGTAATAAATATAGTTGGATTAAAAAAATCTACTATTTATCATTTTATTAATAAGGGAAAATTCCCTAAACAAATTAAAATAGGTCATCTCAGTAGATGGCGGTTATCTGATATTCAAGATTGGATTGATAACCAACAATCTAAGTGACCTATTTTGAGGGAAAGAATATAGTAATTCTGGCCAAATTATTATACTTCTTTTCCTCATAGTTTGTCAAATTAATATTAGACTTTTCATTTTTTCAAAATTTTCAAAACAATAAACGGGTGATTATTGCCTAATTTTAAGGGGTTTTATTAAGGAAGTTTTACCCAGAAATATACAAGGGAATACGGGCACATTATGCCCTATTGAAAACAAAATTTAAGGAGTGTTTATGACAAAACAACAATTTATTACAATGGAAAAATTAAAAAAAATAATTGGTAAAGAAAAAATTAAGTTATATCCAGAAAAGGATGTAGAAATTCAAAAAGCTCAAATAAAAAATATTACTCAGGCTATTGCAGCTTATGGAGCACAGCAAGATAGAATGATTGGTATGCTTACCATTACTTTTGGAAGAAATAGATATAACAGAATTTTAATTAACGACTATCGTTCAACAATAAAAAGAAAAACAAAGACAATGTATAACAGTGCCTTATATTTTATAAATTCTTTAAAAAAGAGTTTAAATAAAAACGGATATGATTTCATATATTTAGGTGCTTTTGAACTTCAAAAAGACGGAACGTTTCATATGCATATGTATTTTTCAATACCTGTTAAGGGGTTTGGAATTTTATTTAATGCATATCATAATTATTACAAAGAAATAACAACAGAGACTACTGTAAAATTAAATAAAAAAGAAGTTAAAATAATTCCGATAGGCAGGGGACAGCTTGGAGTTGCAAACGAAATAAAAGAGAAGCTGGAAAAAGCCGGTTTTAATTT
>JBDONU010000017.1:0-12285 GCA_039831175.1 Nautiliaceae bacterium
GCTCAAGCGGTTGGATTGCCGGTTGTTGCTTCAAATAGTGGTGCAATTCCTTGGCAGCTTGGAGATAGTGCAAAAATTTTTAGAGAAAACGATGAAGAGGATTTAGAAGTTAAGCTTATTGAGTATATTGAGAGTGAAAAAGAGAGAAAAGAGTTTGCAAAAAAAGGACAAAGAAGAAGCCTTAGATATTTTTGTCACAGAGGAATGAATGAAAATTTTAAAAAGATATTAAAACAGGTTTTAAGTGAAAAATTTGTTTTTCATAAAGAAAATGAAGAATACACTCAATGGAAGGCGTATTGATGTATGAGCTTTTTAACTCAAAAATTATCTACCAAACCCCAGATGATGCTAGTTATTTTTTTGGATATTATGATAAACCATCGCTAAAAGATAATAGACTTCTAACCCATAGAGTCACATTTGATGGTAGGGATGTTAGGGATGGGGATGTAGCTGAGGTTGGATATATTGATTTAGAGACTCAAAAATTTATAAAAATTGATGAAACTCTTGCTTGGAATTGGCAGCAAGGAAGCCAGCTTCAATGGCTTGATGAAAATAGGATAATTTATAATTCAATCAAGGATAATAAATTTGTCTCAATTATCTATAATTTAAAAACAAACGCAAAAAAGGTAATTCCTTTTGCAATTTACACTATCCATCCAAACAAAAAAGAAGCGCTTGGGATAAATTATGAGAGGTTTTATTGGGTAAGACCTGGGTATAATTATCAAAACATAAAAAACGAAAAATTTAAAGGCTTTGTGGTAGATGATGGAATTTTTAGGATTGATTTAGAAAGTGGAGAAGTTAAAAAAATTATTGATATAAAAGAGATTTTAGAAATTAATAGGTTAAAAGAGTTTGAAACTTCTTATCACTGGTTAGAGCATATGATGTATAATCCAAGTGGGGATAGGTTTATTTTTTTTCATAGGTGGAGGAATACCAAAGAAAATACAAGACTTTATATTGCAAAAAGCGATGGGAGCGATATAATCTCTTTTCCAGATGTTAGATTCTATTCTCACGCGTGTTGGAAGAATGAGAGGGAGTTTAGTATTTGGGCGAGGGATTTTGAGAGTGGGATGGTTGAGAAATTAAAACAAAGTAATCTAAGAAAAATTCTTAAACCTTTTTATCATCTTATAAAACCGCTATTGCCAAAAAAGGCTATAAAAAGCGTAGGGGTTAGAGCAAAGCATTATAAGATTGAGAGTAGATTTAGTTATTTTGAGGATTGTTTTAGTGATTTATTAGAAGTTGCAAAGTTTGGACATCAAAGATGGATAGGTGATAATTTATTGACAGATACTTATGAAGATAAAGAGAATTTTAGGTGGCTTTACTTTTTGGATACCAAAAATCAAAATCTTATTCCTCTTGCTAAATTCTATTCTCACTATAATAAAAGTGGATATAGATGCGATTTGCATCCAAGAGTGAATGGAGAGTTTATTACAATTGATAGTTCTCATACCAAAAGAAGAAAGCAAGTTGTTTTAAAGGTTAATGATGTATAGAAAAATTATTTATCAAAAATATTTAACTTCTTTAACTTCTATTGGTGAGATAGAAAAGATTTTAAACACTCCTATGAAATTTCAAAAAGAGATTATTAGTGCTTTGCCAAAAGATAAGGAAGCAAAAATTATTGATTTAGGGTGTGGATATGGAAGGCTTTTGAATAGTTTAAGAAGTATGGGGTATAAAAATTTGTATGGAGTGGAAATTGGAAAAGAAGAGAGTAACTTTTTAAAGCATAAAGGATTTAATATTATAAATGCTGATATTGTAGAATTTTTAAAAAACAATAAAAAAAAGTTTGATGTTATTTTTATGATGGATGTATTAGAGCATTTTAAAAAAGAAGAGATAGTTGAGATTTTGCCTCTTTTAAAAAGAATGCAAAATGGACCAATTATTATAAGAATGCCAAATGCGGAGGCTATTTTTAAAGGTAGTATAATGTATGGCGATTTTACTCACGAAACTTTTTTTACAAAGAGAAGTTTTATTCAGCTTTTTAAAGTATTTGGATTTGAAGATGTAAGGGTTTATCCTGTCTATTCTTTTAGCAATACTTTAAAGGGAAAAGTAAAAAAAGTAATTTATCTTTCATATGTTAAGTGGTATAAGTTTTTATTAAGCCTTGATAATCCTTCAAGCGTTGAATATTTTATTCCTACCCAAAATTTGCTAGGGATTGTTAGATGAAAATAGCTCTTATTACTTATTCTTTTAATAAAATTGGAGGGATTGAGCAAGTTGCAAGGGATATTTATAAGGCTTTGAGTGAATTTGATGTTAGAGTATTTGAGAGTGATAAGAATAAATTTTATAAAAAGTTTTTGTTCTCAAAAGTTTTGGATTTTTCGTTAAAAAAGTTTGATGTAATAATTGTAATGCATCCATTTTTGCTTAATTTTTTGCCTAAGAAGTATTATCCAAAAACGATTTGCTGGACTCACGGGATTGATGTTTGGGGGATAAATGGTAAGAGGGTAAAGAATAATTTACAAAAAGTTGCAAAGGTTGTAGCAGTTAGTAACTTTACAAAAGAGAAGTTAAAAGAGCTTGGGGTAGAGGGGGTTGAAGTTATTCATAATACGGTTAATTTGGATGAATTTGTTTATAAACCGCTAAAAAAGGAGTTTCCACTAAGACTTTTGAGTGTTGGAAGGCTTAGTAAAGAGGAGCAATACAAAGGGCAAGATTTAGTAATAAAAGCTTTATCTAAACTTAGAGGACTTGATATTGTTTATGATATTGTAGGAAGTGGGGATGATTTAGATAGACTTAAAAAACTTGCAAAGGAGTTAAAAGTTAGTAATAGGGTTAATTTTTTAGGCAAACTCTCTTTTGCAGAGATTAAAAAAGCATATCATAATTCTCACCTTTTCATAATGCCATCTTTTTACTCAATAAAAGAAGATGGGATGGCAACAGGAGAAGGTTTTGGGATTGTTTATTTAGAAGCTGGGGCAAGTGGGAGAGGGAGTGTTGGATGTGATGAAGGAGGGCAAGTTGATTATATAAGAGATGGAGTTAATGGCTTTTTGGTAAAGCCAGATGAAGAGGATATAGCAAGGGTAATAAAAAAAGTTTATGGTAATTGGGAGTTATTGGAAAATATTGGCAAAAGAGCAAGAAGAATAGTTAAAGAAGAGTTTAGTTTTGATGTGTTTAAAAATATGGTTAATAACTTAATTAAGGCGTTTTGATGTGTGGGATTTATGGGTTTGTTGGGAGAGAGTATAGGGAAATTGATTTTAGAGATGAGCTTAGAAAAAGAGGTCCAGATGGGGATGGGGTTTTTTATGATGAGAATATAACTCTTGGACATACAAGGCTTGCTATTTTGGATTTAGAAAATGCCTCTCAGCCAATGGAATTTGATAATTTGGTAATTGTATTTAATGGTGAAATTTACAACTATAAAGAGTTAAGAGAAGAGCTTAAAAAAGATGGGTATAGTTTTTATACAAACTCAGATACCGAGGTTTTATTAAAAGGGTTTCATAAGTGGGGTAGTGGGGTTTTAGAGAGGCTTAGGGGGATGTTTGCTTTTTGTATTTATGATAAAAAAAATAAAAAACTTTTCTTAGCAAGGGATAGGTTTGGAATAAAGCCTTTAATTTATGGTTTTTTTGGTAAAAGATTTGTTTTTAGCTCAGAATTAAAGCCTATTTTTAAGAGTTTTTTGCCAAAGAAGCTAAACTATAAAGCCTTAGCGAGTTATTTTCGCTATGGGAGTATCTCTCAGCCAAATACGATTTTGGATGGGTTTTATTTTTTGATGCCTGGGCATTTTATGGAGGTTGATTTTAATTTAAACTATAAAATAAAAAAATATTACGATTTAGTTTTAACTACTCCTTTTGAAGTATCTTCATATGATGAAGCTATTAAATTGACTCGTCAAAAACTTCAAGAAGCAACAAAATATCATTTAGTTAGCGATGTTGAGGTTGGAGCTTTTTTGAGTGGAGGGGTTGATTCATCGGTTGTTGTTGGGTTGATGAGAGAGTTTAAAAAAGATATTAACACTTTTAGCGTTGGATTTAGTGAGAGAGTAGGTGTGGTTGATGAGAGTGAGGTTGCAAAAAGGGTTGCTAAATTTTTTAGTACAAAGCATCATTCAATAAAGATAAATAGCGATTATGTGAGAAAGATTTTTGATGAGTTTATTTTAAGTCTTGATATGCCAAGCATTGATGGAATTAATACTTTTATAGTCTCAAAAGAAACAAGCAAAAAAGTAAAAGTTGCAATAAGCGGACTTGGAGGGGATGAGATTTTTGGAGGGTATTCTCACTTTAAGTTTATTATTCAAAAAAAGCCTTTTTTTGCAAAGGTAGCTAAGTTTATCCACTCTATTAAGCCAAACAGATTTACAAATCCTTATAAGTTTGTAGGGCTTGATGAGTTTGAGAGTGTAGAGCTTCAAAGGAGCGTGAATTTAGAAAAAGTTTTAAAGGGTAAATTTAATTTTGAAATTTTTAAAGAGCAAAATTTAACTCCTTTGCAAAAGATTACTCTTTTTGAGATAAGAAATTATCTTTTAAATACCCTTTTAAGGGATAGTGATGTTTTGAGTATGGCAAACTCATTGGAGCTTAGACCTGTGCTTTTGGACCATAAGTTAGTGGAGTTTGCTTTTTGGCTAAGGGATGATTTTAAGATAAGAGATGGGAGGATGAAAGCAGTTTTTGTTGATGCTATAAAGGATTTGATTCCAAAAGAAGTTTATACAAGAAAGAAAAGCGGATTTGAGATGCCTTATGTTTTTTGGATGAATAGGGTTTTTAATAAAGAGTTTTTAAGCTTGCTTGAAGATAAAACATTAGAAAAGATTTTTGAAAAAAATTATTTAGAAAACCTTAAAAAAAGGGTAAAATTTAAAAAAACTCAAAGAAGAGATTGGATGATGTGGATATTTTTGAAATATTTAAAGCACTATAAGGTTGAGTTTTGAGGGTTTTACATATTATAGGAGGAAATTTAACAAATGGAGCTGCTAAGGGAGCTTATTTACTTCATAAGGCGTTAAGAGAAGAGGGGATTGAGAGTAAGATTTTTACAAATAGTAAAGTTACTTTTGGAGATAAAGATATAATAAGCGTTGGGGTTTCAAAGTTTGGGTATTTAAAATCAATGATAAAAGCTCAAATTGACGTAAATATTGCTTCAATTTATAAAAATAGAGAAAAAAGACTTTTTAGCACTGGGTTTTTGGGGTATGATTTTACGAAGTTAAAAGAGTATAAAGAAGCCGATATTATTCATCTTCATCGCATAAATAGTGGGCTTGTGAATATTAAGGATTTATCAAAAATCAATAAGCCAGTTGTTTGGACTATAAGGGATATGTGGCCAATGACTGGTGGATGTCATTATAGCGAGTGTGATAAGTATGAAAGGAGATGTGGGAGTTGTCCTCAATTAAAAAGCAATTTTGATTATGATTTATCAAGGATTGTTTTTAATAGGAAAAAGAAGTTTTATCCTAAAAATATGAAAATAGTTGGGATTAGTAATTGGATAAGTGAAGTTGCAAAGAGGAGTTTTTTATTTAAAGATTATGATATTAAGACTATTTTTAATAATGTTAATACAAATGAATTTGCTCCAATTGATAAAAGAGTCGCAAAAGAGATTTTAGGAATTAAGAGTGATAAAAAAGTAGTATTGGTTGGAGCTCAGAGTTTAAATGATTTTTATAAAGGGTTTGATAAGTTTTTAGAGGCTATAAAGTATTTAAAGGGAAAGTATCTATTTTTATTTTTTGGAAATTTGGATGAGAGTATTTTGCCTGATATTGAATATAAAAGTTTTGGATTTTTGTATGATGTAATTAGTCTTAGACTTCTTTATAGTGCAAGTGATGTTTTTGTGGCTCCAAGTGTTTTAGAAGCGTTTGGTAAGACTTTGGTTGAAGCAATGAGCTCTAAGACACCTGTTGTTTGTTTTGATGCAGCTGGTCCAAAGGATATAGTTGAACATAAGGTAAGTGGCTATAAAGCAAAGCCTTTTAGCCCAAAAGATTTGGCAAATGGAATTGATTGGGTGCTTGGACTTAGTGAGAGTGAATATCAAAAGGTTTGTGAAGCTGCAAGAGAAGGGGCAAAAAAATTTGATAGCAGAGTTATTGCAAAAGAGTATATAAAACTTTATAAAGAGCTTATATGAAATTTTCAATAATAACCGTAACTTATAACGATTTGGAAAACTTAAAAAAGACAGTTAGCAGTGTGTTGGGACAAAGTTTTGAAGATTTTGAGTATATTATTGTTGATGGTGCTTCAAGTGATGGGACAAGAGATTTTTTAAAAAGTATTAATGATAAAAGAGTTAAATGGATTAGCGAAAAAGATAGTGGGCTTTATGATGCGATGAATAAGGGTGCTAACTTAGCAAGTGGAGATTTTGCTTTGTTTTTAAATGCTGGGGATGAGTTTTTTAGTGAGGATGTTTTAAGTAGGGTTGCTAAGAAAATAAAAGAAGAAAAAATTTACTTTGGAAGAGCTAAGATTATAAGTGATGAAGGAATTGGATGGTATTATCCAGGATTTGATGTAAAAGATTATAAAAAGTGGGTAAAGTTTTCACTTCCAAATCATCAGAGCATTTTTTTTCCAAAGAGGTGTTATAAGTCTATAAAATATGATACCCGCTTAAAGCTTGGGGGGGATGATGATTATAAGTTAGAGGCTTTTAAGAGGTTTGATTATGAGTTTTTGGATGAAGTTATTGTAATTTTTAAAAGGGATGGACTCTCAGCAAATCACAAAAGCTTTAAATTATACGCTCAAAGAGTAAAAGAGAGCTTTATTAGAAATAAAAAGCATAAACGGTTTATAAGGTTTTTTCTTGACCCTTTTAAGATAAGTTTGATGTTTTTTGTAAATAGGTTTTTGGGGGATAAAGTCTTTTTAAAATTTGTTAAAATGATTGTAAAAATAAAGGAATAAAATGATAAAAGGTTATACCGCTGGGGTTTTTGATTTGTTTCATATTGGGCATTTGAATATTTTAAAAAAAGCAAAAGAGAATTGCGATTATTTAATAGTAGCAGTCTCAACTGATGAGCTTGTAGAAAAATACAAAGGTAAAAAACCGATAATCCCATACGAAGAGAGAAAAGCAATAGTTGAGGCGATAAAATATGTGGATGAGGTTGTGCCTCAAACTGATAGGGATAAAATAAAAGCAGTTGAAAGGTATGATATTGATGTAATGTTTGTTGGGAGTGATTGGAAGGGGAGTGAAATTTTTGAAGAGGTTGATAAATATATGAAAAGCAAAGGAAAAATTGGAGTTAAATATTTTCCTTATACAGAAGGAGTCTCATCTACGAAAATAAAAGACATTTTATACGATGTTTATAAACAAAGAAACGAAAAATGATTTTTCTTTTTAGTGATTATGAGAGGTTTTGTGAGGATTTAGCAGATAGTGGTATTTTTTCTTTAAGCGCTAAAGAAGTAATAGATAAAAATCCTAAAAAATTTTTGATTTTAAAACACGATATTGAAGCAAAGCCAAAAAATGCTTTAAAAATTGCCAAAATAGAGGCTAAATTTGGACATAAGGCAAGTTATTATGTTCATTTTGATATTTTAAAAAGTAATTTAGAGCTTTTTAAAGAGATTCAAAACTTAGGACACGAAGTTAGTTATCACTATGATGTGCTTGATAGCAATAGGGGTGATTTTAAAAAGGCAAAAGAAGAATTTGATAAAAATATAGCCTTTTTTGAAAAAAATGGCTTTAAGATAAAAAGCGTATGTCAGCACGGAAATCCGTTAATTAAAAGGAATGGTTATACTTCAAATAGAGATTTTTTTAGGAAATTTGGGAGTGAATATAAGTTTAGAGATATTGTGGTTAATTTTAAAGAAGAGGTAGGGGATTTTATTTACATTTCAGATGTTGGATATCAGTGGCAAATTATTCCATCTCCTCACACAGCTGATATCAATCCTCAAAAAACAATCAAAACTTCTTATGAAGAGATGCTAAATTTAGCTAAAAAAAATTCTTTAATAATCAGTTCTCATCCTCACAGATATTTTAATACAAAAGTTGAAGCATACTTTAAGCATGGAGTTTTTAATATAATTAAAAATATAGCCAAAATTTTTTATAAAACACCACTTGGTAAAAAGATTTTAAGCAAATTTTACTATCTTGCAAAAAGGTTTTAGATGAGTGATATGAAAAAGCTACAAGGAAAAATTCTTGAAATTATGAAATTTATTGATAAAGTATGTAAAGAAAACAATATAAAATACGCAATTATGGGTGGAACCGCCCTTGGAGCTATAAGGCATAAAGGGTTTATCCCATGGGATGATGATTTGGATATTTTTATGACTATTGAAGAGTATGAGAAATTTAAAAAGGCTTTTAATAAGCTAAATCAAGATAAATTTGTTTTGCAAGAGTGGAGGGTGGTGGATGAATATTTAGAGTATGCCAAAGTCAGGATGAACGGCACTACTTTTATAGAGGAAGCTTTTAAAGATAAAAAAGATTTACACCAAGGAATTTATGTTGATATTATGATTTTGCATAAATGTCCAAAGTCAAAATTGTGGCAAAAAGTAATTTATTACATTTCAAAATATCTTGTTTTAGTTGGTTTGATGCAAAGAAACTGGAAGCCAAAGACTATTTCTCAAAAGATTATTTTAAATATTGCAAAATTTTTACCAAATAAATTTTTAGCTTATCTTGGCTATAAGCTCATTTATCATTTTGATAAGAGTTTAAAAGATAATTTTGTTTGGTGCTATTACATAACAAAAGCAAAATTTCATCAAGGAATTTTTGATAAAAATATGTTTGAAGAGCTTGAAGAGATTGAATTTGAAGATACTAAGCTTTTAGCTCCAAAAAGAATAAAAGAGTATTTAAAGATAAGATACGGAGATTATATGAAACTGCCACCAGAGAGTGAGAGAAAAGAGAATATTCACGCACTTATTTGGGATACAGAAAAAGATTATAAAGAGTATCTAAATGGCTAAGATAGCGATTGTTATGAGTGTTTATAAGGGTTCAAAGTTAAGTGAAGTTAAGGAGTGTTTAAATTCAATTTATAATCAAACTCTAAAACCTGATATTTTTGTTGCAATTGATGGTCCTATTGATAAAGAGTTAAGATATTTTTTAAAATCTCAGCCAGTTGATTTGACTGAAATTAAAGAAAATGTAGGAATTCCAAAAGCTCATAATATTCTTTTTAAAAAGGTATTAAAAAGAGGGTATGATTATATAGCAAGAATGGATAGCGATGATTTGATGGTTAAAGATAGGATAAAGCTTCAATTTGAATTTATGGAAAAACACAAAGATATTGGAGTTGTTGGAGGGTTTATAAAAGAAATTTATGATGATGGAAGTGAAAAGATAATAAAATATCCTTTAATTCACGAAGAGATGAGAGAATTTTTTAAAAAAAGAGTGCCAATTGCAAATGTAACGACTTTTTTTAGAAGAGAGTTTTTTGAAAGTGTTGGGCTTTATCCAGAAAGCTCTCCTACAAATGAAGATACTCTTCTTTGGCTTAGGGCTTTTAAGAAGGGAGTTAAGTTTGCAAATATTGATAAAGTTTTGGTAATTGTTAGAGCAAAGAGTGATTATTTAAAAAGAAGAAGTGGCATAAAAAAAGCGTTTAGCGATTTTAAAGATAGAATTAAAGTAGCAAAAGAGCTTAATTTCGGGCTTAGTAGTTACTTGTATGCAATTTTGGTTTTTTTGGTTAATATTTTACCAGTATTTATCAAAAAATTAATCTACAAATTTAGATAAAGGCAAAAAATGAAAGAAAATAGACTAACTTTAATTTATATTTTAGTTGCTTATGTTTTTGTGTTTTTATTTCATCTTTATTGGTTAAGTTTTGCAAGTAAGATACCGGAATTTTACTGGCACGGGCAAATTATGATAAATAATGTGGATGGATACTATTATGGAAGTGGTGCTCAAAAGATACTTTATGGAATGCATGAGTATAATCCTCGTTTAGAGCATTTGTATTCTCCTGGAAATGGCCTTATGGCAATTACTGCTTATATTGTGAAATTTTTCCACCTCTCACTTGATAGCGTAATGCTTTATCTTCCAGCTGTTGTTTCATCTTTGGTTGTTGTGCCAATTATTCTTATTGGTAGGCTTTATGGTAATTTGCTTTGGGGATTTTTAGCGGCTTTAATTGGAGGGATTGGATGGAGTTTTTATAATAGAACTTTGGTTGGATATTTTGATACGGATATGTTTAGTGTGGTATTGCCTGTTTTTGTGTTGTATTTTTTACTTGCGTCCATTAAAAAAGAGTCGATAGTTGATGTTTTTGTAGCCGTTATTTTGGCAATTATTTATCCTTGGTTATATGGCTCTGGTAAGGCTGTTTTATATTCAATTATAGCTCTTTATGGTCTGTATCTTTTTGTTTTTAGGGTTTTAAAAAATAAAGAAGATGCTTTTGCGCTAAAAGCAATTTTACTTATTTCAATTTCTCTTTTGCCTTTTAATATCTTTATTCAATTTATTTTGGCATTTTTAATTTTGATAACTTTTAGAAAAATTGATGTCTCAAAATACCAAAAGCAATTTTTATATGGGGCTATTGTTGCGTTTTTGGCGTTTTTGTTTGGGACAAATTTAGTAATGGCGATTTTAAAGCATATTATCTCTTATACTGAAAGTAGTAAAAATGTAGAAAATTTACATTTTTTAAATGTGGCAAAAACGGTAAGAGAAGCAAGTCATATTCCGTGGTATATTGTATTTGATAGGATTATTGGAAGTAGTATAGGGCTTGTTATTGCGGTTATTGGCTATATTTTGCTTATTAGAAGGTATAAGGAGTTTATTATAGCTTTGCCTCTTTGGGGGATTGGATTTTTTGCCTTTTTTGGAGGTCTTAGATTTACCGTTTATGCAGTGCCTATTGCTGCAATGAGTGGAGTTTATTTTTTTGTTTGGTTAAGTAGCAAAGTAAAAGAGAAAAGATTTCAAATTACAATACCTATAATTGGAAGTATTATTTTAATTGCTCCAAATATTACTCATATTGTTGGATGTTGTGAAGATAATAAACTCTTAGCTTCAATTAAAAAATTTTACCCGCTAAGTTCAACTCCTTATATTGTATCAACTACTTTTAAAAAAAGTGAAGTAGAAGTACTGGATGAGCTTAGAAAAAAATCAGATGAAAAAGATTATGTCATTACTTGGTGGGATTATGGATATCCAATTTGGTATTATGCCAATGTAAATACTTTAATTGATGGTGGAAAACATCACGAAGATAACTTTATCGTCTCAAAAATTCTTACAACTTCAAATCAAACCTTAGCACACAATCTTGGGCTTTTGGCGATTAAAGAGTATATCAAAACAAAAAAACCAGCCGCTTTGAGCTTATTTATAAAAAATAATAAGCCAGTTGATGTAAATATGTTTTTAGCAGATGTTGGGAGTTCTTCTTTTATTCCTCCAAAACTTGATAGGAGTGTTTATTTAATGCTTCCTTATAGAATGTTTAAAATCTTCTCAACAGTTGGAGCATTTAGTGATAGAAATTTAAATACCGGGGAGATTTTTTCTCACTTTTTCTATTTTGGAAGGATAGCTAAGAGTGGAGAGTATCTGTTTGTTGGAAAAGTTCCAATTTCTCTTAGAGGAGTTGTAGTGGCATCTGAGCCAGTTATTCCAATTAAGGATATCTATTTAGTTGCTTATAATAAAGATGGAAAGTTAAAAGTTCAAAGACAACATATAAGAGATAAAGGAATAAATTTAATTTTTTTAAAAAGCTATGGAAGCGCGCTTTTAGTTGATGATTACTATTTCAATTCTACTTTTATTCAGATGTTTGTATTTGAAAATTATGATAAAAATATATTTGAACCTGTGATTTTAAATCCTTGGATTAAAATTTATAAATATAAACAATGAGTAAAATTGATAAAATTATAAAAAGAGTTTTTGATTTTAGCTTAGCGTTAATTGGGCTTTTGTTAACTTGGCCAATTATTTTAATTGCTTGGATTGTAGCAAGTATAGAGACAAAGAGTAATGGCTTTTTTTTGCAAAAAAGAGTTGGAGAAAATGGTAAATTATTTACCATTATTAAAATTAAAACAATGCATAATAACAAAGGCTCAACTATTACAACGGCAAACGATAAAAGGATTACAAAGTCAGGTAAATTTTTTAGAAGATATAAAATTGACGAACTCCCCCAGCTTATAAATGTACTTAAAG
>JBDONU010000005.1:0-3542 GCA_039831175.1 Nautiliaceae bacterium
CAAACACTTTTGGCACAAGGTGGTTAACAACCCTTACTTTTAAAGAGTTAAACCCGTTTGAAGTTATAAAAAAATTAAAAGATAATAATATAGAGAGCCGCCCCCTTTGGAAACCTATGCATACTCAGCCTCTTTTTAAAAACTCAAAAGCTTATTTAAATGGCAAAAGTGAAGAACTCTTTAAAAAGGGGATTTGTCTTCCAAGTGGAACAAGTATGAGTGATGAGGATATAAGGAAAGTTTGTGAAGTTATCAAATCTGTTTAAGCCTACAAAAACTAAAAGAGCTTTATTTTTTATTATAGGAGATACAATTATTTCTTTTTTTACTCTCTATTTTGCATACCTTCTTAGGTTTAATTTTCTTATTCCAAAAGAATATATAGAAAGTTTTTTTAGGGTAGCTCCTTTTATTATAAGTTTTAAGATTTTTTATTATTTTATTTTTAATCTCTATTTTGTTAGCTGGCGTTTTTTCTCTTTGATTGAGCTTAAAAAACTTTTCTTTGCTACAACTTTTGCATATTTATCTTTTTTTGTGACTTTTTATCTTTTTAAAAAATTTTTTATTCCACTTCCTAGAAGTGCGATTTTAATTGATTACTTTTTATCAATTTTATTTATTGGATTTTTTAGGGTATTAAAAAGACTTTTAATAAGAGATAATTTTGGAGAAAAAGAAGCGGTAATTATTGGAGCAAATGAAAAAGCAATGAGTGTTTTAAAACGCTCACCTTATCATATAGTAGCAGTTTATGATGATAGTGATTTAGTTGGAAGTTATATTTATGGAATGAAGATTTTACCGCTAAAAGAGATAAAAGCAAGTAGGGCTATTATTACAAAAGAGTTAAATCAAGAAGAGCTTAATAAGTTAGTTGATTTTTTAAAATCAAGAGGGGTTGAAGAGATAAAAGTTTATAATCCTTTTAAAGAAGAAGTTAAGGATATCTCAATTGAGGATTTGCTTGCTAGAAAGCCAAAGGACTTGGATAAAGAGGCAATTAGAGAGTTCATAAAAGATAAAAAGATTTTAGTAACGGGTGCTGGTGGGAGTATTGGAAGTGAGATTTGTAGGATTTGTGAGAAGTATGGGGCAAGTGAGCTTATTTTGGTAGAAAATTCAGAGTTTAATCTCTATTCAATTAATGAAGAGCTTAGCATAAAAAGAAAACCTTATTTAGTGGATGTTACTAAGTTTGAAGATATTAAAAGGGTTTTTGAAAAAGAAAAACCCCAAATCGTAATTCATGCAGCAGCTTATAAGCACGTGCCTTTATGCGAAGCAAATCCAAGGAGTGCCGTTATTAATAATATAATAGGAACAAAAAATGTAATTGACCTCTCAATTGAAATAGGAGTTAGGGATTTTGTATTAATCTCAACCGATAAGGCGGTTAGACCAACAAACATAATGGGAGCTACAAAAAGAGTGTGTGAGTTGTATGCTCAAAATGTAGAGAGCAAAAACACAAAAATAAGTACAGTTAGGTTTGGTAATGTGCTTGGGAGTAGTGGGAGTGTTGTGCCAAAGTTTAAAAAACTGATAAAAGAGGATAAACCTCTCCCAGTTACCCATCCAGAAATTACCAGATACTTTATGTTAATAAGAGAAGCGTGTGAACTTGTACTTCAAGCTGGAAGCCTTGGAAAAGGAGGAGAAATTTTTATTTTGGATATGGGAGAGCCTGTAAAGATAGTAGATTTAGCTAAAAAGATATTAAGGTTATCTGGCAAAAATGAGAATAATATTATTTTTACTGGGCTAAGGGAAGGAGAAAAACTTTATGAAGAGCTTTTAATAGATGAAGCTGAGAGAAAGACTAAATATAACTCTATCTTTATTGGAGGTAAAACTGAATATAATATTAAAAAGCTAAACGAAGATATCAAAGAGCTTGCAACGCTTAGTGAGAAAAGAGACATTGTTAAGAAGTTAAAAGAAATTGTAAAAGAGTATACTCCTTCTCATTGACATATCAATAAGCTTTGTGGTAGTATTTTATAAAAAAGAGGTGATGATGAAAAAAAAAATTGCTCTGATTTTGCTTATAATATTAATTATTGTAAGTATTGTTGGGCTTTATAAATATATTATTTTTACTAAAAATTACGCTTCAAGCAATGCCGTTTTTGTAAAATCTGATTCTTTAACCTTTCTTAGTTTCAAGTTTCCCGGAAAAATAGAAAAAATTTATGTTAATGAGGGAGATGAGGTAAAAAAAGGTATTCTTTTAGCAAAACTTGATACAAAAGAGTTGGAGCTTAAACAAAAGGCTTTAATAAACAATATAAATTCGCTTGATGAAAAAATAAAAGCTGCGATAATTCAAAAAAACAAACTTCAAGATGATATAAGAGATAATATTTCTTTAATTAATGAAAATATTGAAAAACTCAAAAAAACAATCGAAGCTAAAAAACACGGCATAAAAGCCGAAGAATTTAAACTTGAAAAATTAAAAAGTGATTTTAATAGGTTTCAAAATTTATATAAAAAAGGCAAAATCTCAAAAGAAAAATTTGAAAATGTAAAAACTGCATATTTAGCACTTAGTGAAAAAATAAAAGCCGATAAAAAAATCCTCTCTTCTATGCAAAACGATTTAAATATTTTAAATATAAAGCTTAAAATGGCTAAAAATTCATTTAAAGAGGTAAAAAGACTTGAAAAAGCGATTGCTTCTATGAAAGAGAGCAAAAAAGCTCTTTTAGAAAACCTGAAAGTCATAAAAAAAAATATAAAAGACTCTTTTATTTATGCTCCATTTAATGGGAAAATCGCTAAAAAATTTGTTTCTTCAAAAGAAGTGGTAGGGGCTGGCAAAAGAGTGCTTAGTATTGTAGATTTAAAAGATTTATATGTGCTTGATTTGCTTGAAGAGACAAAAATGAAAGGAATAGGAAAAGGGTGTGAAGTAAAGATTCATATAGACGCGCTTGATAAAGATTTTAAAGGATATGTTAGTAAAATACTTCCTGCAAGTGCCGCTACTTTTGCGCTTGTTCCAAGAGATATAAGCAGCGGTGAATTTACAAAACTTGCTCAAAGATTTTATGTAAGAATAAGATTTAAAGAAGTACCAAAAGGAGTGCTTGTAGGAATGAGCGGGGAAGTTGATATTAAAAGATGTCAAAAATAATTTATTATAAAGGAAGTGAGCTTTTTATTTATGTTGTTTTAGTGATAGTTGGTGCTTTTATGGCCGTTTTGGATACGACGGTTGTGGATATTATAGTACCGCGTCTAAAAGGTCCTCTTTCTACCGATATGTACGGCGTTCAGTGGGTGATAACGGCTTATATGATAGCGGCGGCTGTAGGGCTTTTGGTGGTTGAATGGCTTATAAAGCATTACGGCAATAAAATGATTTATGTCATAGGAGTGGCCGCTTTTACGATAGCCTCCTTTGGATGCGGGATTTCAGATTCTTTGGCTGAGATTATAATTTACAGGGTAATTCAAGGATTTGCCGAAGCTCTTATAATGGTAACGTCCCATGCTATGATTTTTTCGTTTTTCCCTCCTGAGAAAAGAGGGGT
>JBDONU010000060.1:0-3521 GCA_039831175.1 Nautiliaceae bacterium
GTAAGAAGTGAAATATAAGGTAATTTAGCATCACTCAAACTTGCCAAAGCAACAGAAGTTTTAGCCATTTGCATCAAACTAAAAGTACTCTCTTGCATTCTTGCTCCACCACTACTACTTACAATCACTAATCCACATTTTTTATTTAAAGCTCTATTTATTGCTCTTACAATTTTTTCACCCTCAACAGAACTCAAACTTCCTCCCATAAATCCAAAATCAAATACAACTAATTGAGTTAAAACCCCATTTATTTCACACTCTCCACTAATCGCTGATGATTTTCTTCCCCTTTTTTTATAACCCTCTTGAATTCTTTTTTGATAAGATTTTTTATCTACAAAATGAAGAGGGTCTACTGGTTCAAGATTAGCATCATATTCTACAAAAGTCCCCTCATCTGCTAAAAGTTTTATTCTATCTTCTGCATTCATTCTAAAATGATACCCACATTTTGGACAAGTATTATTCTCTTTTGCTACCTCTTTATAAAAACTCAAAGCCCCGCAACTTGGACATTTTATCCAGTGACTTGGTGCTTCATCTGGTTTTGGTTGTGGTTTTTTTGTTGTTAATTTATTTAAAAAATCTTTCCAACCCATTTTTTATCCTTTAAAATATGATATTTTTTAAATACTCAAAATCTTTTTTATTTTTTGCCATTAAAAGAGTATTATTTTTTATTTTTATATTTAAATTATTATTAAAGTAAATCCCAGCTACTATATCAAAATCTCTAATTTCACCTCTAAAAATTACCGCTTTACATCTATGACCAAGTGCTAAACTTAAAGCTAAAGCCCCAGGTGAGCGATATTTTATGTTATGTTTTGCTAACTTTTCACACAATTCCAAATTCGCATAAGATTTTTCAAATAAAATCATTTCATTCAAAGATGGTGTAAATTTTTTGTTATAAAATAAATTATTTTCTATTTTTATATTTTTATCTTTATAGAAATAATCACCTGTTGCCAAATTAACAATAAAAGCTTTTGTAATTTTTCCATTTTTATTTTTTAAAGCAATACTACTTCCATAGTAAGGAAATCCATTTGAAATATTAAAACTTCCATCAATAGGGTCTATAATAAACCTTTTTTTAAATCCATTATCAATAAACCCTGCTTCTTCTGAAAAAATATTTCCATATTTACTAAAAGTTTCTATAAAAATGTTTTCTGCAATTACATCTATTTTCATACTCATATCACCACCAAAACCTATTTTTGTTTTTTCAAAAATAGACTTATCACTATGGTGAATTGTTTTTATTAGTTTCAAACTTGCCTTTTTACACAAATTTAAAAATTTCATTTAAGTAATTTTCCTCTATTTTCAATTTCGTTAAAATTCTTGTCATAAAAACTTGGTGTTCCTTTTGCTCCTAATTCATAAGCTGCTTTTTTTGATTTTTCTATCTCTTTATCAATTTTAACTTTTTGTTCTTTTGTTGGTTTGAAATTTTTCCAAGAATTATCTCCACTTAAAGTAGCATTAAATCTTTTTACTCTCTCTTCTTGTGTCTCAGCACTTAAAATATAATAAATCATATCCATCGCATGTTTGTGAAAACTTAAAGGTAAAAATATTACATGTATTCTATATTTTTCTCCCATTTTTGACTTTTTAGCCATTTTTTCAAATTGGCGACAAAATGGACATTCTGGGTCTGTTACTACATAAATATCATCTTTTCCTTTTCCAAAACTAAATACAATTCCATTTTTTACAACATCTTTATTACCACTAAATTTATCAGGTTTATAATTCGGCATTAAAGGTTTTAGAGTTTTATTATTTACCACCATTCCCAAAATTGTATATTTTAAATCTTTTGTGATATAAATGTTTTGTTCCCCCTCTTTGTTGTATAAAGTAATAATATAAAAATTATCTTTTATAGTCCCTTTTACTTGAACATCTTTATTTAATCTTTTTTTTAATTGTCCATAAATTGGAGTTTTTTTAATAATACTTAAAACCTCTTTTTGGTCTAATAATTTATCATAAGCAAATAAACTTACTATCAAACTCAAACTTAAAAATATCTTTTTCATTTCATCTCCTTGATGATTTTTTTAACTACATCTTTTGGATTAGCAGCTTTATAAATTGGTCTTCCAACTACAATAAAATCTACTTTTGCTTTTTTGGCAAATTCTATATCAGCTACCCTTTTTTGGTCTTCACTATCTTCTCCAAATGGTCTAATCCCAGGAGTTAAAGTTATAAAATTTTCATCTGTAATATCTTTTATTTCCAAACTCTCAAAAGCACTACATACAACTCCATCAAGCCCATTTTCAAAACTCATCTTTGCAAATTGTTCCGCTTTTGCTTTTATTGGCATTTCATAAATCTCTTCAAATGTTGCTTCATCAAAACTTGTAAGCACTGTAACAGCTAAAACCAATGGACGATTTTCAAATTTTTTTAATCTATCCATTACTGCTTTCATAGCAACTCTTCCACTACTCGCATGAATATTAAACATATCCACACCCATTTTTGCTATCTCTTCACTTGCATCTGCCATTGTATTTGGAATATCATAAAGTTTTAAATCAAGAAAAATCTTAAACCCTAAACTTTTTAATTCATCAATAAACTCTTTACCATCTCTAATATAACTTCTAAATCCAACTTTTAGCCAAATATCATCACTAATTCCAGCAATCTCTTTTGCTAATTTTAAATTTTCCTCTTTTGTAGGTAAATCAAGTGCTATACAAAGTTTCAATTTCTATCCTTTGCTATCCTATCTAGAACTCCATTGATAAATCTTGTAGAAGTAGAATTACTCAAAAGCTTTGCTATCTCCACCGCTTCATTTATAGCCACTTGATAAGGTAAATCTGTAAATAAAATTTCATAAACTCCAAGTCTTAAAATTGCCTTATCTACATTATCAAGTCTATCAAATTCCCAATCTTTACTTAAATGATTTTTTATCTCTTTATCAATCGCTTCTAAATTTTCTAAAACTCCATTAAATAAACTTAAAGCAAACTCTTTTTTTTGCCCTTTTATTTTTCTTTCTTCTAAATACTCTTCTGCTTGGTCTTTCATATTATTACCTAAATCCAAAGCATAAAGCATTTGAACTACTGCTGTTCTTGCTTGTGTTCTTGTAGCCATTGTTTACCTTTAAATTTTTTTATAAAGATTTATCATCTCTATAAGTCCTGTCATTGCTTCAAAACCTTTGTTTCCTGCTTTTGTACCCGCTCTTTCAATTGCTTGCTCAATTGTATCCGTTGTAAGAATTCCAAAAGTCACCGGAGTTGAATGTTTCATTGTAGCATTTGCTATTCCCTTTGTAGCCTCAGCACTAACATAATCAAAATGGGGAGTTGCTCCACGAATAACTGCTCCAAGAGTACAAACTCCATCATATTTGTTACTTTGTAAAACTTTCTCCAAAACAAATGGCACTTCAAAAGCACCTGGTACTAAAATTAAATCTAAATTACTCTCATCCCCTCCATGTCTTAAAAAAGCATCTTTTGCCCCTTCTA
>JBDONU010000047.1:0-3518 GCA_039831175.1 Nautiliaceae bacterium
GCTCTCCTAAATTTATCAAACTTGGGATGATATAACCTGTTGTTTCTATATAACTTTTATCCCTTCCACTAATAAAAGAAAATTTCCTACTATATCCACCATCACTATTTTGCATATACAAAAGCCATTCACCCGCTAATTCCATATGAAATCTATTATTCTCAACTCTTTCATCAAAAATAGAATAAATAGCTTCTTTTAACACAAATGGATATTTCAAAGAATGTAAAAAACCATAAATTTTATAAAGAGTTTGTTTCATAAACATCCCTTAAAAACTTAACAATTCTATCACTTGCTTTTCCATCTCCGTAAGGATTTTTGCATTTACTCATTTTTTCATATTCGTTTTTATCGTTTAAAAGTTTTTCGACTTCTTTTATTATCTTCTCTTTATCCGTTCCGACTAACTTTAAACATCCGGCTTCAATTCCTTCCGGTCTTTCTGTGGTATCTTTCATAACCAAAACCGGTTTATTAAGAGAAGGAGCTTCTTCTTGCACCCCTCCGCTATCGGTTAAAATCAAATAACTTTTTTTCATCAAATAAACAAACTCCAAATAGTTTAAAGGTTCAATTAGCCTTATATTTTCAATACCCTTTAAAATTTTATTTACCGGTTCTCTAACATTCGGATTTAAATGAACGGGATAAACAATATTTATATCTTTATGCTTTAAAGTAATTTCTTTTAAAGCCTCACAAATATTTAAAAAACCTCTTCCAAAATTCTCTCTTCTATGCCCCGTTACCAAAATAAATTTAGAATCAAAAGAAAAATTTAAGCGTTTTAAAATTTTTTCTTTTAACTTACTATCATTTTCAATTTTTTTAACTACCCAAAGTAAAGAATCAATTACCGTATTACCGGTTACGATAATATTTTTTTCACTTACTCCTTCTTTTAATAAATTCTCTTTTGCTTTTAAAGTAGGAGCAAAATGATATTTAACCAAAACAGAAGTCATTTTTCTATTCGCTTCTTCCGGATACGGCGAATAAATATTCCCACTTCTAAGTCCCGCTTCTATATGGGCTATATCAATTTTTTGATAAAAAGCCGCCAAACTCGCACTAAATGTGGTAGTAGTGTCTCCGTGAACCATTATTAAATCGGGTTTAAAATCATCAAATACGTCTTTTAAATTCAATAAAATATTTGAAGTAATATCATAAAGGTCTTGATTTTTTTTCATAATATTTAAATCATAATCCGGTATTATCTCAAGAATTTTTAAAACTTTGTCAAGCATTTCCCTATGTTGAGCCGTTACGCATATTTTTACATCAAATATATTCTTTTCTTTTAACTTCTTAATAACAGGTGCCATCTTTATAGCTTCCGGTCTGGTTCCAATTACAATTAATACTTTCAAAACTGCTCCTCTATAATCTCACATATTATATGCCCAATCATAATATGCATCTCTTGAATTCTAGGAGTATTATTTGATGGAATAATTATATTTACATTACCCATCTCTTTCATCTCTCCTCCATCTTTTCCAATCAAATTAATTATTTTACAACCTTTATCTTTTGTTTTTTTAATGGCTTTTATTACGTTTTTACTATTTCCACTTTTTGAAATTGCAATTAATATATTACCCTCTTTTGCCAAAGCATCCACTTGTCTAGAAAAGATATATTCAAACCCATAATCGTTTCCTATTGCTGTAAGTGCTGATCTATCAGTAGTTAAAGCAATTGCCGGTAAAACAACTCTATCTTTTTTAAATCTTCCAACAAGTTCTGCTCCTATATGCTGGGCATCTGCTGCACTGCCTCCATTCCCACAAAGCATTATTTTATTTCCTTTTTTTAAAGTATCAACACATAAATTTCCAGCTTTTTCAATTAAAGGCAATAAATCATAAATCTTTTTTGCAACTTCTATATGCTCTTTTAAACATTTATTTAGCATTTCTTATCCTCTCAATTATTCTAGTAGTGCTTTTACCTTTAATAAAATTTATTAATATTACTTCTTTTGCAATATCACTGCCTATTACTTCTTTTCCCTCATAATCTTTTCCTTTTACCAAAACATCAGGCTTTACTCTTTTAATTAATTCATAAGGAGTATCTTCATTAAAAATCACCACATAATCAACCACTTCTAAACTTGCAAGAATATATGCCCTATGATATTCATCATTTACAGGTCTATTTTCGCCTTTTAATCTTTTAACTGATTCATTTGAATTTACTCCAACTATCAACACATCCCCAAGGGCTTTTGCTTTTTGTAAATACTTTACATGTCCTATATGCAATATATCAAAACATCCATTTGTAAAAACTATTTTTTTATTTTGAGTTTTTAAATCTCTTATTATTTGCTCTATTTTTTTAAAATCAACTATTTTATAATCTACATTATTATCTATTTTTTTTCTCATCTCTTCAATCTCTGAAATAGTAGCAACCGCACTGCCAACCTTACCAACTACAACCGCCGCCGCAGCATTTGCAAAATGGATAGCTTCAATTAAATTATCACTTTCACTTAAAAAATATCCAATAGCTACTAATACAGTATCTCCTGCTCCTGTTACATCATAAACCTCTTTCGCAATTGTTGGAATTTTTATATACTCTTCTCCAAATAAAGCCATTCCATCTTTTCCAAGAGTTACAAGTAAATATCTTAAATTAAGCTCTTTTTTTAACTTCTATCCAGCTTTTTTTAAATATTCTTCTGCTTTTATATCAATTCCAGTTACAAAAGAAAGCTCTTTTTTATTCGGTTTTATCATCCATGCATTTTTGTATTTAGTGAGCTACCCTGCCTTCAAAGGTGGAGCTTCCTGCTTCACAGGTAGATGACTAGTCTGTATAAACAGACCCCGCCAGAGCTACCTCCACAGGCATAAGTTCGGACTACTCCAGCCCTACTTTTTATCGGCTTAACTTGGTTATCGCTATTAAGATAATTTTAACAAAATTTATAAAAAAATTCAAACAGAAATTAAATTTCCGAGAATTTTTTTATCCACCGCCTTAAAAGGCGATAGTTTCGGCGGGATTTGCTAAATATTGTGAACCACTCCACCTTAAAAGGCGGAGTGGTTCAGTTGCTTCTGCTCTTTGTCTATGAAGTTTTATTATCTCTTTTGGAGTTAATTTATTATCATTTGTGGCTATACAGTAATGAATTTCATTATTATATTCCATCATTACTTCATCAATTTTTTCAAATTCGAAAAGTTAGGTGTATTGTCTTTTTGATAACTATCATTCTAAAAGCTTTATTAATTCCTTGCATAGTATGTATAAACTCTGCTATTTTTTCTCTTTGAAAGAAACTCTGCCACTTTTCATCTTTAATATTTTTAATAGTTTCAAACACTCTTTTCTCTTTTTTAGCAGTTATGCTAAAAAGTATATTGTTTTCTTCACAATAGTTAAATATTTCCGCTTGATATGAAGCGCTGTCAGCTCTAAATCTGCTAAATTTTTTCCCTTTTGGTAATTGTGCTTCACACTGTTTTATAAATTCTAAATTTTTACTTGCA
>JBDONU010000102.1:0-12053 GCA_039831175.1 Nautiliaceae bacterium
CAGAAACTGGGGCAGATTTAGCAATTATTATGGCAATTGTTAGTAGCTTTAAAAACCGCCCAATTAGCAAAGAGAGTATCTTTATAGGAGAAGTTAGCTTAGTTGGAGATATAAGAGAAGTTGCAGGAATTGAGCAAAGATTAAAAGAAGCAGCAAACCTTGGCTTTAAAAAAGCTATAATTCCAAGCAAAATCAATCTGCCTGGAATTAAAACTTATGAAGTTAAAGAGGTTGAAAAACTATTTGAGTGGCTTTGAAGATTTAGGATTTGAATCTTTCTTTTTACAAGTTCCATTAAAATTACCACCTTTTTCAATTATAATATTTCTAACCAAAACACTCCCTTCAATTGTCCCATCTTTTAAGATCTCAATCTCATCACAATCAGCAGTTCCCTCAAACACTCCGCTAACAATTAATTTTTCAGCCTTAATATCCCCTTTTACAAAACCACTTTTCCCAATTGAAACAGAAGCTTTACATACCAAATTCCCCTCAAATTTACCATCAACATGCACATTACCATCAGTTTTTACATCACCTTTAAAATAAGCCCCTTTTGAGATTAGTGTTGTTTCTTTTGAGGCGTTATTATTGACAGGCTCGCTTTTATCAAAGATTCCCATGGTACCCTCCTTTCAAGTTTGAATATTTTGTAAAAATTCTTACCACTCCAATACATAAAGTAAAGCGGATTTAAAGGTTTATTATTATACCTAACTTCATAATGCAAATGTTGCCCAGTACTAAGTCCAGTATTTCCCATATATCCAATAATTTGTCCTTTTTTTACAAATTGTCCGGTTTTTACTTTTATAGTTGGTCTAAGATGAGCATATAAAGTTGTAAATCCATATCCATTTATAAGCTTTACAACATATCCATATCCATAAGGATTTTTCCCAGCACCAGCTACAATACCATTTGCCGTTGCATAAACTGGCACCTTGCCGCGTCTTCTTAAATCAATCCCCGGATGAAACTCTCTTTTTTTCAAGATAGGATGAACTCTCCATCCAAATTTTGAAGTAATTTTATATTTACCATTAATTGGTGAACCATTTGGGAAAAAGATTAAGAGTTTATTTATCTCCTCTGGGGTTAAATTTTTAATATCAACACTTTTAAACTCAATATTTCCTCTAAGTCCCATTTTAGTCTCTAAATCATTAATTTTCTCAGCCAGTTTCCCAAGAGTTACTTGCTTTGTTAAAAGTTCTTCATTTAACTTATTCATTTTAGCTTTTAGATCCACCATCTTTAAATTAAGCTTATAAACCTCTTCTGATAGATGAGCCTTTTGAGCTTCTATGTTCTTTACTTTTGACTTTAAATACTTTATATAAGCAAATCCTCCACCAAAGGCTAATAGAATAATTACAATAATTGAAATGATTATAAATTTTACTACTTGGTGGACGGAATAATGCTTTGTCCCTTTTATGGTAGTAATTGTAATGAAGTATTTATTTTTAATTATTTCTCCTTTTTTAAAATAAACATTTTAGCCACTGGAAATAGACTTCTATTTACAATTATATCATACTCTTTAAAATTTTTTAAAATATCCTTTTCTTTTAAAGAAGAAATACTCTCTCCAAGCTTTTCATATTCCTTTTTCATCCCAAAAAAAGAGGCAATAAATGGCACAACTTTATTCATATACCATAAAACAAGCTTTCCTAAAAAATCATCCCTTCTTACCATCTCTACAATTCCAAAATATCCACCAACTTTTAAATGACTATCTAAATTTTTTATCCCTTTTCCTATATCATCAAAATTTCTAATCCCCATAAAAGAGACAATCAAATCCGCCTTTTTATCTATCTTAAAATCCTCAGCTACGTTTCTTATTATAAGAATCTCTTTATTATCTTTTTTTAGTCTAAATCCATCCTGAATATAGCCTAACTTTTTAAAATTTTGAATAATCACCTTTACCATCTCTTCACTTGGCTCAATTAAATACATCTTATCAAAATCAAGACTCTTTGCCATTTTGCCAGTTGCACTTGCAACATCTATTAAAACCCCATTTTGAATATGCTTTTTAATCTCTTTTACAAAAATCCTTCTCCAAATCTCCTCAATCCCAAAACTAACTAAATTGACCATAAAGTCATACTTGTTTGCCAACTTATCATAAATTTTTATATCCATAAAAACTCCTAAACAATAATTATCTCCTCTTTAAGTTCTATTCCAAACTCATTAAAAACTCTTCTCTTTGCTTCATTAATCAAAAAAAGCATCTCCTCACACTTCCCTCCCCCAACATTTACAAAAAAGTTTGCGTGCTTCTTACTAACTTCAACCCCGCCTCTTCTTACCCCTTTCATCCCAACCGCTTCTATAAGCCTTGCAGCAAAATCCCCTTTTGGATTTTTAAAAACACTTCCAAGACTTGGCTCGCTTGGTTGATTTAAACGAAGATTTTTAAGATACAAATCAAGCCCATAATCAAACCCTCTCTCCAACTCAAACAAAACCTCAAAAACAGGCTCATCAATATTTGAACCCCTATACCAAAATTCAACATCCTCCTTCCAACCACTAAGAGTTTTAATAGCAACTACCCTCTTGCCAATCTCTTCACTCTTAACCCCAGCATTCATCCTAACACTTCCTCCAATACTTCCTGGAAGCTTTGCTAAAAATTCAAACCCTTTTATATTCTTTCTTTTGCAAAAATTATAAAGTCTTCTATTTTGAGTTTTAGCCCCAACCCTTAAATACCCTTTTTTTACCTCAATAAAATTATACCTTTTATCTAAAATCCCAAGATTATCTCCCCTAACTACTAAAGTATTTGTAGCTCTTCCAATAATAAACTCTCCATTAAAATTATCTTCATCAATTACCCTCACCTCAACAAATCTCCCCATCCTAATGGAAGAAAACCTTGAAAAGTCAATTTTCATTCTTAATCCCAACAACTCTCATAACCGCATCATCAACTCTTTTTAGCTCATCTTCTGTTAATTTAGTAACAATTCCCCTATCAAACAAAACTTTACCAGTAGAAATTATTCCAATTGCAGTTGCTACAATTTCACTATCTCTTTTCATCAAATCCCTCTTTGGAATAAAGACTCTATAATCTCCTCCTAAAATTTGTCCAGATAAAGGTAAAACTACAATAGTGTGATAAACTCCCTCAAAACACGCTCTATTTAAATAATCGTTTTGATAAATCAAAAATGGTCTAACCTTAGAAGATGATGTTAATTTTGCAAAATAAATCTCTCCTCTCTTAAATAAAGGAACCTTATCTCCTTTAAACTCCCCTTCAAAAAACTCAACATAACTCTGTCTTTGAGTACGAGGTTTGCACTTTAAGCTAAGCTCATTTCTTTTTAACCACTCTTTAAACAAACCTTATCTCCTTATACTCTTTTGGTATCATATAATCCCTAACATCTCCAACAAAAGGCAACAAATTACGCTCCCATCCTAAACGATAAAGCACATTAATAGCATCAATTTGCTCCTCACTCAAAGCAATTGACTTATCATTTGCATACAAAGACAAATACCTCTTTAAAATCTCATCCTCTACCCTAACAAGCCCTCTTTGAATTAACATATCTGCTAAAAGTTTTTTATGAGAATTTGCAATTTTTACGGCTTTTGTCAAAATATCCTCAATATTAATAGCATCAATTAAAGGCAAAGACCTCCTTATTGCCATCCCTCCAAGGGGCAAAGGCTTATCTCCAACAAGCTCAACCCAAATATCCCAAAGTTCCTTTTCAACTTCAAGCCTATCATCAAAAGTTAAAATACTCTCATGAATTAAAACCCCTCCATCAACTTCTCCACTTAATATCGCATCTTCAATTTCCAAGAAATTCTTATAAACTATTCTTGCGTTTGGATAGTAGATTTTAAAAATTAAAGCATTAGTAGTAAATTCACCACTAAGGGCAACTTTAAAATCGGGCTTTAATTTTTTTCCTTTTAATTTAACAAATTTTGGTCCATATCCATAACCAAAGCTTATAGCACTTCTTAAAAGCGCATACTCATCTTTTATAAAAGGATAGACTCCAAAACTTATCGCACTTATATCATAAAAATTGTTTAAAGCCTTTTTATTCAAACTCTCAATATCCTCAGCTACATTAAAAAATTTATACCCATCTCCAATCCATCCAAACTTAACCGCATAATACATAAAAATATCATCAGCATCAGGAGAGTGGGCAAGCGTATAACTCTTCATAAAAAGCCTTTTTACAAATTATAGCAAAATTGATATAATTGCATAACTTCGCACAAAGGACTTTTATGGATGAAAAAAAGAAAAAGGCTCTTGAAGCTGCCTTAAAACAGGTTGAAAAACAATTTGGAAAAGGTTCTTTAGTAAAACTTTCAGAAAAAGAAATAGAACCAATTGAAGCAATTCCAACAGGCTCTTTTGGACTTGATTTAGCGCTTGGAATTGGGGGAGTGCCAAAAGGAAGAATTACTGAAATTTATGGTCCAGAGAGTAGTGGGAAAACAACTCTTGCACTCTCAATTATTGCCCAAGCTCAAAAAAAAGGAGGAGTTGCCGCTTTTATTGATGCTGAACACGCATTTGACCCAATTTACGCAAAAAATATTGGAGTTGATATTGATAATTTGCTTGTATCTCAACCAGATTATGGAGAGCAAGCACTTGAAATTGTAGAAACTCTTGCAAGAAGTGGAGCAGTTGATGTTATCGTAATAGACTCAGTAGCAGCACTTACTCCAAAAGCGGAAATTGAAGGAAATATGGGAGATGCCCAAGTTGGGGTTCAAGCAAGACTTATGAGTCAAGCGCTTAGAAAATTAACAGCCGCAGTAAGTAAAATGGACACAACCATTATCTTTATTAACCAAATTAGAATGAAAATTGGAACTATGGGTTATGGCAATCCAGAAACAACCCCAGGAGGTAACGCCCTTAAATTTTATAGTTCAGTTAGACTTGATGTTAGAAGAATTGCCACTTTAAAACAAGGGGATAAAGAAGTTGGTAATAGGGTAAAAGTAAAAGTAGTAAAAAACAAAGTAGCCCCTCCATTTAGAATTGCAGAGTTTGATATTATGTTTGGAAAAGGAATTAGTAGAGAGGGTGAAATACTTGATTGGGGAGTAAAACTTGATATAATTGATAAAAGCGGTAGCTGGTTTAGCTACAATGCTATTAAACTAGGTCAAGGTAAAGAAAACGCAAAAGCCTACCTTAAAGAACATCCAGAGCTTATGGAAGAGATTGAGCAAAAAATCAAAGAAGCTCTTGGAGTTGAACTTTCTCATATGATTGATGCAATTGAAAAAAAAGGAGAGTAAATGGTAGTAATTGAAAATATTTTTGCGGACGAAGTTTTAGATAGTAGAGGTAATCCAACCGTTAGAGCAACTGTTACTCTAAGCGATGGAACAAGCGCAAGCGCAATCGTTCCAAGTGGAGCAAGCACTGGAATTAACGAAGCACTTGAATTAAGAGATAAAGATAATAGATACCATGGCAAAGGGGTATTAAAAGCGTGTGAGAATGTAAACACAATTATCGCAAATGAGCTTATTGGAATGAGCCCATATGATCAAGGTGAGATTGATTATACTATGATTGAACTTGATGGAACTGAGAATAAATCAAAACTTGGAGCAAATGCAATCCTTGGAGTAAGTATGGCAGTAGCAAGAGCAGCTGCAAAAAGTTTAAACTTGCCGCTTTATAGATATTTAGGAGGAGCAAACGCACTTACAATGCCAACTCCTATGCTAAATATTATAAACGGAGGAGCTCACGCAGATAATGATGTTGATTTGCAAGAGTATATGATTATGCCAATTGGATTTGATGATTTTGACTTGGCACTAAGAGCAAGTAGTGAAATTTATCATACTTTAAAAAAACTCCTTGAAGAAGATGGTCACTCAACAGCACTCGGAGATGAAGGTGGATTTGCTCCAAACTTTAAAAATAATGTAGAACCAATTGAATATATTATAAGAGCAATTGAAAAATCTGGATACAAACCAAAAGAACAAATCGTAATCGCACTTGACGCGGCAAGTAGTGAATTTTATAAAGATGGAAAATATATCCTAGCAGGTGAAGGAAAAACTCTTACAAAAGAAGAGATGGTAGAGTTTTATGAAAAACTAGTAGAAAAATTCCCAATTGTATCAATTGAAGATGGAATGGCAGAAGAAGATTGGGAAGGATGGAAACTTTTAACTCAAAGACTTGGAAATAAGATTCAACTTGTTGGGGATGATTTATTCGTAACAAACAAAAAACTATTAAAAAAAGGAATTGAACTTGGAATTGCAAACGCAATCTTAATTAAACCAAATCAAATTGGAAGCGTAAGTGAGACAATGGAGAGTGTTAGACTTGCTCAAAGAAACAACTACAAATGTATAATGAGCCACAGAAGCGGTGAGAGTGAAGATAGCTTTATTGCAGACTTTGCAGTAGCGCTAAATACCGGCCAAATCAAAACAGGTGCACCAGCAAGAGGCGAGAGAACCGCAAAATATAACAGACTATTACAAATCAATAGAAGCACATACAACACTGAATACATCGGAAAAGAGCTATTTAAATAGTGAAAAAAGGGTGGATTTTTATTTGGATTGGAGGGAGTATTTTTATTGGATGGTACTTTTTTGAGCTACTCGTAGGAGGAAATTCCTTTTTACGAGTAGCTGAACTTAAAAAGCAAAAAGAGTATTTAAAAAAAGAAGTAGAAAAACTAAAAAAAGAAAACGCAATTTTGCAAAAAAAATATTTTGAATTAAAAGAGCTTGAAAATGAGTAATATAATTTTAACTGGCTTTATGGGAAGTGGCAAAAGTACAATTGGAAGAATACTTGCTAAGAGATTAAAAAGTTATTTTTTAGATACTGATAGCTTAATTGAAACTTTTGAAAACAAATCAATTACTCAAATATTCAAAGAAGAAGGAGAAGATGGATTTAGAGAAAAAGAGAGATATTGCTTTGAATGGCTTAGAGACAATGTAAAAAATAGCGTAGTTTCAGTTGGAGGTGGATTTCCAGTATTTATTCCCCAAATAAGAGAAGCTGGCTTTGTAATTTATTTAAAAGTCCCATTTAGTGAAATCGTAAAAAGATTAAACAAAAAAGAACTCTCAAAAAGACCACTTTTTCAAGATATTAAAAAAGCAAAAGAACTTTATGAAAAAAGAGATAAAATCTATTCAAAACTTGCTCATTTAACAATTGAAAATAAAGATATTCAAAAAACTCTTCAAGAGATTTTAAAGACAATAAATGGAACTTAAAGAGTTTTATAAAAAAAGAAAAGAGTTTATTCAAAAACACTTCACTCAAAATATTGACTTTACAGAAGTATTTGACCCATATTTAGACAAAAAAACAAAACATCCAATAATGATTGTAGGAGAAGCCCCAGGAGAAAATGAAGTAAAACAAAAAGCACCTTTTGTAGGAAAAGCTGGGGAAAATTTAGAGTATTTAATAAAATTAAGCGAACTTGACAGAGAAAAAGATTTTTTAATAACAAACGCCTTTCCATTTAGAACCTTTAAAGAAAACAAAAACAGAACTCCATCAGCAAAAGAGCTAAAAATAGGAGCTGAGCTTTTAAAAAAAGAGATTGAGATTGTAAAACCAAAAATTATTTTGCTACTTGGCAATTCAGCCATCAAAGCATTCTCTTATATAATGCCAGAAGTTAAAAAGCTTAAAAAATGCGGCTTTTATACAATAAATGGGCAAAAAATAGGGATTTGTTACCACCCATCCCCACTTGCATTTAATAGAAAAGAGATTAGAAAATCTCTTGAAGAGTTTTTTAAAAAATTAAAAAAGGAAGCTAATGAAAAAGTTTAAAGAAGCTTTTGAAAAAATCAAAAACGCAAACCATATAGTTTTAGCAGCACACAAAAATCCAGACGGAGATGCCCTTGGAAGCTCTCTTGGAATGTATGCAGTATTAAAAGAGATAGGCAAAAGAGTAACTGTTTTTAATGCTACTTCCCCTCTTCCAAAATACCTTGACTTTTTGCCAAACTTTAACAAAGTTACAAACACTCTTCCAAAAGAGTATGATTTGATGATTAGTCTTGATTGCGCAAGTTTTGATAGACTTGGAATTGAAAATAGACCACTATTTTTAATAAACATTGACCATCACATCTCAAACACAAATTATGGAGACATAAACATAGTAAATCCAAAAGCAGCAGCAACGGCCCAAATAGTATTTGAATTTTTAAAAGCAAACTCACTCCCTATAAACAAAAACACAGCTACTTCTTTGTACGCAGCAATCCTAACAGATACTGGAAGTTTTCAATATGACTCAGTAGATGAGAAAGTATTTCAAATAGCAAGCGAACTTATAAAACACGGAGCAAATCCAGCATATGTAGCAAAAATGCTTTTTCAAAGAGATAGTCTCTCTCGCCTAAGACTACTTGCAAAAGCATATGATACAATTGAGATGTGCTGTGATGGAAAAGCGGCTTTTGTAGAAGTTACAAAAGAGATGTTAGAAATCACAGGAGCAACCAGAGATGATACAGATACCATCGTAAATAGCGTAAGAAACATCGAGCCAGTTGAGATTGCTTGTATGCTAAGAGAAGATGAAGATGGGATAAAAATTAGCCTAAGAAGTAAAAACTATGCAGATGTCAGTAAAATTGCCCTTAAATACAAAGGCGGAGGCCATATAAGAGCAGCTGGGGCTACTATCAAAGAGTTTGACTTTAAGAAGGTTAAAAATATGCTAAAAGAAGATATTAAAGAGGCTTTAAAGGAAGATAAATGAAAAAACTTTTTATCTTACTTCTGATTTTAATAGTAGGAGGAGGCGCATTTGTCTATTTCTCTCCAATGTTTGAAAAAGTCCCACCTAAAATTACTATCTTAAATAACGGTTATACAAACCTAAAAAATCCAATTAAGATTGAAATAAGCGATAATAGAGGAATTAAAGGGTATGATATTGTTATTATTACAAACAATAGAGCAACTCAACTTGCTCATAAAGAAAATCTAAATCAAAAATCAATAACACTTAACCTCTCTTTACCAAAAAATATAAACGCAAAAACCATAATACTTATTATAAAAGCATACGATACTTCAAAATGGAACTTTTTTACAGGAAATAAAAGCGAAGCTAAAAGCGAGCTTATAGTAGACAAAACTCCTCCTATGATAGATATTCTAACTCACTCTTATGGAATTGGTAAAGGTGGCTCAGCAGCTGCGGTTGTTGAAGTAAGAGATAAAAATTTAGAAGACAAGTATATTTTAGTAAATAACAAATATAAATTTAAACTAACCCCTTTTATAAAAGATGGATATTATGCTTCACTTCTTGCTTGGCCAATCACAGAAGATAGCTTTGATGCAATACTTGTAGCAATTGACAAAGCAGGAAACAAATCAACAATGCATATTCCTTATTATTGGAGAAGTGGAAGAATCTATTCTCCAAAAATAGTAAAAATTACAATTACTGATAAGTTTATAAATCAAGTAGCAAAGAGAGTATTAAGCAAAATGGGATTTGAAATTCCAAACGATCCAGTAGAGATTTTTAAACTTGTAAATGAAAAAGTAAGAAAAATTAATGAAAAAGAAATATTCCAAATTACTTCACAAATTTATGAAGATAAAATAAGTAGCTTTTATTTAAATCCATTCAATCCACTCCCAGGAAGTACAAAAAAAGCTGACTTTGGAGAAATTAGGCACTATTTTTATCACAATGAAGAGATTTCAAAATCAATCCATAAAGGAATTGACTTAGCAAAAGTAAGACACGCAAAAATTTATTCAAGTAACTATGGAAAAGTTGTAGCAAGCAAATATATAGGAATTTACGGAAATACAATTATTGTATATCACAAACTTGGACTTTATACCCTCTATGGACACACCAGTAAATTTAAAGTAAAAAAAGAAGATAAAGTAAGAAAAGGAACGATAATTGCTTATACAGGTGCAACTGGGGCAGTATTTGGAGACCATTTGCATTTTGGAGTATACATACAAGGTCATCCAGTTCAACCAATTGAATGGATGGACAAACACTGGATAAAAGTAAACATCTCCAATGTAATTAATTCAGCAAGAAGGATGATTAATAAATGAAACAAAAAAGTATAAGAGTAATTGAAGTGACTTCATTAGAAGAACTTAAAAAAATAGCTAAAAAATTACCTCTTTTTAAAGACAATTACTTCTTGTTAAATGAAAAAAACGAAGAGATTGAAAAGTTTTTAAAATCCCTAAACCTAAAATATTTCATCGTAAATAAAGAAGTTACTATAAAAGAGATAAAAATTACAAAAACTCCTTTTCAAAAAGAGACTAAACCGATATCTCAAAAAGTTAAAATTTATGATAGAATTATAAGAAGTGGCGAAGAGATTATAAGTGATAAGCACTTAATCTTTACAAAAAGAATAAACGAAGGGGCTAAAATAGAAACCTCATCAAATATTGAAATATTTGACGAAAATGCTGGACTTATAATTTGTAATGGAGAATTTGTAATAGTTAAAAAAAATAAAGGAACTATAATTTTTAATGGAGAAGAGCTTGAAAAAACAGATAAGCTAACTCTATTTACAGAAAGAGATAAAAAGGTATTAGAATGAAACAAAGAACAATACAAAAACCAGTAGAAGTAGTAGGAATTGGACTTCACAAAGGAGTACCCGTTAAATTAAGGCTTGAACCCTTAATGGAAAATAGCGGAATTGTTTTTTATAGAAGTGATAAGGGAGTTAGTATTCCTCTTGACAAAGATTATGTAATTGATACTAAAATGGCAACAGTTTTAGGAAAAGAAAGAGTAATTATCTCTACAATTGAACATTTAATGAGTGCAATTTATGCGTTTGGAATTGATAATTTAAGAATTGTCGTTGATAATGACGAAATTCCTATAATGGATGGAAGTGCTATAAGTTTTGTTATGATGCTAAAAGAAGCTGGAATAAAAGAGCTAAATGCTCCTAAAAAATTTTTAAAAATAACAAAAAAAGTAGAAGTTAAAGATAAAGATAAATTTGCAATTCTACTCCCTTCAAATGAAATAAATTTTGATTTTGAGATTAAATTCAATCACCCAGTAATTGGGCATCAAAAATATAATTTTAAATTTTCAACAAAAAATTACATTGAAGAAATTGCAAAAGCAAGAACTTTTGGATTTTTAAAAGAAGTGCAATATTTAAGAAGTATAGGACTTGCACTTGGAGGAAGCTTAGAAAATGCAATTGTGCTTGATGATAAAGGAATTTTAAATGATTCTTTAAGATTTCCAAACGAATTTGTAAGGCACAAAATTCTTGATGCAATTGGAGATATGAGCTTGCTTGGATATAATTTCATTGGAAGTTATAAAGCCTTTGCAAGTGGACACCATCTAAACCATCTATTAACAAAAGAAGTGTTTGCGCAAAACGCATACGAAATTGTTGAATTTGACTTACAAAAGGAAAAAAGCCTTGCAAAAGTGTTTAGTTGATATAGTAGCAATCCCTATTGCTTCTCCTCTTCTTATTGGAATTTATAAAGATAAAAAACTCATAAAAGAGATAAAAAAAGAAGGTAAAACAAGCGACATATTACCAGAAATTTTTGATGAAATCTTAAAAGAATATGAAGTTAAACACATAATCTACTCAAAAGGTCCTGGAAGTTATATGGCAATAAAACTATCATACATATTTTTTAAAATGCTTGAAATTACCAAAAATATAACCCTCCTTGCAACTGATGGCTTCTATTTTAACAATAACTCTCCAATAAAAGCAATTGGTAACACTTTTTTTATAAAAAAAGAAGGTATAATTTCATTAGAAAAAAACTTAAAAGAGGGTAAATTTAAACTCCCTAAGAGATTAAATTTTAAAGATTTCAGTAAAAAGACATCCCCTCTTTATGTTTTAAAAGCCATTTAGAAGGAGTTTAATGGTAATCTCAGTCCCAGCAACAAGTGCAAATTTAGGTCCTGGATTTGACACATTAGGACTTGCTTTGAATTTAAGAAACG
>JBDONU010000031.1:0-12032 GCA_039831175.1 Nautiliaceae bacterium
AATGGAGATAAAGTTAAAGTTATTTTTGTAGATAATGGTAGCAATAAAACTCAAACGATTTTTGGATATAAAAGACTTGTAAATGAAGGGGTTGTAGCGGTTGTTGGGCCTTTTTCTTCTTCTAATTCAATTTCTGTAAAAAGAGAAGTTAATAAAGAGAAAGTTGCAATTGTTTTACCAGTAGCAACTAACCCAAAAGTTACAAAAGGAAGTGATTACGTTACAAGGGTTTGTTATACCGATTTAGCCCAAGGTAAGGTGCTTGCGAAATATGCTCTAAATCATAATTGGAAAAAAGCTTTTATGGTTGTTGATATTAAGCAGCAATACTCAGTTGGACTCTCTCAGGCATTTAATAAATATTATCATAAAGTAGGACTTTATCCAAAATCTAGGACTATTTATACTAATATGAAAAATTTTAATCCTTTAATTTCAACAATTCCAAAAGATATTGATGTTGTATTTTTGCCTTTGTATGCAAACGAAATAGGGCTTTTTTTAAAAGAGTTTAGGAGTCAAGGATTTAAGTCTAATGTATTAGCAGGAGATGGAGTTATTATAAAGGTTGTTAAGAATTTAGCAAAAGAGAAAGCAAATGGGCTTATTTTTACAACTCACTTTGATGCGAGGAAGCCTCTTACAAATAAAGCTAAGGTATTTATTGAAAAATACAAAGAGATGTATAATGAAATGCCATCAGCCTTTTCAGCACTTGCGGTTGATGCATACTTAATAATTTATGAAGCACTTAAAAAGTGTGATACTTCAAAAAATGTATCTTATCTTAGAGAATGTGTAAATGAAAATATAAGAAACACTATTAACTTAGAGGGAGTTACTGGTAAAATTACTATAAATTCAACTACTGGAAATCCTATAAATAAGCCAATAATTTTTGAGGAAATAGATAATAAAGGTTCAAAAGTTATAGGAGTTGAGAGGTAATTTGATATAATTTTTAAAATATAACTTTTAAAAACTATTAAGGAGAGGAATTGAAAAAACCAAAAGTTGAAATTATTGATGAAGAGGTAAGATTTGAGGATGTCAATCCAAGTGGGCGTCCGGTAGTATCCCAAACTGACTTAAAAGGAATAATTACTTATACAAATTCGGTATTTAGAGCACTTTCTGGATATGAAAAAGGAGAGATGGTAGGGCGTTCTCACAATATTGTAAGACATCCAGATATGCCAAAATCTGTTTTTAAAGATATGTGGGATACTATTCAAAGAGGGGAGACTTGGAAGGGGGTTGTTAAGAATTTAAGAAAAGATGGAAGGTATTATTGGGTAGAAGCAGTTATTACTCCTATTTTTGATGATGATGGTAATATTATAGGTTACTCTTCGGCAAGAAAAGGTGTAAGTGATGATACAAAAGCTTTTTATGAAGTTAAATATAAAGAGATGAGGGAAAAAGAACTCCAAAAAGAGAAGAAGTAAGGGTTTGCCCAAAGGGGATACAAAATATGAAAGTGGATTTTTTTATACAGCAATTTATTAACTCTTTATCGCTTGGAAGTTTGTATGCGTTAGTTGCTATTGGCTATACAATGATTTATGCTGCTATTAGAGTGATTAATTTTGCTCATGGGGATATCATGATATGGGGTGCTTTTATCTCTTTGATTATTATGGGGCTTATATTTAATTGGCAAGAGATTGAGATGAGTAATGTCTCATTTTATACTTTCTCAGCATCAAACTTCTTAGCTACTCTTTTTGTATCCCTTTTGGGAATGTTAATTTATGTTTTAGTATATCGGCCTCTTTTAGATAAGAAAGCTCCGCGTATTACGATGTTAATTGCTGCTATTGCAGTCTCTTTTTTTCTTGAATCTTTATTTAATGTAATTGCAAACAATCTCTTAGGAGGTTCTTTTCAGACTTTCTATTTTCCAAGATTTTTTGGAATTATTTTATATCTTGGAGATGCTACTATTTCAATTACGAGTTTAATTATTCCAATTGTTGCTTTGGTTATGGTTTCTATATTAATTTATATTATGAAAACTCACAAAGTTGGAATTGCAATTAGGGCTTTATCATATGATATTGAAATGGTAAAGCTTATGGGTATTAATACCAATTTGTTAATTTCAATTATCTTCTTTATAAGTTCAGCATATGCTGGGGTTGGTGGAATTTTTTATGCAATTGAGTTTCCAAGTATTGACCCTTATATGGGAATTTTTCTTGGATTAAAAGCTTTTGCAGCAGCGGTAATTGGAGGGATTGGAAGTATTGGTGGAGCGGTTATTGGCGGTTTTATTTTGGGATTTGTTGAGACGATGTTGCCAGGCTTTTTTCCATCTCTTGGAGGATGGAAAGATGCGTTTGCGTTTATTTTGTTAATTTTTATTTTACTCTTTAAGCCTACTGGTATTTTGGGTAAAGATTTTGAGAGACAAAGGTTTTAATGTGAAGAAATTTAGGACGCTAACTCCATTTGAATACTTTTCAATCGTTATTGGGGTTAGTGCATTATTTATTTCGTTTTTACTTTTTTCATCCGTAACTTTTAATCCATATACTCTAACCGTTCTTGGAAATATTTATATTTTTGTTATTTTAGCAGTTAGTTACAATCTTATTAATGGAGTTGCTGGTCAATTTAGCTTAGAGCCAAATGGATTTGTGGCAATTGGAGCATATGTTACGGCTATTTTGATTTTATCTCCTGAATTAAAAGAAGAGATTTTTATGTTAAGTTCTCCTTACCCTTTTATAAAGGATGTTTATGTTCCAAATCCGTTTTTAGTGCTTATAATTAGTGGATTGGTAGCCGCTTTTATTGCGCTTCTTGTCTCTTTTCCAGTATTTAGAGTAAGAGGTGATTATTTAGCAATTGTTACTCTTGGGTTTGGATTTATTATAAGGACTATTTTAATTAATTATCCTTCAATTTCAAATGGGGCAATGGGAATTGATTCTATTCCGGATTTTGCAAGTTATGTTTTTATTGGGGTTTGTGCTTTAATTATTGTTATATTGGTTTATAACTTAGTTTATTCTCGGTTTGGAAGAGCGATGAGGGCTATTAAAAATGATGAAGATGCGGCAGTTTTGATGGGGATTGATACTTTTAAGATCAAAACTTTGGCATTTGTAACTAGTGCTTTTTTTGAAGGAGTTGGGGGAGGACTTATGGCAAGTTTTATTGGGGCGGTTAGTCCTGATCAGTTCACTTTTATGATGACTTTTGAGTTGTTGATAATTATTGTGATTGGAGGGCTTGGAAGTATTAGTGGAAGTATTGTTGCTACATTTTTATTTTTTGGTAGTATGGAGATGTTAAGACCTCTTGATGATGCTATGTGGCATTTTGGACCAATTCATGGAGTACCTGGACTTAGGATGGTAATTTTTAGTTTACTTTTGATTTTAATTATTCTTTTTGCAAGAAGAGGGCTTTTTGGTGAGAGGGAGATTTGGGATGTAGTTATTGATTTGTATAAGAAAATAAAACAAAGGAGACAGAATGGCTGATATTTTAAAAATTGGAAAGTATGAATTTACAAGTAGATTAATTGTTGGAAGTGGAAAATATCCAGATTTTAAAACTACTCGCGATGCGACATTGGCAAGTGGTGCAGAGATGATTACGGTTGCTGTTAGGAGAGTAAATATTCTTGATCCAAATGAAGAGAATTTGATGGATTATTTTAAAGATACCGATGTTCAAATTTTACCAAATTCCGCTGGATGTACAACCGCAGAAGAAGCTATTACTCTTTTTAGGTTAGTTAGAGAAGCTACTGGGATTGATATTATTAAACTTGAAGTAATTGGAGATACTAAAAAAACTCTTTATCCAGATGTGATTGAAACACTTAAAGCATGTGAAGTTTTAGCAAAAGAAGGTTTTACCGTTATGGCTTATACAAATGATGATCCTATTATGGCAAAAAGACTTGAAGATGCAGGAGCTGCTGCTGTTATGCCGCTTGCCGCGCCAATTGGAAGTGGGCTTGGAATTCAAAATAGATATAATGTAGTGTTTGTAAAGGATGCTGTAAGTGTGCCAGTAATTGTTGATGCTGGGATTGGAACTGCAAGTGATGCAAGTGTTGCTATGGAGCTTGGAGCTGATGGAGTGCTTACAAATACGGCAATTGCGCAGGCAAAAGACCCAATTAAGATGGCTGAGGCTATGAAATATGCGGTAATAGCTGGTAGAATGGCTTATAAGGCTGGAAGAATTCCTAAAAAACCATACGCAACTGCTTCTTCGCCACTTGAAGGATTAATAGAATTCTAAGCGAAAGTCGCTTAGAAGTGGTTGTTAATAGGGGCGTTTATAATATTAAAAAATTCTTCCCTTGTTTTCTCTTCTAAAAATACTCCTCTTAGAGCTGATGTTGAAGTGTATGAAAATTTACTTTTTACTCCTCTTGCTTCCATACACATATGCCTTGCATGAATTACAACCCCAACCCCTTTTGGTTTTACAACTTCCATGATAGCATCGGCAATTTGTTCTGTTAGTTGTTCTTGGATTTGAAGTCTTCTTGCATAAATTTCCACCATTCTTGGAATTTTGCTGAGTCCCACAACTTTTTTATCCGGAATATAAGCAACGTTTACTCTTCCAAAGAATGGTAAAATGTGATGTTCACACATTGAGTAAAATTCTATATCCCTAACTACTACCATTTCATTGTTTGTACTCTCAAAAAGGGCGTTGTTTAATATTTCTTTTGGGTCTTTTTTATATCCGCTGCAAAGTTCTTCAAATGCTTTTGCAACTCTTTTTGGGGTTTTTATAAGTCCTTCTCTTTTAGGGTCTTCTCCTATTGCTTCAAGTATTTCTTTTACAGCTTTTTCAATTTTTTTTAAATCCATAGCCATTCCTTTAAGATAACTTTTTTGGTATTATACCTTTTAAAAAAGGAAAGTGAATGGTTGAAGTTAAGAAAATTGACTCTGCAAACAGTTTAGTAACTGCTCAAATTGATAAAAACGAATTACAAAAAGAAGAAGATAAAATTGCAAAAGAGTTATCAAAGAAAGTAAAAATTTCTGGATTTAGACCTGGAAAGGTGCCTGTTAAAGTAGTTAAAAAGATGTATGGTGAGCAAATTCAACAAGATGCTATTAGGAATTTAATTCAAAAAATTTTAGATGAAGCGGTAAGTAAAATTGAAGGCAAAATGATAGCTGACCCAGAAGTTGTGAAATTTGAAGATAATGGCGATAAAATCGATGTAGAAATCAAAATCTACACTATTCCAGAAGTTAATCTTGATGAAAGTTATAAAGAGTGTGTGCCAGAAGTTACTCTTCCAGAAGTTAGCGATGAAGAAGTTGAAGAGGAGCTAAAAAAAATTGCTGAGAGTATGAATGAGACAAAAGTTAGTAATAAAGAGACTCTTGAAAAGGGTGATATTGCGGTTATCAACTTCAAAGGCTTTATTGATGGAAAAGCTCTGGAAAACGGAAGTGGAGAGGATTATCCTCTTGAAATTGGAAGCGGACAGTTTATTCCTGGATTTGAAGAGCAGCTTATTGGTATGAAAGTGGGTGAGAAAAGAAAAATTAAAGTAACTTTCCCAGAGAATTACGGAGCAAAAGAGATTGCCGGAAAAGAGGCTGAGTTTGAAGTTGAACTTCAAGAGATCCAAGAAAAAGTACCAGCTAAAATAGATGATAATCTGGCTAAAAAGTATCTAAATAATGAAAACGCTACTTTGGAAGAATTAAAAAACTACATTAAAAACTCAATCCTTCAAAATAAAAAAGCCCAGACTTTTGCGCCTTTGAAAGAAAAAATTCTTGAATGTTTGGTTGAAAAGTATAATATTGACCTTCCAGAAGCGATTGTTCAAAAAGAACTTAATGTAATCGTAAATGAAGAAGCGGCAAAACTAAGCCCAGCTGAACTTAAAGAGCTTCAAGAAAATGAAGAGAAACTAAAAGAGTTTATGGATAAATTCAAAGAGGAAGCTAAAAACAGAGTAAAACTTACATTTATTATTGATGCGCTTGCAAAAAAAGAGGGAGTTGATGTTAGTGATGATGAGCTTTATCAAGTAATTTATTATGAAGCACTACTTCAAGGTCAAAATCCACAAGAAGTTATTAAATACTATCAAGAAAATAATTTACTGCCAGTTTTAAAAATGCAATTAGTTCAAGAGAAACTCTTAAATAAACTTTTAGAGGAAAAAGTTAAGGGTGAATAATGAGTATTTTAATTCCAACGGTTATTGAAAAGACAGGAAGGGGTGAGAGAGCGTATGATATTTACTCTCGTTTATTAAAAGATAGGGTAATTATGCTCCAAGGTGAAATTAACGATCACACAGCCGGGCTAATTGTAGCCCAGCTTCTCTTTTTAGAAGCTGAAAACCCAGAAAAAGATATCTATCTTTATATAAATTCACCAGGCGGAGTTGTTACAAGCGGGTTTGCAATTTATGATACGATGAATTACATTAAACCGGATGTTGTGACAATTTGTATGGGTCAAGCTGCAAGTATGGGGGCTTTTTTATTAAGTAGCGGCGCAAAAGGTAAAAGATTTGCCCTCCCTCATTCAAGAATAATGATTCACCAGCCTCTTGGAGGAGCTCAGGGACAGGCTAGTGATATTGAAATTCACGCAAAAGAGATTTTAAGACTTAAAAAAGAGCTAAATAAAATCTTAGCCCAGAATACAGGACAAAGCATTAGAAAAATTGAAAGAGATACCGAAAGAGACTTTTTTATGAGTGCAGAAGAGGCAGTTAAGTATGGGCTTATTGATAAGGTCTTGACAAAAAGGGAAGTTTAATGGCTGTTTTGGATATTGTAACTTATCCAAACCCTTTGCTTAAAAAAATTTCAAAGCCGGTTGAGAGGTTTGATGGTGAGCTTCATAAATTGCTTAATGATATGTATGAGACAATGCTTGCAAAAAATGGAGTCGGGCTTGCGGCTATTCAAGTAGCCGTTCCTATTAGGGCTTTGATTATTGATATTGGAGATGAGGAGGGTAATCAAAGCAAGGATACCTTAATTGAAGTTATTAACCCAGAGTTTTTGGAGTGGGAAGGTACTCAAAAGTATAAAGAAGGATGCCTTAGTGTACCGGAGTATTTTGATGATGTAAATAGATATGAAAGAGTAAAAGTTAAGTTTTTTGATAGGTTTGGAAAAGAGCATATTATGGAGGCAAGCGGACTTTTGAGTGTTGCTTTTCAACACGAAACGGACCATCTTGATGGGCATCTTTTTATTGAAAGACTTGATTATATAAGACGCAAAAAGTTTGAAAAAGAGTGGAAAAAACTATTAAAAAAGAGAAAACAAAAAAAATAAATTCAGCTACTTTAAACGGGATAGTTGCTAAGAGGGTTGAGGTTGAGAGCAGCTTTATAAAAGCTTTGCCTGGTTTTTCAATAGTTGGGCTTGGTTCTCAATCTATTCAAGAAGCAAAAGAGAGAGTAAAATCAGCCCTTCTTAATAATGGATTTTCTTTCCCCCCTTTAAAAATTACAATCTCCCTCTCACCAGCTGATTTAAAAAAAGAAGGGAGCCACTTTGATTTGCCAATAGCCCTTAGCATCCTTTTTTATAACAAGGACGTTGATTTGAGCGAATATCTTGTATTGGGTGAGCTTGGGCTTGATGGAAGGCTAAAAGATACCTCTTCAATTTTTCCAATTATTCTCTCCCTTCGTCCCAAAAAAGTGATAATCCCTTTTGAGAGTGCAAAAAAAATTAGCAAAATACCAGGAATTGAGATTTATGCCTTTTCGCACATAAGTGAATTTGATGAGTTTAGTCCAAAAGAGATAAAAAGCACGGAGTTAAATTACAGCCACTTAAAAATCAATGGCAAAAAGTATTATTATCTTGAAAATTTTGAGCTTGATTTTAGCGATGTTATTGGTCAAAGCGGTGCAAAAGAGGCGGCTTTGTATTCGGCTGCTGGGTTTTTAAATATTTTATTGGAAGGAAGTCCAGGGGTTGGGAAGTCAATGATAATTAATAGGTTAAAATATATTCTTCCTCCTATGAGGAGGGAGGATATTTTAGAAGTTCAGAAGGTTAGGGCAATTGATGGAGAAGAGGTTGATTTTAAACCTATCCGTCCTTTTAGAAATCCCCACTATTCTTCAACGCGAGCAGCTATTTTTGGAGGGGGGAGCAGGGGGGCTAAGCTTGGGGAGATAGCTTTTGCAAATAAGGGGATTTTGTTTTTTGATGAGCTTCCTTATTTTCAAAAGGATATCTTAGAAAATCTAAGGCTGCCTTTGCAGGATAAAAAAGTGTTAATTAGCCGCGTAAATTCAAAGGTTGAGTATGAGGCTGACATTTTGTTTGCGGCAGCTATGAATCCTTGTCCTTGCGGGAATTTGTTAAGCCCTTTTAAAGAGTGTAGATGTACTGATATTGAGATAAAAAGATACAAAAACAAAATCAGCGAGCCTTTGTATGATAGAATTGAGATTTATTATCAGATGAGTGAAGATGATGATACTTCAAGAATTTCAAGCAAGGAGATGTTTGAGAGGGTATTGATTGCTTTTGAGATGCAAGAGGGTAAATTTAATGCAAATTTAAAAGAGAATTACCGGTTTAATATGGAAAATGGGGCCTATGAGATTAAACAAAAAGCCGTTAAAAGCTTTAACCTTAGCAAAAGAGGGGAGTTTAACCTCTTAAAACTTGCAAAAACTATTGCAAATACTCAAAAAAGAGATAAAATTAAAAAAGAGGATATCTTAAAAGCAGTAAAATTTAGGAGGAGAGGATGAGACCAGTTTATAAAGAGGTTTATAGTCTTGATAAGAAGTGTTATGATAAATATAATTTAACAGAAGATATTTTAATGGAGCACGCCGCTTATGAGATGGCACTTGAAATTTATAAAAGGTTTCCAAAATTTAGTACGATAAATATTGTTGCCGGTCCTGGGAATAATGGAGCTGATGGAATAACTCTTGGAAGGATTTTGCACGGGGATTATTTTGTAAATCTTTACTTGCCACTTGGTGCTAAGTCTGGGATGTGTAAACTTCAACTTGAAAGGTTTAAAGCGGTTGGAGGGAGAGTAAAGAAAGAGTGTGAGAGAGGGGATGTGATAGTTGATGCTATTTTTGGAAGCGGGTTAAAAAGGGATTTGCCAGGGGAGATAGTCTCTCTTATTAGAAAAATGAATAAAGCAAAGGCTTTTAAGATAGCGTGCGATATTCCAACGGGGCTGGATGATAAGGGAAATTTAAGACCGGTTGCATTTATGGCTGATTTAACGGTAACGATGGGGGCTGAGAAATTATCTCTTTATAGCGACTTTGCAAAAGATTATGTAGGGGAGATAAAAGTTGCAAATCTTGGAGTAAGCTTTAATAAATACAAAGGCCCTACAAAATATCATATTCTTCAAAAAGAAGATTTGATTTTGCCTATAAGAAGAGTAAAAAACGCTCACAAAAGAACTTTTGGGCATTTGGGGGTTTTGGTTGGTGAGAAAGCTGGGGCTGGTATAATGGCGGCTATGGCGGCTTTTAATTTTGGAGTAGGGCTTGTTAGTGTTGTAAGCCATAATGAAAATATAAATATTCCTTATGAAATTATGCACTCTCACCATATTGAAAATTTCACTGCACTTGCTTTTGGAATGGGGCTTAATAACCATTTTGACGATGAGATGGAGAGGATTTTGGCTCTTGATATTCCGATGGTAATTGATGCTGATATGTTTTATAAGGATGTTATCAAAGAGTTTTTGAAAAAAGAGAAAATAGTCTTAATCCCTCATCCAAAAGAGTTTGCTTCTTTATTAAAAATACTTGGGTTTGGAGAGTATAGTGTAAAAGACGTTCAGTTAAACAGGTTTGAACTTGCTGAGATGTTTAGTAACAATTATCCAAATGTTGTACTTTTGTTAAAGGGTGCAAATAAGATAATTGCGTATAAAGGTAATTTGATAATTGACCCAAATGGGAGCGTGGCTCTTGCAAAAGGTGGAAGCGGGGATGTGTTAGCTGGTATGATTGGTTCACTTCTTGCTCAAAAGTGGCATCCTCTAAAAGCAACAATCCATGCTTCTTTGGCTCACTCAATTGCTGGGGATTATAAGCCAAATTATGCTCTAACTCCTTTAAAACTTATAAAAAGGCTTGAAAATCTTGCGTGAATTTTTTAAGGTAATAAGTGAAGAGCATAACTTTTTAAACCTTTTTTGGTTTAATTTTCACAAAGTTGATAATGGGGTTTATAGAAGTGCTCAGCTAACCCCTTGGAGACTTAAAAAAATGATAAAAAAGTATGGGATAAAGACAATAATCAATTTAAGGGGCAATAACAAAAACTACCTTTACAAAAGAGAAAAAGAGATTTGTGAGGAGATGGGGGTTGAGTATTATAGTGTTTCTTTGCTTTCCCGTTCTCCTGAGAAGATAAGAAAAGAAGAACTTGAAAAGCTTGTAAATATTCTTAAAAATGCAAAGAAGCCCCTTTTGTTTCACTGCAAAGCCGGAGCCGATAGGACTGGATTTGTGGCAGTTCTTTGGCATATATTAAAGGGGCGTGACAAAGAGTGGGCAATAAAAAAGGAGCTAAGGCTTAAATACCTCTACCTTCCTTGGAGTAAGGCTGGGAAGATAAAAAGGGTTTTTGAGCTTTATGATGGGGGGGATTTTGTTGAGTGGTTTGATAAGAACAGAGATAAATTTAAAGAGTTTAAGTCAAGTAAATTTGGTGATTTTTTAGCGGATAAAGTTTTAAGAAAAGAATAAATTAACCCCCCAAACTACCGCCGCTTGCACCAAACTAAGAAATACCGCCGCACTTGCGGTATCTTTTGCCTTTTTTGCAAGTTCGTGCCACTCATTGGTTACTAAGTCTACAACATATTCAACCGCTGTGTTTAGGGCTTCTGTGATTAAGATAACTAAAAGGCTCATTGCCATAATAGATTTTTGGGTTGGAGAGAGGTTTAGGAAAAAAAGAAAGGTTAAAAGCGGGATTATAAATAAAAGTTCAAGTAAAAAAGCCTTTTCTTTTAAAAGTGTAAAAAGTCCTTCAATTGCATAGCTTGCGTTTTTAAATAAGTTATACTTTTTCAATACTGCTTCCTTTTTATAAGTTTTATGCACTCTTTTGGATTTTTAAAGTCTTTACAATTTTTAAATTTATATTCTATCCATCCGCTGCTTCCATCAATACTAACTCCATTTACAAAGTAAGTTCCATTTTCGTTTGGGTTTATTATTTTGTATCCTAAGTCTTTTGCTATCATTTTACCAATTTGGTAGTGGTTATAAAAGGTTTTATTAAGTTCTTTTTTTGTATCGCTATAATACAAAAATGGCACAAAAGTATCTCCAAATACAAGCTGAGAGTGTCCAAACCTTCCCCCTTCGTCTTTAAATCCAAGCATCTCTCCATGGTCTGATGTAAAGTAGATTGAATAGTTTTTAAAATGACTTTTTACATACTCAATCACTTTTGAAATTACATAATCATTATATAAAACTCCATTATAATAAGCTCCTCTTTTACCTTTGAATATTTGGAATTTTTTGGGTACATATTTATTATAAGGAGAGTGTACTGCTTTTAGATGCAAGACTATAAATGTTTTTTTATTAAAAGGTATTTTTTTTAGCTCATAAATTAACGCGTCATCATAGTGTCTTTTAAATTCCCACTCAAACTTTTTATGCTTTGCAAAATTTATTACTTTTGAGACTAAGCTAACATCACTTTGCATACTAAGCCAGTAAGTGTCATATCCATTTTCATCGGCAAGTTTCATAAGGTTTGTTTTATTGTTTAAAAGTAGGTTTATGTTATCAGGTTCTCTTTTGTCATAAAAAAATGTTGTAACTGAGCAAATTGTCCTAACAGAGCAGCTAATTGCTGGTTTGAATATAAAATATTTATCGTTTTTTGCGAGTTTGTCAAGATTTGGGGTATTGTTTACATCCCATCCAAAAAGGTGCATCCTTTTATAATTTAAACTCTCTCCCATTATTACTATTACTATTTTTTTCTCATTGCCTTCTTTTTTTACTATGTATGGTTTGTAGTGGT
>JBDONU010000044.1:0-3484 GCA_039831175.1 Nautiliaceae bacterium
TTGAATAAAGTCTCAATCCCCTTAGCGGGTCAGTTTGTTCGTAACTATTCTAAAAAAATACAACATTGATAGCCCTTTATATAGGTCTCAATCCCCTTAGCGGGTCAGTTTGTTCGTAACAAAGGGTTACTTGGTGGTGGATTTAAAAACAATGGGGAGTCTCAATCCCCTTAGCGGGTCAGTTTGTTCGTAACTAGGGAGGTATTAGCACAAAATAATATTAGAGTCGTGTCTCAATCCCCTTAGCGGGTCAGTTTGTTCGTAACTTAAAGAAACTGTTAGAGAAGAAATTGAAAGATTATTTGAGTCTCAATCCCCTTAGCGGGTCAGTTTGTTCGTAACTGATTAACTTTGTTGAAATGACAGCAATGCACTTAAAAAAGTCTCAATCCCCTTAGCGGGTCAGTTTGTTCGTAACAGAGTTATGAAAGTAAAAAACTTTTGGGTTAACCCATCAAACGTCTCAATCCCCTTAGCGGGTCAGTTTGTTCGTAACAAAATGAGAAAAATTTTGAGAGACATTGAAGATATCCTAAAAGTCTCAATCCCCTTAGCGGGTCAGTTTGTTCGTAACTAATTCGGGTTGGTGGTTGGAAATGGTCGTTTATGCGTCTCAATCCCCTTAGCGGGTCAGTTTGTTCGTAACAAAAAGTTTAGCAAATGCCGAAAATAAAGTTACGACAATTAAAAGTCTCAATCCCCTTAGCGGGTCAGTTTGTTCGTAACTTTAAGATTAAGCGAAGAAATAAGAAAAGCCACAGGATATGTCTCAATCCCCTTAGCGGGTCAGTTTGTTCGTAACAGCTAACTTTTACTAAATTTAGGGTTTTTTAACAACTAAAAAACCTTAAAGTTAGCTTAAACGCCAAAATTAAGCTCAAAAGACCCTCTAAACCCTTCAAATTCCACTAAATTAAAACTTAAACAAAACTTAATTATCAAACATCTTTTATCTAATTTTACCGAATAATATAAATCTCGTCAAGAAGTTGAGCATCTCCAAGGGCTATACCATAATCCTCTATTTCATAAATCCTCACATCATCTTTTTTAGTGTCTATAATCTCTGCTATATCAAAGGCAATCTCTATCATCTCCTGCTTTTTAACCCTAACAAAAAACAGAGAATACTCAATCCTAACCCCCACTTTCCCCAAAAGCCTTGCTACTTTTGCAAGTCGTTTTTTATCGCTTATATCATACGCCACTATAAACTCTTGCATTTACCTCTCCTACTATATAACCTCTCTCATCTATCAAAAAAACTCTCTTTATTTTTGCAAGTTTATATAAAAACCTAAGAGGAAGTGAATTGTACACAGAGATATAAAACTCTTTAATATACCTATACCCGATAACAAGTTCCTCTTCATCAACAATCACAACATAATCATTTTTTGGATAAATTTTTGCAAACCTGTTTTTTATAATAACCCTTTTAGGTGTGAAATCTCTTTTTGGATTTTGAGACTCTCCAAAAAATTTTTTATTTCTTTCCATAATTCTTTCCTTTTTTCATCCCTTAATCTATATTGAGTCGTAAAATCTTTTTTTATAATCTTTTTATCTTTAAATAGTTTTAAAACAAATTTATCAATTTCGCTTCTAAAAAGTTCTAAAATATCACTGCTAAGAGCATTATGAGTCCTAAAAGGCTCGTGAAGATAACCTATCTGGGCATCAAGCCCGTTTTTTATTAAAATATTTGTAATCTCATAGTAGACAATTGTATACAAAAAGCTCATTAAAGCATTTACCACATCTTGCGGGGGTCTTTTACTTCTGTATCCTTTTGTAAGGTTTTTATCAAACAAAGAGAAATACTCTTTAAAATACCTCCTTGCAAAAGCCCCCTCAATACCCAAAACCTCATCAATACTTTCACATTTTTCAATTTTGGTAAAATCAAATTCAATCCCTAAAAAATTTCTTTTTATTTTTTCTTTTACTATCCATTTAGCAATTTCCACTCTTTTATTTAAAGCAAAAAACTGCTTCTTTTTAAGTTCGGCATTTTTTGAAGAGATAGGATGGATAAAGCTAAATCCCTTATTAAAAATCAAAACCGAAATATCATTACGGGTAAGCTTAGCAATCACTTTTGTAGTTAACTCCACATCTCCTGATAAAATCAAAAAATCTATCTTTCTAAGAGGAATTTTTCTCTCATCAAAAAGAAGCTGGAAATTTTTAATCTCTAATCTACCTGCTTTATCAATAATGACCCTATTCATATGATAATATCCCCCTTTTTAAAAGTTATTTCCTTTGCACTGCCAAGATACAAAAATTTTTTTACTCTAACAATATGGACTCTATCTTTTTCAAGATTAATTACCCTGCTTAGTCTAAGAGCAACTTCTTTAAGTTCTTTCTTATTCAAAAAAGCTTCAACAACACTCTTTTGCCCTCCAAAAGCAAAAGAATATGCTACTTTTCTAGCTTTATAATTTCTTTTTTCATTTCTGACATCATAAGCAATGATATACATATCTATCCTTTTTTAAAAAGGATAGCAAAAAAGAAGATCAAAAAGTGTCGGTTAGTATTTTTTTGGCAAGTTCTTGGAGTTTCTCTTGAAGATAAGAAGGATAAAGAATTTTCATATAAGGAAGCCATCTTTTAGCAAGAAACAAAATCTCCTCATCACTTGTTACATAATACCTAATCAAAAGCCCCTTTTCATCTTCGTCAATAATATTTTGAGATGATAAAAACTTTTTAGCTTTAAAATACCTGCTAACCTCTTTATCAACCCTCACTATAACTTCAAAAGGCAAAACCCTAAATCTACTAAAAAGGGACTGAAAATTGTAGATAAAATCCTCAACCTCTTTATCCTTTTTAAAACTTTTAGAAGTCTCTTTGATATTTTTTATAAAATTTAGCCTCAAAAACTTAAAGCCGTTATTTATCTCATCATTGCTCATTCCAGTTAAATACCAGTTGCCTTCGCTAAAAACTATCTTATAAGGCTTAAACTCAAAGTTGTAGGTTTTATCACTTTCATACTCAATTTCTAAAACTTTTCTATACTTAATAGCACTCTTTAACACTTTTAAAAATCCTGAGGATTTTAACTCTTCAATAGGAGACTCTTTTAGATAATAAACCTTCTCATCAACTATTCTTCTTAATATCTTCTCCTCAACCCCTAAAAACTTCAAAAACTCTGGACTCATAGCCGCTACAATATGAGCAAACTTCTCAAAATCCCTAAGTTCGCTTTTGTCTATACTTCTTTTTTTAATTTCATCAAATTGTGGAAGTTCATAACACCCTTTTTTTGTCTTATAAAGTTCAATCTCATAAAACTGGCTAATCTCTTTTATATACCTTTGTACGCTCCTCTCACTTACTCCCTTTTTCTTAGCCCACGACTTTACACATACCTCTTTTCCACTCTTTAAATCCTCTAAAAGTTCTAATATTCTTTTTGTTTTATTCTCCAATTTCTATCCTCCCAAGTCCAAAAGTTGTCTGT
>JBDONU010000067.1:0-3467 GCA_039831175.1 Nautiliaceae bacterium
GAAGCATTCTTCGCCAAGACCCAGATGTTATAATGGTAGGAGAAATAAGAGACAAAGAAACAGCCTCAATTGCAATCCAAGCAGCACTAACTGGACATTTACTTCTCTCAACTCTTCACACAAACAACGCCCCAGCAACAATCACACGACTTATGGATATGGGAATTGATAGCTTTTTAATCTCATCAAGCTTAATTGGAGTTTTATCTCAAAGGCTTATTAGAAAACTTTGCGAATGCAAAAAAGAAGCAAGCAAAGAAGAATATAAAGAGTTAGAAAAGATAATAAAAAAAGATCCTCTCTTACAAAACCATAAAATTCAAAAACTCTACACCCATACAGGATGCAAAAAATGCAATTTTACTGGATATTTAGGAAGAAAAGCAATTGGAGAACTTCTTATAATTGATGATGAAATTAAAGCTTTAATCGCAAAAAAGGCAAATGATATTGAATTAAAAAAAGCAATGATTCAAAAAGGAATGAAAACTCTAAAAGAAGCTATACTCAATACTCTTTTAAATGGTGAAACTTCGCTAAAAGAAGCAATAAGAATTGGGTTAAAGGATTAAATTGAAATTTAAATATATCGGAATTGATAAGAATGGAAAAAAAGTAAAAGGAGTTATATACGCAAATTCAATAAAAGAAGCAAAAGAAAAATTGCAAAATATATACTTAATCAAAATCAAATCATCAACCTCTTTTTCAATTGGAAGAGCAAATAAAAAAGAACTTGCCAAAACTCTCCAAACCTTAGGACTTTATCTAAAAGCTTCAATTCCTTTAAAAAAAGCAATCAACCTAACCAAAAATCAAACATCTAATCAAAAACTCCAAAAATTTTTAGAACATATAGAAAATGAAATAAATCAAGGAAAAGAACTCTATCTTGCAATAAAATCTCAAAATTTTATAAAACTCCCAAATTATGTTTTAGAATCAATCCAAATAGCTCAAAAAAGCTCAAAACTTGATTTAATCTTAATTGAAATGGCAAATTTTTTAATGCAAGAAGAGAAAATATCCTCAAAAACTCTCCAAGCAATCACCTATCCAGCATTCGTAATTACGATAAGTATCATCTTAGTTGGAGTTATGCTAACAACAATGGTGCCAAAAATTATAAGCATCTTCTCATCCCTAAACCAGATACTCCCAACTCCAACTAAAATAGTAATTTCTCTCTCAAATTTTATAAAAGAACATTATTTTTTGATACTTTTTAGCTTATTAGCTTTTATCACAATCTCAATTTTACTTTATAAAAGAAAAAAGATAAAACTTTTTATTCACTTTTTTTTATTGAAACTACCAATCTTAAAAAAGTTAATAACCTCAAAAGAGATAGGAAGATTTAGCTATTTAAGTTTTGTATTAACAAGCTCAGGGATTAACTTTATAGATGCTATAAACCTCTCTTTAAATACAATAGAAAACGAAAAAATAAAAAATGATTTAAAAAAAGCACTAATAAAAGTAAAAGAAGGAGAAAAATTCTCAACAGCCCTAAAAGAGATAAATTTTTATGATGAGAGTTTTATTCAAACAGTTGCTCTAATTGAAGAAACAGGAGAAGTAAAAAATATCTTAAAAAACATAAGTGAGCTATATCTAAACGAATATGAAACTCAAATATCAACTCTTCTCTCTTTGCTTGAACCTATCTTAATGATAATAGTAGGAGCAGTGATAGGATTTATTATCACTGCTATGTTACTTCCAATTTTTAGTATGAATATAATCCACTAAACCCATCTTCTCCTACAAAATCTACCATACCCGCGACCAAATCCTCTACCATACCCTCTTCCAAATCCATATCCTCTGCCATACCCACGACCAAATCCTCTACCAAAGCCATAACTTCTCTCAAGTTCTATCCCACCAATTCTACCATCAAAATTTTCTAAAAACTTATCAATCTCTTTTTCATCAGTAACAATAGGTTTAATCCCTTCTCTTTGAAGATTTAAAATCATCCCCTCTCCAAAATCTCTTGCAACAAAAACATCAACTCCTTCTTCTCTTAATAGCACAGGTACAATCCTACCAACTCCAAGACCCCTATGTCCTTCTGGTAAATTAGCTACCTCTTTTACTCTATCTAAAAGAGGATTTTTTATATAAATTCTTTCGTTTGTATCAGTATCTACAATTAAAAATTCTTTTGCAAGTCCAATATGATTTGCAATTGTTTTTTGATTATTTGTTGGAAATGCTACTCTCATTTTTCCCTCCTTAAAAATTTTTTGACATATGTTATTATACTAATTTTATGAACATATGTCAACTATAATCTCTATATTTTTGTTAAAATTTCTCAAAAAAGGATAAAAAATGATTATATTAGACACTCCAATTGATATGCATCTTCACCTAAGAGAAGGTCAAATTTTAAAAGATGTCTTACCTTTTTCTGAAAAACAATTTGCAGCAGCTGTTATAATGCCAAATTTAATTCCACCAGTTGATAACAAAAAGAGATTAAGAAATTATAAAGAAGAAATTTCAAAAAATAGTCAAGACTTTACCCCTCTTATGAATCTTTTTATGAGAGAATATTCAAAAGAGGAGCTTAGGGAATTAAAAAATGAAATCTTTGGTATTAAACTATACCCTGCTGGAATTACAACAAACTCTCAAAACGGAGTAAAATCAATTGAAAATATCTATCCAGTACTTGAAATAATGAGTGAGCTTAACATCCCTTTATCAGTCCACGGAGAAACAAATGGATTTGTACTTGATAGAGAAAGAGAGTTTAAAAGCGTATACGAAAAAATAGCAAAAGATTTTCCAAAATTAAAAATTATTATGGAACATATTGGAACTGCCGATTTACTTGATTTACTTGATAAATATGAAAATTTATATGCAACAATTACACTCCATCACTTACTCTTAACGCTTGATGAGGTTGCTGGGGGAATGCTAAATCCTCACTACTTCTGTAAGCCAATTCTAAAAACCCCAAAAGATAAAGATGCAATTCAAAGTTTTGTAAAAAAAGGACACAAAAAAGTAATGTTTGGAAGCGATTCAGCCCCTCACACAATCAAAAACAAACTAAAAGGAGCAGCTGGAATATTCTCAGCCCCAGTAATCTTACCGGCACTTGCAGAGTTTTTTGGAGATGATATTGATACTTTCCAAAAATTTATCAGCAACAACGCAAGAGAGAATTTTAATATCAATGTGCCTAAAAAAGAAGTTAGATTAATTCAAAAAGAGTGGCAAACACCTTATTTAGTAGGAGAAATAAAGCCAATGTTTGCAGGTAAAAAATTTAAATTTATAGTGGAATAGAGGATTTTTTAAAAAAAGCCAAAATTTTTAAGAAAGTTTTAAGAAAAGAGAAGTTATAATTATACACAATAAAATAAAGGGCTTATAATGAAATTCTCTATTGTTTTTGATAACTACCAGGCAAACGAAGAATTAGAAGCTCACTGGGGATTTGCTTG
>JBDONU010000004.1:0-3438 GCA_039831175.1 Nautiliaceae bacterium
TATTTTGGAAGTTTAAAAGAGAGTGGGAGGTTATTTATTTAGATAAAGTTGATTCTACTCAGAAGTTTTTTATTAAGAATTTAAGTAAATTTAATTTGCCCTCTCTTGTGTGGAGTGAATATCAAACAGATGGGATTGGAAGTAGGGGGAATAAGTGGATTGGAAAAAAAGGGAATTTGTTTTTTACTTTTGGGGATTTTATTTTAAATTATAAAAATGTGCCTTTGCACTCTTTTTCAATCTATTTTGGGTTTTTATTTAAAAAAATTTTAAATGAACTTGGAAGCAAAGCGGTAATGAAGTGGCCAAATGATATATATCTTGATGGTAAAAAAATTGGAGGGGTGTTAACTCAGGTTAAAAAAGATTTAGTAATTTGTGGGATTGGACTAAATCGGTTTGAGGTTGATGGGTTTGGGAAGTTGGATATTGATGTAAAAAATGATAAAATTTTGTCCGCTTTTTTAAAAAAGCTTGATAGTGGGGTTTTGTTTGGAGATGTGATTTTTGAATTTAAAGAAGAGTTTGATAGGTATAAGGGGGTGTTTGGTATAGAGGGTGAGCTTAGTTGGGATGGGAGTATTGTTAAAAATCAAAAAAAGGTCTATTCTTGGAGATAATTGCGATAGTAAATCCAAAAGGTGGGGTTGGAAAAACCACAACAGCGATAAATTTAGCGGCGGTGTTAGCTGAGCGTGGGAAGAGGGTATTGCTTGTGGATACTGATTTTCAAATGCACGCTACAACTTCTCTTGGAGTAAGGAAGATTGAATATGATCTTTTTCATCTTCTAAAAAAGATTAAACATCCAAATGAAGTAATTGTTAAAACTCCTTTTAAGATAGATGTTATTCCTTCAAGTCTTGGGCTTTTGAAAGTTGATGAGATTTATTTAAATAAAAATTCTATTTTAGAGGATGTTTTACGCGAGATAGAGTATGATTATGTAATAATTGATACTCCTCCATCTTTAAACCCTTTAAATATTGATGTATTAAAGTTTGCCGATAATATTTTAATTCCAATTCAAGCAAATGTTTTTTCGTTGGAGAGTTTGAAGATGTTTTTATCTACTATCTCTTTATTTAAAGCTACCGCAAATCAAAAGCTAAAAATAAAAGGGATTTTGCCGACAATTTTTATAAGAAATAGTAACTTCTCAAAGCAGATTCTTCAAGATTTAAAAAGAGATTTTGGAGATAAGCTTTTTTGGGAGAGAAATGAAGTGTTAGTAATTCCTAAAAGTTTAAAAGTAGAAGAGGCGGTTAGCTTTTGTAAGCCAATTATCTATTATGATGATTCAAACATAGTTTCAAAAGCATATAGAAGGCTTGTTGATTTTATATAAAAAGGTAACAAAACTACTCTTAATTTAGGAAAATTTATAGAAGTTATAAGATTTTTTGAAAAAGGCAATTAATTTTATGTTAAAATTTCAAAAAAAGGAGCCTTAATGTTAGACATTAATATTGGCGTAATGCTAATAATTGCCGGTATCTTTTTGGTAACAATGTTGCTTTTGAAGGTATGGTTGTTTGAGCCTTTGGTAACTTTTATGGATGAGAGGGAGGCAAAGCTAAAAGAAGAGCTTGCTATGATTTCTCAAAATACTGAGGAGACAAAAGAGCTTGAAGAGGAGATTGCAACAATTTTAAGACTTGCAAGAGAGGATGCAAGAAATATTGTTGAGACTGCAAGAAAAGCGGCACTTGAAGAGGCTAATAGGCTAAAAGCGCTAAAACAAAGAGAGATTGAAGAGGCAAAAGAGTCGCTAAAACTTCAAGCACAAAGGGAAAAAGAGAGAATCTTAAATGAGCTTAAAAAATCTGAGAGTGAAATTAAAAATCTTGTTGAGAAAAAGATAAGGGATGCGGCATGAAAAAGTTTTTGCTCTTTTTAGCGGGGGTTGTGGCTTTTGCGAGTGAGGGAAGTGGACATACAGATATTATCCCAAGGACTATTAACTTTATTATTTTTGTGGCGATTTTATGGTATTTAGTTGGAGATAAGGTTAAAAGATTTTTTGAAGAAAGAAGAGAAAAAATTGCGAAGAGATTTCAAGAAGTAGAAGAGAAATTAAGAGAGGTAAAAGTAAGAAAAGAAGCGCTAAAAGCTGAGCTTGCGGAGGCTAAAAGATTAGCAGAAGAGATTATTGAGAATGCAAAAAGAGAGGCTGAATATATTAAAGATAAAATTCATATTCAAACAGAAGAAGAGATTGAGATTATGAATAAGCATTTTGCTGAGTTTAAAGAAACTACAATGAAAAAAGCACGCCAAGAAGCTGTTAAAGAGTTTATGGAAGATGTGTTAAAAGATGTACATATTACAAGCGAAGATGCGGCAAAACTTATTTTAAAGGCGTAAAATGATAGTTGATAAATATGTAAAAGCACTTATTCTAGCAGTTGATAAAGATGAGCTTATAAAAATTTATGAAGCAATTAGCAAGTTAGCAGCAGTTGCAAAAGAAGAGAAGTTTATTTTACTTGTAAAATCTCCAATTATCTCAATTGACGAGAAAGTAAAAATTTTAAAGCAAATTACAGGATGTGAGAGTAAACATTTTGAGAATTTTATGAGAATTTTGCTTGAAAATAAGAGAATTGACCTTTTAAAAGATATTGCAAAAAGGTTATATGCAGAAATATCAAATCTTATGAATGTTTATGAGGGTGTAGTTGAAGGTAAGGTTAGTGATATTACTATAAAAGCACTTGAGGTTAAACTCTCTAAGAAATTTAATGCAGAGATTAAGCTTGCAAAAAAAGATGTAGATGTTAATGGTATTAGAGTTTATGTGAATGTCTTAGATGTTGAAGTTTCAATTTTAGAAGATAGAATTAAGCAAAATTTAATTTCACAAATCCTAAAAGCAATCTAAACGAAAGGAGTATAAGTGGTACAGGAAATTACTCAAATTATAAAAGAGAGAATTGAAAATTTTGAACTTAAAGTGGATGTAGAAGAGGTAGGAAAGGTTATCTATTCAGCAGATGGAATTGCTAAGGTTTATGGTTTAACTAAAGTTATGGCTGGTGAGATGGTTGAATTTGAAACAGGCGAAAAAGGGCTTGTATTTAACCTTGAAACTGATAATGTTGGGGTTGTTGTTTTAGGTAAAGGGACAGAAATTACAGAAGGTAGTTCAGTTAAAAGACTTGGGAAATTAATCTCAGTTCCAGTTGGAGATGCGTTAATTGGTAGAGTTGTAAATGCTCTTGGTGAACCAATTGATGGTAAAGGGCCAATTGAAGCGGCTGAATATAGATATGTTGAAGAAAAAGCGCCTGGAATTATGGCAAGAAAATCAGTTCACGAACCTCTTCAAACAGGTATTAAAGCAATTGATGCGCTTGTTCCAATTGGTAGAGGACAAAGGGAGCTTATTATTGGGGATAGACAAACTGGTAAAACAACAGTTGCAATTGATACAAT
>JBDONU010000115.1:0-11801 GCA_039831175.1 Nautiliaceae bacterium
CTCTTTTTTCTCTTCTTCAAACAAATCTTCAACTTCTAAAATCTCCCCAATTTTACCATACTCTTCCCTTGCAATCTCAGGAGGGGTAACATTTATATCATACTTGCTAAGTATTCTAGCCCCCTCTCTTAAAATCTTACTTGCACACTCCTCCTCTTTACAAAACTTATCAGCAAGCTTAAAAACTTGCCGATAAATACAAAGATAACACTCCCTTGCTATATTCATTTAATTCCAAGCTCCTTTTTAACAGCACTCTCATTAAATCCACAAATCCATCTATTCCCAATCAAAATAACTGGCACTCCTCTACATCCGTGTCTTTGACAATCTTTTGCCGCTTTTGTATCTTTACTTATATCAATTTTTCTAAACTTAACCTTATGTTTCCTAAAAAATTGCTCAGCCCTTGTACACCAAATACATCCAGGTGCAGTAAAAAGCACTACCCTTTTTTGCATTACTCCTCCTTTAATATAATTTCAACATCTTTTGAATCCATCTCAACTTTTTTAGCCTGGGCAATTCTATCCTCTTCAAGTTTTGCTTTTAACTCCTCATCGCTATTTGCAAGGATTTGAAGTGCAAGGTAAGCCGCATTTTTTGCCCCAGCTTTTCCAACTGCCAAGGTAGCAACAGGCATCCCGCCTGGCATCTGAACGGTGCTAAGCAAAGCATCAAGCCCATCCATCATACCACTTGGCATTGGCACCCCAATTACTGGGCGAGTTGTAAGAGAAGCAACAACCCCAGCTAAATGTGCCGCCATCCCAGCACCACAGATAAACACTTTTGCACCTCTTTCCTCTGCATCTTTTACATATTTATGAGTCCTCTGAGGAGTCCTATGAGCCGATGTAATAATAAGCTCATAGGGAATTTGGAATTTCTCTAAAACTTTAACGCTCTCTCTCATAATTTCATAATCACTCTTACTTCCCATTAAAATACTAACAAATCTCATTCTCTCTCCTTAAATTCCATTTGGGCTAAATTTTACTTTTTTTCTAAGAAAAGTTAAATATGGCAAACGCCCTGGAAGCTTAATTGGATTTAAATTTCCACTGTGCACTCCATTAAGCTCTTTACCATTTTTAGTTACAATTTTATAAAATTTAAGTTTCCATTTTCCATCTTCTTTATAAATCTTGCCTATCTCACTCTCACATTCTGAAATTTTACCATCTTTTGGAGCTACAATCTCAACCTCATCCCCCGGAAATATCTTATATTTACACATAAAACTCTCTTCATCCTCATTCACAATCCCACAAACTTGCCACTCCCCATAAGTTAGAGAAGTTTTGAGATTTTGAGTGTCATCTCTTTCATATGGTCTTTTTACAAGATAAGCATCCGTTAAACCTCTGTTTTTGGTTGTTAAAATCTCGCTCATATAATCTTTCTCAATTCTCCCCTTACTATACCACTCATCAATCGCTTCTCTGTAAGCTTTTGTAATAACTCCGACATAGTAAGGAGCTTTTGTCCTTCCTTCAATCTTTAAGCTATCAACTGCCCCCGAGCTTAAAATCTCATCCAAGTGATTAATAAGACACAAATCCTTAGCATTCATAATATAAGTGCCATCGCTATACTCTTCAAGCCTAAAAAGCTTACCAGTTTCTGGATTTTCAGCATACAAAACATAAGGATACCTACAATCGTTTGCACAACTTCCTTTGTTTGGATTTCTTCCAAACTGCACCGCACTAAGCAAGCACCTACCGCTATAAGCAAAGCACATCGCCCCGTGGACAAAAATCTCAATCTCAATATCTGGGACTTTTTCTTTAATTTTGATTAAATCGCTAAGCGAAGACTCTCTTGCTGCAATTATCCGTTTTGCCCCAAGGTCCCTAAACGCCGCATAATCCCAGGAATTCAAAGCGTTTGCCTGGGTTGAGATATGAATGTCAATCTCAGGGGCAATCTCTCTTGCCTTTCTTAAAACTCCAATAGTAGAGACAATCATAGCATCAACGCCAATCTCTTTTAACTTTTTAATATGACTCTCTACCAACGGAAGCTGATTTTCAAACGGAAAAGAATTAACAGTAGCATAAACCCTAACCCCTCTTTTATGGGCATATTCCACAGCTTCTTTAAAAGTTTCATAATCAAACTCTTTACCGCTATGGCATCTAAGAGAAAAATGGCTAACCCCGGCATAAACAGCATCCGCACCATACTCAATTGCAATTTTTAATTTTTCAAAATCGCCAGCAGGTGCAAGAAGTTCTATTTTTTTCATTTAAGCCCTTTTTAATAAATTATATATAATTTCACAAAAAAAGGCAAAAAATGGTAGATATTCACAACCACACTCCCCTTTGCAACCACGCAAGCGGAAGTGAAGAAGAATTTATAAAAGAAGCGATTAAGAAAGAAATTAAAATTTTTGGATTTGCTGATCACGCTCCAATGGAGTTTGACAAAAAATATAGAATGAAATTTGAGGAGATGCAAAAGTATGAAGAGAAAATCAACTCTCTAAAAGGAAAATACAAAGATAAAATAAAAATCCTAACAGGATATGAAGTGGATTTTACCCCAATGGTAGATAAGAGAGTTTTGCAAAGAGATGTTGATTATCTGATAGGAAGCGTTCATTTTCTTGATAATTGGGGGTTTGATAATCCAGAGTTTATAAAAGAGTGGGATAGAAGAGATGTTGATGATGTTTACAGGGAGTATTTCAGTTTAATTGAAAAGATGGCAAATTCAAAACTCTTTCAAATTGTAGCTCACATTGACTTAGTCAAAGTTTTTGGACACAAGCCAAAAAAATTCATTAAAGATTTAGCAAAAGATGCTATAAAAGCAATTAAGAAAAATAACTTAGTAGTGGAAGTAAATACAGCCGGGCTAAGAAAAAAAGCAAAAGAGATCTATCCAGGCAATGAGATTTTGGAGATGATTTTGGATGAAGGGATTGATGTTACAACCTCATCAGACGCCCACTCTGTAAATCAGGTAGGATTTATGCTAAAAGAGACTACCAAAAAATTAAAAAAGCTTGGAGTAAAAAGGCTTGCATATTTTGAAAAAAAATCAAAACAATACTTTGAAATTTAAGGAGAAGAGATGATTTATTTAAGCTTGCTTATGGCTATTCGGTTTTTAGGATTATTTATTGTTATGCCCGTTTTAGCCCTTTATGCTATGCATTTAAGCGGGGCTACCCCTTTTAGTGTGGGGGTTGCGATTGGGGCTTATGCTCTCTCTCAGATGTTTTTACAAATTCCTTTTGGAAAGCTTGCCGATAAATACAACAAAAAAACAATCTTAATCTTTGGACTTTTTTTGCTTTTACTTGGAAGTTTGGTTTGTGCGTTTGCTGATAATATCTACACTTTAATTTTTGGAAGGCTTCTTCAAGGTGCCGGGGCAATTGGAGGGGTCGTATTAGCGTATATGGCTGAACTTAGTGAGGAAGAAAACAGAGCCAAAATGTTTGCAAGAATGGGGCAGTTTATCGCCCTTAGCTTTGCAATTTCAATGATACTTGGTCCAACGATAGGGACAAAATACGGAGTTGATAAGCTATTTTTACTAACGGCTCTTTTAGCATTTATCTCAATTTTAATAGCTTATTTCAAAGTCCCAAACCCTCCAAAAATAACTCACCACACCTCCACAAAAACTTCATTAAAAGAGATACTAAAAAATAAAGAGTTAACAAAACTCTTTTTTTCAGGGTTTATGCAAAAAGGGCTTATGAGTGTTTTTTTCTTGCTTATTCCGCTTATTTTTACAAAAATTTTTGGATGGGAGAAGAGTGAGCTTTGGAAAGTCTATATCCCCGCACTCATTTTTGGATTCTTTGCACTTCCCCTTGGAGCGATTTTGGCTGAGAAAAAAGGAAAAGGCAAATTTGTATTTATTCTCTCAGCAATTGCGATAACTCTTGCACTTTTATTATTTTTAGTAGGAATAAAAAGCTCCTCTTCAATAACCACACTTATTGGGGTGATTACATTTTTCTTTGGATTTAATATGCTCGAACCCGTTCTTCAAAGCTTTGTTAGCAAAGTAGCCCTTGCCCATCAAAAAGCAACAGCCCTCTCAACTTCAAACACAGTCCAATACCTTGGGATTTTCCTTGGTGGAGCGGTTGCTGGATGGTTTTTAAAACACAATTTGTTAAACGAGTTTTTGATAATTTCAGTTTTAATCGGTATTTTTTGGATTTTTGTGCTTGCAAAAATGAAAGATATTAAAAAATTTAAAGTGATAATTTATGAAGATTGGGATAGAGATTTTATTGAGGAGTTAAAAAAGAATAAAAAAGTTTATGACTTTTACGAAAGAGAAGGGAGATTAATCGTTAGATACCTCTAACCCTTCTTAATCCTCATACTCAACTTTAATCAAATCTTCAAATAAATCCCAATGAAGATGTAATAAATCAATATCCGTTACTTTTTCAAGATATTTAACATCTCCATCACTTCTTACAACATAAACCTCAGCTACAATCGTATCTCTTGGATAAAAGTTAGATGCTACAATCTCTAATCTCTCACCATCAACTTCTACCATTGATGGAAGCAACAAGTCACAAAAAAAGTCATAAATTGGCTCATCCGGCGCTGAAATATCACACGCAGTATAACCAATATACAACTCATTTACATCAGGCTCTTCTTCATACTCAAAATATCCATCTCCCTCAGCTTGCAAAAGCGCAATAACATCACCTTCTTCAAAATTTTTACTTATAAGCTCATCAACGCTGGTATTAAGATACTCAACATCTTCAAAAGTATAAATTTCATCCCCTATCTCAATCTCCATACTATCTGGCACAACCCCTATCAAATCCTCTGGTAAATCCACAGCCTCTGCTTCTCCACTATCCAAAAAACTTGCTACACTCTCTTTAAATTCTTCTAACTCTTTTGCATCGGTTAAATCATACCCTTCAACATCAACAAGAGGGGTTAAATCATAAACCTTAACTAAATGAGTATCGCCTCTTATTACCATTTCTTCTCCTTTTAAAATTAATTATAATTATAACAAAAGCAAAAGGGCAAATAATGGTAAAGGTTAAAAAAAGTTTAGATAAATTACTTCAAGAAAATATATATGAAGTAACTCATACTAAACCAGATCCAATAATGATTGCAAAAAAATATAACGATGAATATATAGCCTTAATTTCAGCACTTTTTGCATATGGGAATGTAAAAGCAATTATCAAATTTTTAGACTCCTTAGATTTAGAAAATCTAAATTCAAACAAAAGCTATTACAGATTTCAAACAAAAAAGGATGTTGAAGAGTTTTTAAAGACTCTAAGAATATTAAAAGATAAAAATATCTCTTTAAATAAAGTCTTTTTACAAGGATATGAAGAGAGAAGAAATGTAATAGATGGTATAAGAAGATTAATAAAACTACTTTATATCACAAACCCCTACACATCAAAAGGGTATCAGTTTTTAATCGGAAAAATCCCACCAAAAAAGACAAAAGGAGTAAGTCCTTATAAAAGATGGAATATGTTTATAAGATGGATGGTAAGAAACGATAATCTTGATTTAGGGCTTTGGGAGGGAATTAGTAAGAGTGATTTGATAATCCCACTTGATACTCACACTCATAAAACTTCGCTAAAACTTGGACTTTTAAAAAGGAAAAATTACGATTTAGAAAGTGCACTCAACTTAACCAATACTCTTAAAAAATTTGATCCACTTGACCCTTTAAAATATGACTTTGCCCTTTATAGAATTGGACAGTTAAAAATTGATTTTTAATTTTTTTTTTAAATTTTATTAAATTGCCATTAATAATATGTTACAATTTCACAAAAAAGGATTTGCAAATGAATGATTTGTGGCTATTTTTTGGATTTTTAGGACATAACCAATATGTCCAACTCATCGTGCACACTATCATAGCTGCACTATTAGCACTTATCGTTGCTAAACTCGCAACAAGAAAACTTCAAATTGTCCCAAGAGGATGTCAAAATGTAATGGAAGCAACAATCCAAGGTATTTTATACATTGGAAAAGATGTTACAAATGAAGAGATTGCAAGAAAATATTTGGTACTTGCTGGAAGCTTAGCTCTTTTTATTTTCTTTGGAAATATTCTTGGAATTATCCCTGGATTTGAATCTCCAACAGGAAATATAAACTTAACACTAACTCTTGCATTAATCGTATTTCTTTATTACCACTACGAAGGTATCAAAGCACAAGGTTTAGTTCATTATCTTTCCCACTTTGCAGGACCAGTAAAATGGCTTGCTCCTTTAATGTTTCCAGTTGAAATTCTCTCACATTTTTCAAGAATTATCTCACTTGCATTCAGGCTTTTTGGTAACCTCAAAGGAGATGATTTATTCTTAGCAGTTTTACTTATGCTTGCACCTTGGGTATTTCCACTTGCAGGATATGCACTCTTAACATTCTCAGCCTTTTTACAAGCGTTTGTATTTATGGTATTAACTTATGTTTATATTTATGGTGCAGTAACAGGACAAGAAGAAGCTCTTTAATGCTTCTTTCTTACTTTATTACAGACCCAAATTATCCATTTGGAAAAATTTTAGAAGCTATCAAAACTTATAAGCCAACATTTGTTTGTTATAGAAATAAAAAATATTTTGATAAAGACGAAATTATAGAATTTGCTAAATTTGCCAAAAATTACTCTAAAACTTTTATAAATTTAGACTCTTTAAAAGATGATAGTTTAATTGAGTATTTTGATGGAGTTCATATCCCCTCTTCAAAACTAAATTTAATTAAAAGCTTTAATAAAATAACAATTGCATCAACTCATAACCTTCAAGAGACCAAAAAAGCAAAAGATGCAAACTATATTACATTTTCACCAATTTTTGACTCTAAGAATAGAAAAGGACTTGGAATTGAAATTTTAGATAAAATAGTAAAATTTCATCCAAAAGTAATTGCACTTGGAGGGATTATTTCAGACAAAGAAATAGAGAAAATAAAAAAAACCAAAGCAATTGGATTTGGAAGCATTAGATATTTCTTAAAGGAGGGAAAATGAAAATCCAAAGATTTAGCAAAATCGGATTTATCTTAGCGGCAGCAGGAAGTGCCGTTGGACTTGGAAATATCTGGAAGTTTCCTTATATGACAGGAGAGTATGGAGGAGGAGCCTTTGTTATTATTTACTTAATCACAATTGCTTTAATTGGTATATCTCTTTTAATGGCAGAGATGTTAATTGGTGCTATCGGTAGAGCTGATGCGGTTACAAGCTTTGAAGTTGCCGCTCCAAAGAACAAAAAGCTTTGGAGATATGCTGGATTTATGTGGGTTACTGGACTTATTATTATGACATTTTATTCAGTAGTTATTGGATGGATTTTTTATTACATTATAAATTCGCTTTTTAACTTACCAACTACAACCCAAGAAGCAAAAAACATATTTATCTCACTCATCTCTCAAAAAGTTTGGCTTGAAATATTTTTCCACACACTATCAGTAATTATCGTGGGATACATTGTTCATAAAGGTATTAAAAAAGGGATTGAAAAAATCAACCTTATCTTAATGCCATCTTTAATCATAATTTTACTTGGACTTTTATTTTATGCAATGACTCTTGATGGATTTAGTAAAGCGGTTAAGTTTATGTTTGAGTTTAGATGGGATGAGTTAAATTCTGATGCGTTTGTAAGTGCTATTGGACACTCATTCTTTACACTCTCTCTTGGAATGGGAGCAATCCTAACATACGCAGCATCACTTCCAAAAGATGCAAGCATTCCAAAAACAGCCTTTATTGTAGCAGTTATTGATACTTTAATTGCTTTAATTGCTGGACTTGCTATTTTTAGTTTTCTTTTCCAAGTTGGAGCAAAACCAAGCCAAGGTGCTGGACTTGTATTCATTTCACTTCCACCAGTTTTTCATAAATTTGGAATTTTAGGAATTGTTTTTGCATTTTTATTCTTCGTAGCACTCGCATTTGCTGGCATTACTTCTGCAATTTCTCTTGTAGAACCTGGGGTGCAATATTTAATTGACAAATTCAAAATAAGTAGAAAAAAAGCAGTAATTACTATAAGTTTAACTTACTGGATTGGTGGAGTTTTAGCAATTTTATCTTATTCAAAAGCGTGGGGTAAAATCTTTACATTCTTTAAAAAACCACTATTTGATTTACTTGACTTTACTACCACCTCAATTATGCTTCCACTTGGAGGATTTATCATAGCAATTTTCGTAGGATATGTATTGCCAAAAACTCAAAAATTCAAATACATTGGTAAAGATTTAGGAGAAGTTAGATTTAAAATTTGGGACTTCTCTATTAAAATAATAGTACCAATTGCTCTTATCTTTACTATGCTAAATTTACTTGGGGTTATAAAACTATAATCCCAAGTCTTTTTGCTTTTTAAGCTCTTTTAGAGTTTATTACTTCTTTTTATGAATTGCTTCGAGATTATAATTTTTTAAAATAACAAATTACTCCTCATTTACTATCTCCAAATCAAAGAAAAGTTCACGACTTTTTGAACGTTCTTTTGCAAGGTAGAGGTTTTTGCCTTTTATTATAATTTTTTTACCATCTTTTTTTATTTCAACTTTTGGCATTGAGAGATTTTGATTTACAACCTTTGCAACCCAAAAGATATTACAAAGCTTCTCAATAACTTCTTTTTTAGGAAGGAGGGATTTAAGTTTTTCTATATCTTTTTTTTTGATTTTTTTACGCTTATGAAATCTTATAATTTTAGAAATCAAAAGTCTATCAGAATGTCTAAATCCATAGTGAAGAGAATTTAATAAAATATAATCGGTATGTTTATGAGCTTCATAAAAATCAACAAGCTCACCAGCACGCGAAAGTTTAATTGCATAATTTAGATGCATCTTATACTTCTCATCTAACTTAAAATCACTCCTTAACAAATCAAAAAGCTCTAAGGCAATTTTTGCTTCATAAGAAGCAACTTTTCTATCAATCTTATAAACATCCATAATTGTCCTAACAGATGGATTAAAATTATCAGGAAAACGGTAATTATCATTTCTTAGAAGGTCAGTCAAAAACACTCCTTCTCTTACTCCAACTCCACTTGTAATTACCTCTTTTGCTTCTAAATATTCAAGCAGCTCTAAAAATATCAAAGTCCCAGGTCTTATAACATCAAGCCTCTCTGGCTTAATACCAACTTTTAAAAGCTCTTCATCACTCATTTTTATAATATTTTCTAAAAATGCTTTTTGCTTTTTAATTTCATAAGTAAATCCGTGCAAAATATCAAGAGGATAGTTAATCATTTTTATAATAGCCTGAGAAAGCGCTCTAATACTTCCTCCAATTCCAAACACTTTTTTGGATTTATAAATCTCTCCAAGTCTTTGAATCTCATCTTTTATAAACTCTTTTGCTCCTTTTATATCCCCTTTATCAAAGAATAGTTCTTTTAATCTAACAGTCCCAAGATTTAAAGAAATAGTAGCTTCAATTTTTTTATTCTTAATTAAAGCAAGCTCAGTGCTTCCTCCTCCAATATCAATAGTAACTCCGTTTTTTTCGTATAAAAGATTTGCTGCCGCAACTCCTCCAAAAAAAGCTTCTTTATCCCCATCAATTACTTTTATTTTAAGAGAAAGTTCATCTTTTACTCTCTTAATAAATTCAGCTTTATTTGGAGCATCCCTAACTGCCGAAGTAGCTACACAAAGAATCTTTTTTGCTTTTAAAGATTTTGCGATTAAAAGAAACTCTCTAAGTGCCTTAATAGCTCTTTTAATTGCAAAATCTTGAAGCTCACCATTATTCTCATAAGCACCTTCGCTAATTCTTACTTTACTCTTTTCTTCACGCAAAAGGTAAAAACCAAAACGGCTGGTTTTTTTAAATACTGCCATTCTGGCAGAATTTGAGCCTATATCAATTACCGCCGTTACCTTTGCCATTACTCTTCGTCTTTATGAATAAGTTCAGCTTTTAGTTTAAGCTCTTTTGCAGTTTCAACATTATCAGGATCTGGTACAATTGCATCAACTGGACAAACTTGCACACATTGAGGCTCCCCTCCATATTCAATACACTCCGTGCAAAGATCAGGATCAATCTCATAAATCGGATCACCTGGCTCAATTGCCCCATTTGGACACTCATCAACACAAGCATCACATGCAATACACTCTTCTGTTATTTTTAAAGCCATATCTACTCCTTTGGATAACAAAATTTATAGCCTCTTCGGCGAATAGTCTTTATTGTATCAATTTTAAAAACTTTGTCAACCTTTCTTCTTATCTGATTTATCGCAACTTCAATTACATTTGGAGTCACAAGCTCTGGCTCTTCCCAAATAGCATCAAGAAGTTGCTCTTTTGAGATAACTTGATTTGGGTATCTTGCAAGATGCATAAATACTTCAAATGCTTTTCCTTTTAAATAAGACTCTTGACCTTTATAAATAACTTTTTCTTCATCTTTTACGATAACTAAATCCTTAATCACAATTTTATTTTCTCTTCCCCCTCTTAATGCTACATCAACTCTGGTATTTAATAAATCAAAATTTAAAGGTTTTTTAATATAATCATCAGCTCCCATTTTAAGAGTTTTAATTTCACTCTCTAATGAATAATCATCAGAAATTACAATCACTTTAATTAAAGGATAAATATTTTTTGCGTGGTCTATAAATTTAAAAACTTCGCTATTTCCAAAATTTGCGTCCACAATAATTAAATTATAACTTCTTATATCCAAAAAATACTTAGCATCCTTTATAGTAAATGCTTCATCCGTTTTATAATTTGCCTCATTTAAAGACTTAGAAATCAAACTATTTAAAGTCTCATCTTTTTCAACCACTAAAAGACGCATACTCTCAATCTCCTTTAATAACTTCAAGAAAGAATTATATTAATATTTTCTTAAAATTTCTACTCCTACCAAAGCATTTTTTAAAATTTCAGTCTTTTTAACTTGCAAATAAAGACTTTTCATTTGAGGAAAAGCACTCCTTAATTTCTTCTCAATCTCATCAACCGCATCCTCTATTAACAAAAACTTACCATCTTGAATAAGATTTACAATCATATCACAAACCTTTGCATAATCAACATAATTTCTTTTATCTTCATACTCTATCTTACAATTTACAACCACAAGCTGTTCTTCATTTCTCTCTTTTTCCAAAAGTCCAAGAATAGCTTTAAAACTAAGCTCCTCAACTACAATCGTATACATCACACAACCCTTTTTTCCTGACCTATAAGAAGGCGGTAGATATTTTCTTTGTGTTTGTAAAAAACAATAAAAGCAATAATCCAAAGAGGTGCATGAGATTCAATAGAGATATGAGGATAAAGCACATAAGCACTCAAAACCCCAGCTAAAATTCCACTAAGTGAGCTAAGAGAAGAAATTCTAACAAACTTTGCCATTAAAAACCATACAATCATTCCAACAAGTGCTGCTTTTGGAATTAAAACAAGCATAACCCCAGCAGTAGTAGCAACACCTTTTCCTCCCTCAAACTTCAAAAACGGAGAAAAACAATGCCCAATCACCGCCAAAACTCCAAGAGTCCACAAAGTCGCATCACAAACCCCAACCATCTTAGCTATAAGTATTATAGCTGCTCCTTTAAAAGCATCTAAAAACAATGTAATTGCAGCAAGTTTTTTGGCTTTTTTTGGATCTTTTTCTTTTAAAACCCTTAAAACATTAGTAGCACCAATATTTCCACTCCCGTACTCTTTTATATTAATCCCGGCTGCATACTTTGCAATTAAATATCCAAACGGAATTCCGCCAATTAAATA
>JBDONU010000108.1:0-3414 GCA_039831175.1 Nautiliaceae bacterium
TTTGTAGTGGCTTTTGGAGTATTTTTGATATTGTTTTATATTTTTAGGGCGATTATTAATTTTAGTTATTTTTATCTACTCTCTCGCTTTTCTCAGGGTAGATATTATACGCTTGCGTATAGACTTTTTAGAAACTATCTTAAAATGTATTATATCGATTTTATCGAAAGAAAATCATCAGAGCTTACAAAAACTATCATAAACGAAGCCAATAACTTAGTTTATATTTTGTCTTTGTTTTTGTTTATAATGAGTGAAGTTTTTGTTGCGTTTTTTATTACTTTGATGCTTATTTATGTAAATTGGAAAATGACACTGCTTCTAGCTTTATTTCTTGGGGTAAATATTTTTATTTTAAAAAAGATAATAACTCCAAGAGTTAAGAGAGCTGGGGTTGTAAGGAATGAAATGCAAGAGAAGTTTTACGATGTAATGTTTGCTAGTTTTGGAAACTTTAAAATGATTAAGTTAAAAGGAAATGAGGAAGAATTATTAAAAGAGTTTCAAAAAGCAAGCAAGGAATATACAAAAGCTCAAATACTAAGCCTTACTTTTGGACATTTGCCACGTCTTTATTTAGAGGCTATTAGTTTTTCTTTGGTAGCTTTTATAATTGTATATTTAGTTATTAAAGCTGGGCATGATATAGCTACGGCTTTGCCGATTTTGAGTGTGTTTGTGCTTGGGCTTTATAGATTGATGCCAAGTGTAAATAGGATTTATACTTCATACAATAATATTCTCTATCATCTAAAAGCGTTAGAAAAAATCCATTCAGACTTACTTTATGCACCAGAAGATTTAGGAGATGAAAAGATTGAATTTAAAAAAGAGATAAAACTAAAAAATGTAAGTTTTGAATATAAAAAAAATAAACCAATTTTAAAAAATATAAATTTAACGATTAAAAAAGGTGAAAAACTCGGGATTATTGGGGAGAGTGGTAGTGGTAAATCTACTCTTATTGATTTAATAATAGGACTTTATAAACCAAAAGATGGTAAAATATTAATAGATAAAAAAGTGCTTAGTGAAAAAAATATGAAATCTTGGAGAAAAAAGATAGGCTATATTCCTCAACATATTTATCTTTTTGATGGGACTATTGCAGAGAATGTAGCGTTTGGAGAAGAGATTGATGAAGAGAAGGTAAAAAGAGCTTTAAAGATGGCAAATTTGCTTAATTTTCTTGAAAAAGAACACGAAGGGATTTATACAAAAGTTGGAGAAAATGGGGTAAAACTTAGTGGAGGACAAAAGCAAAGAGTTGCAATTGCAAGGGCTTTATATAATGATCCTGAGATTTTGATATTAGATGAGGCTACAAGTGCTCTTGATAACGAGACTGAAAGTAAAATAATGGATGAAATTTATAAGATTGGAGAAGATAAAACTATGATTATAGTAGCACATCGCCTCTCAACTCTTGATAGATGCACAAGGATTATCAGACTTGATAAAGGAAAAATAGTTGAATAAGTTTATTTTTAATCTTAGGCGTTTAAAGTCAAAAATTGCTAAAAGATTTGATGGGGTTTTGATGGATTATGGAAGGGAAATTTTGAGTAATGAAAAGGGAAGTGAAGTTATCTATAATGCCTTAAAAGAAGATAAGCCTTTGTTTGTTGGAAGGCTTGGGGCTGGGGAGATGAGAATGCTTGAATTTTATCTTAGTAACTGGGATTTTGATTTTATAAAAGAGATGCTTGAAAATAATACTGGCTTTTTCCCTCCAACAAATGAGAATATAAAAAAACTTGCAAAAGAGTATATTGAAGCTTTAAAAAAAGTAGATATTTTAGGAGTTTGGTATAATCCTCTTGAAGATTTTGTAGTTAAAAAGTTTGCAAAAGATGCAATTTTAGTTACATCAGGAGCAATCCATACTCCCTTTTTTGCCAAAAAACCTTGGAGTGAAGCTTTGGAGGGTAAAAAAGTTTTAGTAATTCATCCATTTAGTGAGAGTATAAAAAAACAATATCAAAAAAGAAAATTGCTTTTTCAAAATCCTAAGATTTTACCAGAATTTGAACTTGATATTTTAAAAGCCGTGCAAACAATTGCTGGAAATAGAGATGAGAGATTTAAGAGTTGGTTTGAAGCACTTGAATATATGAAAAAAGAAATTGAAAAAAAAGATTTTGATATAGCCATAATTGGAGCTGGGGCATATGGATTTCCTCTTGGAGCTTTTGTAAAAAGCCTTGGTAAAAAGGCAATTCATATGGGGGGTAGCACTCAGCTTTTGTTTGGGATAAGAGGTAAAAGGTGGGATGAGAGGGATGAGTTTAAGAGGCTTTTTAACAAGCATTGGATAAGACCAATTGAGAAGCCAAAAAATTTTAAAAGAGTAGAGAATGGGTGCTATTGGTAAGATAGTAGTTATATCTCACTCATTCGTAAATGAAGTAAATCAAAACAGATGGAAAAAATTTGATGAGTATGAAGTTCATCTTATAATGCCAAAGTATTGGGAGAGTGATTGGTTTAGAGAAAAGGTTGTATTCAGACCAAAAGAGGTGCATAAAAATAATTTTCACGCTCACACTCTCCTCGCTACAAATACTAAAAATTGGAATAGATATTTTTTAAAGGGGCTTTGTAAAAAGTTAAAAGAGATTAATCCAGATATTATTTATCTTTTAGCAGAAGAGAGAAGCTTTATTCATCATCAAGTCTATTTTTGTAGATTTTTGTATAGATTAAAAAGTAAAATTATCTTTTTTTCAATGAATGCAAAGGGAGTTCCTTATAAAATAACAAAAAATCCCCTAAAAAAACTTTTCCACTTTTTAGCCTTTTTAAATATCAAAAAAAACACAACCTCAGCTCTTGTGCATTATCCTGGATGTTTGAAGTCTTTAAGGGATGGGGGGTATGATAAGCCAATTTTTGTTCAAACCCAAGTTGGCGTTGATGAGGATATTTTTAAAAAAGATGAAAAAATAAGGGTTGAATATAGGGAAAAATTAAACTTTAAAGATAAAGTGGTTATTGGATTTTGTGGGAGACTTAGTGAAGCAAAAGGGGTTGATAATATTGTTAGAGTTTTTATTCGTTTAGCAAAAAAATATCCAAATTTAGCTTTATTGCTTGTTGGAAATGGAGATTTAAGAGAGTGGATTAAAGAGGAAGTGAAAAAGCATAATTTAGAAGATAGAGTTTATATCACTGGATTTGTAAATCAAGAAGAGGTGCCAAATTATATGAATGCTATGGATATATTTGTTTTGGCTTCTAAAACAATGCCAAATTGGATAGATACTTTCCCACTTGTTACTGTTCAAGCTCAAGCGGTTGGATTGCCGGTTGTTGCTTCAAATAGTGGTGCAATTCCTTGGCAGCTTGGAGATAGTGCAAAAATTTTTAGAGAAAACGATGAAGAGGATTTAGAAGTTAAGCTTATTGAGTATA
>JBDONU010000073.1:0-3336 GCA_039831175.1 Nautiliaceae bacterium
GCCTCACCCGTTTTGGGATTGAAAGTATATAAAATTTTTACACTCTTGTCAAGTACTTTTTGAAAAATTTTTCAACTTTCCTTCTCTTTTTCCTCTTGCTTTTTCTAAAAAACCCTAAATTATGAGAATTTCTGATTTAGAAAATTTTTTTAATTTTTCTTTTTGCTTTACAAATACCATAAGAAGTATAACAAGCACTTTTGCAAATATTATATTCAACTCCCATTTTAGGATAGATTCTTTTACAATCACTAAGACAAACTTCTTTTTTATCAAGACAAGGATGCCTAGATACACATCCACTTAAAAATAAAATCGTCACTATTAATAAACTCTTTTTCATTTTTTCCCCTCAACTACATAAAAAAAACTTGGAGTTAACTTATTATAATATGGTTTAATAACTGCTTCTTTGTAAAGTTTTTTATTTTCTATTTTTACTACTTTTCCTACTAACGCACCTTTATAAAAAACTTTATCAAGTCCACTTGTTTTTACAATATCGCCTACTTTTATTTTTGCAAACTTTTGAATATACTTTATTTTCATTTCTCCACCATAAAATATACCAGGCACTTCTTCCTCTCCAATCATAACCGTATAAGAAACCTTTGGATTTTGATTAAGATAAGCAAGAGAGTAATCTCCAAAATTTTTAACAACAATTCCAGCTGCAAAATTATTATACACTAAACCTCTTGGAATAGAAATTTCCTTAGGATATGAAATATAAATTTCTGAAAAATTGGGTAAATTCGCATAAGAAATCGCTTTGACAAAATATAAAGAAGGTAAATTTAAAAACTTAAAATCCTTTAAATCTTTGCAAATAGCTTGGATTTCATAACACTTTGCAAGCTTTTGATTTAGGATTTTATTCTCTTTTTTTAGATATTCAATCTCTTTTTTAGCATTAGTGATTAAATTAATTTGAGAAGTTATGCTATTAGTTATTGTATTTACTGCTTCTTTTATTTTATTACCCACTATAATAAATTCTTTCTTAACTAAATAAATTTGAGAAAAGATAAGAAAAAAAAGAAGAAGCAAAAAGAGGTAAAATTTATTCAAAACAAATTACTCCTCTACATTAGATAACAAATCAATCTGATCAAGCGCCATACCAGTTCCTCTTGCTACTGCTAAAAGAGGCTCCTCTGCTACAAAAACTGGTAAAGAGACAAGATCACTAAAATATTTATCAATCCCTCTTAATAAAGCTCCCCCACCAGTTAAAACAATTCCATTTTCCACAATATCACCTGCCAAATCTGGAGGAGTTTGTTCTAAAACTTCCTTTAAAGCTTCTCCAAGTTCTTTTATAGGTTCTTTTAAGGCTTCTCTAACATCTTCACTCGTAACCGTAATAGTTTCAAGAAGTCCAGTAATTCTATTTTTACCCTTTACTAACATTTTAAGTTCTTTATCAAGCTGAATAGCAGTTCCAATTTCTATTTTAATTTCCTCAGCAGTCCTCTCTCCAATTACTAAATTATACTTTTTATTAATGTAATCCACAATTGATTTATCAAACTTATCCCCAGCAGTCCTTATTGACTTACTCACAACAAGCCCTCCAAGAGAAATTACTCCAATCTCAGTAGTACCCCCTCCAATATCAATTACCATACTTCCTTGGGGATCTTTTACCGGAAGTCCAGCACCAATTGCCGCAGCCATTGGTTCTTCTATCAAAAATACTTCCCTTGCCCCAGCACTCATTGCAGATTCTTTAACTGCTTTTCTTTCTACCTGCGTTAGTCCATAAGGGACACAAATAACAATTCGTGGATGAATAAGAGATTTTCTATTATGCACTTTTTTAATAAAATACCTTATCATCTCCTCTGTAATATCAAAATCAGCTATTACTCCATTTTTCATAGGCCTTATTGCAATAATGTCCTTTGGAGTTTTACCAATCATATCTTTTGCTTCCTTACCAACCGCAAGCACTCTATTTTTATGTTTATCAGCTTTAATAGCTACAACGCTTGGCTCATTTATTACAATACCTTTACCTTTTACACTAACAAGAGTATTTGCAGTCCCAAGATCAATAGCCAAGTCATTACTAAAAAATCCAAGTATCTTACTTAGAAACATCACTTCCCTTTATAATAATAGGCTTTGCACCTTTTTCAATTACATCTTTTGTAATAATAATTTTGCTTCCTCTATACTCTGGCAACTCAAACATAATATCTACCATAGCTTCTTCTAAAATTGCTCTAAGACCTCTTGCTCCTGTTTTTCTCTCAATTGCTTTTTTAGCAATTGCTCTTAAAGCTTCCTCTTCAAATTCAAGCTCAACCCCATCAAGTTTAAAAAGTTCTTTATACTGCTTAATTAAAGCATCTTTTGGCTCAGTCAAAACTCTTATCAAATCTTCTTCACTAAGTTCTTTTAAAGTAGCAATTACTGGAAGTCTTCCCACAAGCTCTGGAATAAGTCCATATTTTACTAAATCCTCTGGCTCTACAAAATCAAGCACCTCATCTTTGCTTAAATTTTTCTTAGTTGAAGCTAAAAAACCTACGCTACTTCCTTCAAGTCTTCTTTTAATAATCTCATCAAGCCCTTCAAACGCACCACCGCAAATAAATAAAATGTTTGAAGTGTCAATTTGGATAAACTCTTGATGAGGATGCTTTCTACCTCCTGTTGGAGGGACGTTCACAATACTCCCTTCTATAATTTTAAGAAGGGCTTGCTGAACTCCTTCCCCACTTACATCTCTGGTAATCGATGGGTTTTCACTTTTTCTTGCAATCTTATCAATCTCATCAATAAACAAAATCCCCATCTCAGCCTTTTTAACATCCCCATCGGCTGCTTGAATAAGTCTTAAAAGGACATTTTCTACATCCTCCCCCACATATCCAGCTTCTGTAAGGCTTGTAGCATCAGCAATTGCAAATGGCACATCAAGAAGTTTTGCAAGAGTCCTTGCAATTTGAGTCTTACCGCTTCCTGTTGGACCTATCATTAAAATATTTGATTTTTGAATTTCTACATCACTATCTTTGCCAAAAAGAATCCTTTTATAATGATTATAAACCGCAACCGCTACAATTTTTTTAGCCTTCTCTTGCCCTATTACATATTGGTCTAAATAAGCTTTTATCTCTTTTGGAGTTAAAAGCTTAAACTCTTTACTTGACTGATTTTTTTTAACCGCCTTTATAACAATATCATACGCTTGTAAAATACAATTTTTACAAATAAACGCCTTATTGTCTGGCGACGCTAATAAAGGATTATCTTCACTCTCTACACTTCCACAAAAACTACATCTCTCTATCATAAGGAATTCCCCTTTTTGAATTGATTATA
>JBDONU010000070.1:0-11459 GCA_039831175.1 Nautiliaceae bacterium
TCAAACGGAATTGCCCTAAATTGCTTTAAAATATTTGCTGGAACTTTTATATCTCTTAGCCTTACGTTTTTAAGCTCTGTAACATAAGGGACTTTTAAATCAAAAGCAAGGATTTTTAAATACTCCTCTTTTGAGATGTATCCAAGCTCATACAAAATATCCAAAAAACTCTTATTTGGATTTTGTTTTTTCTTTTCAAGTGCCTCTTTTGCTTGCTCTTTTGTAATAAGCCCAAGTTTTATAAGTTGTTCTGGCGTTACCAATATCTATCCTTTTTAATTAAATTTCCGTTATTTAAAATGTAGACATAAAGCAAATTTCTTTTTAAATTTACTACAACTTTATACTCCAAACTACCATCTACCACTACAAAAGAGTTATCTTTTACTTTTGGCTTTTGAGCTTTAAGTAATATAAAAATTTTACCTATTAAATCACCTTTAATCAATGGTAAATTAACATTTTTTAAATCAAATCCATCTTTAATGTAACTTATTATATAATGTTTAATCAAAAAGAGAGTTGAGAGATAATTTGCATTATTGCGTCCAATTTTTGTAAAACGCAAAACCTTTGCAACATCAATCCCAGGAGTTATCATATGTTTTTTTACACAAGAAGCAGCTACTAATGAGAGTAAATCTTCATCTTTATACTTTTTTATAAATTTCCATCTATTAACACAAATATAAGTGTAATAATGTCTTTTATAAAGCTCAATCAAATTCATCTTGTTTGGATTTAAAGCAAAAAGATAAGATACAACCAATAAAGACAAAAAAACTCTCATAAAAAGCCTTTTTGTCTATTATACCATTTTATTTGTTATAATTCCAACAAAAAGGAGAAGTAATGGCAACATTACCAATTTATTATGATAAAGATTGTGATTTAGATATTATAAAAAGCAAAAAAGTTGCAATGATTGGGTTTGGAAGCCAAGGTCACGCTCACGCCCTAAATCTTAGAGATAGCGGAGTTGATGTAGTAGTAGGACTAAGAGAAGGTAGTAAATCTTGGGAAAAAGCAAAAGCCCACGGATTTGAAGTAAAACCAGTAGCAGAAGCTGTAAAAGATGCTGATGTAGTTATGATTTTATTACCTGATGAAGTTCAACCAGAAGTATATTATAAAGAAATAGAACCAAATCTAAAAAAAGGTGCAACTATCGCATTTGGTCACGGATTTAATATCCATTATAAATTAATAAAACCAAGAAAAGATTTAAATGTAATCTTAGTAGCTCCAAAAGCGCCAGGACACACAGTAAGAAGCGAATTTGTAAAAGGTGGAGGAATTCCAGATTTAATTGCCGTATATCAAGGAGGAGAAGAAGCTAAAAAGCTAGCTTTATCTTACGCAAGTGCAATTGGTGGAGGCAGAACTGGAATTATTGAAACTACTTTTAAAGATGAAACTGAAACCGACCTTTTTGGAGAGCAAGCAGTTTTATGTGGAGGAGTTACAAGCTTAATCAAAGCGGGATTTGATACATTAGTAGAAGCTGGATATGCTCCTGAGATGGCTTATTTTGAGTGTTTACACGAACTTAAATTAATAGTAGATTTACTTTATGAAGGTGGAATGGCAAACATGAGATATTCAATCTCAAACACAGCTGAATATGGAGATTATGTATCAGGTCCAAGAGTTATTGGAGAAGAGTCAAGAAAAGCTATGAAAGAGATACTAAAAGAGATTCAAAACGGGAAATTTGCAAAAGACTTTATCCTTGAAAGACAAGCTGGATATGTAAGAATGAATGCAGAAAGAGCTTTAACAGAAGATAGCCTTCTTGAAAAAACTGGAAAAGAACTTAGAAAAATGATGCCTTGGATTAGCAAAAACAAAATCGTAGACCCGAATAAAAATTAACTCTGGGTTGCTTTTTAATTTTTTTTATGCAATAATTTAATAAAACAAAAAGGAGAAAAAATGAAAAAAGTAACATCTACATTAATTGGGGTAAGTTTAGCAGCTTCAATGGCACTTGCATCAAATGTTGTAAAATCAACTGATGGAAGAGGTGATTTTTTAATAGCTCCATTATATGTAGCAAAAGGTAACATCTGTACAAAAGTTACAGTTTATAATACAAATACAACCAGATCAATCTTAGCAAAAGTTGCATTTAGAGAACAAACATACTCAAATGAAGTGGATATTCCTATTTTTCTAAGCCCAGGAGATGTATGGACTGGAAAATTATGTCAACAAGGAAACGATGTTTATCTTTATTCAACTGATGACTCAAATCATCCACAAGCAAAAGCAATGCTTGCAAAAGGGGTTGATATTACTTCTTATAGCGTAAAATCTGGACATACCGATGTAGACTTTTCAAGTGGATATATTGAAGTTTATCCAATTTCTGAATTCAATGAAATAAGTGATGAAAAAGTAGAAAAAAGTGTATTAGTTAATAGATGGGACTCTTTAATTAAAGGAAAATATCCAAACAATACATTAAAAAGAGTATATAACGATCTAGCTGGAAATGTTGAATATATAGACAAAAATGATCCAACACCTACATCAATTCTTCCAATGACAGCATTTAAAAATGCTCATAGCAAAACTTTAACTGGACAAGTAGTTGCATACGGAAATGATACCAATCCTTATATTTTACTTGGAAAAGAAAAAGCAACTCAAATCTTAAAAATTTTACAACACAAAACTACTACATTTACTTACTCAAACTATGGAAAAAACCAATTTATAGCATTTGATTTCCCATTTGGATACAATCGCGACCAAATTAGAAAATTTGAAATAGAAGTTAGAGACACAAAAGAAAATAAAGATGTAAAAAAAGAAGTTGTAATCTTCTCACCAGCACCAAAAATCAATAAATCTAACTATATGAAAAACGAAGTAGCAATTATTTCAGTTGCTGATTTAATCTCAAAAACTTCAAATCCAAAATTATTCAAAGAGGGACAAATCCAAATCAAAAATATTACAAATGTAACTGATGTACAATTTGGACCTGGAAAACACGCATCATTTATTCCAACTTTCTTTATGATTACAAATAATAAAATTACAAATGCGCATTATATTCCAACTAAGTAGTCTTTTCTCTCCCCTCTTTCTTTTTGCATATGTAAGTTTATATAACTTATCAACTGAAAACTTTGACATTACGACAACAAAACATACTTATAAACTAACACTTAAAAGTCAATCTCCAATTAGCTATTTTGATATTGAAGGATTTAAATTTTTTATTCCTATATTTACCAAAGAATTCAGCCTAAAAGTTTTAAGATATAACTCAATTGGATTTATTAATGGAAATTTATTTATGAAATATCCATATAAACTCCTTTATTCAGCTTCTCCAAGCAATCTAAAATATTATTTAACCGACTATAAAAGAGGCTATAAGCAACTTGATTATTTATTAAATGGATATGCAATACCTTATAATAAATTTACTTACCTTTCAATTGAAGCTTATAACATTCCAATCAAAAAATCACTAAAACTAAATAAGTATATCTACTTCCAAAAAGTCCCTTTAAACAACAACAAACTAAAATATATCCTTTATTCATTTTATCTAATTTTAAATAAGGACGCAGTTGATTATTATATTAAAAAACACTATCCTAACTCGAAAAATTACATTAAAAAATTTTTACAAATTGCAACCTCAATAAAAGTTAAAAAAACTAAAAAAATTACCAAAAAAGAGCCAAAAATCTTTTTCCATATAAGAAGACTTTTATATATGAAAAGCTTTGGGTCTGAATTTAATAAAAATGATTCAAATATAACATACTTAAAACAAAACATAATAAATTCTTTGCAAAACCTTCAACTCCTCTTATCAGAAAAACTAAGCGGAGGAATTATTTTCAAACCTGAGAGGATTTTTGGAGAAATATCCCCAAAAATTGATAAATTAATTCAAAAACTTTATACAACAAACCTAAATAACTGCATTTTTAATCCAAACAACATAAAAAAAGAGTGCTTTAACAATAAAAGCTACTTCCAAAATTACACAACCTACCTTCTTAGCCAAGATAAAACTCCAAGTGAGAGTGAAATTGCTCAATTTGGAGGATATAAAACTCTAAACGATATTGGAAAATACTTCTTTGAGAGAGGAGAAGTTGATAAAGCTTTAAATTATCTAAAAGAAGCTTATAAACAAAATAAAAATCCAATAATCGCACATAATTTAGGAGTGCTTTATGCAACTCCATCTAAATATTACATCCCAAAAATTGCCATAAAATATTTCAAAAAAAGCAATTTTCCAAGTGATTATTACAATCTTGGAGTCTTTTACTACATTGGTAAAGGAACTAAAAAAAACTATAAAAAAGCAAGAGAGTACTTTGAAAAATCAAATATCCCATTTGCAAAAGACAATTTAGTCATTATGGATAGACTTAATCAAGGAAAATGATATAATTTCATAAAAAGGGTATAAGTGGAAGTTATTACAATTACAAGCGGAAAAGGCGGGGTTGGTAAATCAACAACAACAGCAAATGTAGCAACAGCTCTTGCTATGCTTGGTAAAAAAGTAGTTGCGGTTGATTTTGATATTGGACTTAGAAACCTTGATATGATACTTGGACTTGAAAATAGAATAGTTTATGATGTTGTAGATGTAATGGAGGGAAGATGCAACCTTGCCCAAGCAATAATAAAAGATAAAAGAACCAAAAATCTCCATTTCCTACCAGCAAGTCAAACAAAAGATAAAAGCGTTTTAGATAAAGATAAAGTAGAAAAACTTATAAACGAGCTAAAAAAAGATTTTGATTATATCTTAATTGACTCACCTGCTGGAATTGAGAGTGGATTTGAACACTCAATTTACCTTGCAGATAGAGCTTTAATTGTAACAACTCCTGAAATTAGTGCGGTAAGAGATGCAGATAGAGTAATTGGAATAATTGATGCAAAAAGCAAAAAAGCAAAAGAGGGAAAAGAGGTTAAAAAAGAGATTATCATAAATAGAATAAAACCCGAACTCATTGAAAAAGAAGAGATGCTATCAATTGATGATGTTTTACACATTTTAGCCTTACCTTTAATTGGAGTAATTCCAGATGATGAAGATATTATAAAATCTACAAACTTAGGAGAGCCTATTGTTTTAAACGAAAAATCTCTTGTAGGAGAGGCTTTTAGAAGAGTTGCAAGAAGAATTTTAGGAGAAGAGGTTGAGTTTTTAGATTTGAGTAAAAAAGAGGGATTATTCAGTAAACTAAAAAGGCTTTTTAAATGAGTTTTTTTGATATATTCAAGAAAAAAAAATCAAAAGAAGTAGCAAAAGATAGACTTATGATGATGCTTGCATATGAAAGAGCAAATACTCATATAGAAAATTTAGATGAAATGAAAAAAGAGTTAATAGAAGTAGTAAAAAAGTATATAAAAGTAAAAGATGTAGTAATTAAAACCTCATCAAATCAAGAAATTGAAACATTAGAAGTTGAAATCATTTTAGAAAAATGAAAAAAATCCTTTTGATTGTCTTTTTTGTTTTACTATCAGTTATTATATTTTTAGAAGGAGCTAAAATCAAGTCTCTTTATGCAAAAATAGAGAACTTAAAAGATGAAATCACAAAACTAAAAACTAAAATAATAGAGTTAAAAAAAGAAAATAATCTATTAAAAACAACAAAATCAGAAATTGAAGATTATTATAGAAATCTTCACCCAATCCAAAAAATTCAAAAACCCATTAAAAAAAGTAAAAAACCAAAACTTGTAATAATTATTGATGATGTTGCTTTTAACTATGAAGCTAAAATGATAAAACAAATCCCACTTCACATTACCCCATCTTTTTTTCCACCTGATAAACGCCACCCAAATACTTTTAAATACGCAAAAGAGTTTACTCACTATATGGTCCACTTACCACTTGAAGCAATTAACTACCCAACTCCTGAAAACAACACCCTTTTAACTTCAATGTCAAAAGAAGAAATACTAAAAAAAATAACCCATCTAAAAAAGCTTTTTCCAAAACTAAAATTTGTAAACAACCACACCGGCAGCAAATTTACAAATTCACTAGTTGCTATGAAAAAACTATTTTTTGCACTAAAAATAAATCATCTTGGATTTGTTGACTCCCTTACTATCTCAACTACAAAATCAAAATTAGCAAACAAAATTTATCATATTCCACTTTATATGAGAGATTTATTCCTAGATAATAACTCAAACCCAGCTTATATAAAAAAACAACTAAAAAAAGCGGTTAAAATTGCCAAAAAATATGGATATTGCATAGCAATTGGACATCCTCACAAAACAACTTTAACCACTATTAAAAATTCTCTTGATTTATTAAAAGATGTAAAGGTAGTATATATTGATGAACTCAATAGTAATTGATGAGTTTAAACTCTTTTACAAAGGCAACCTAACTCTTTTAAAGAAACCAAAAGTAGCAATTATTGGAAGTAGAAAAGCAACCAAATACTCAAAAGACACCACATATCTTCTTGCTAAAAAACTCTCTAAAAAATTTGTAATAATAAGTGGGGGAGCTCTTGGAATAGACACCCAAGCCCACAAAGGAGCCTTTCCAAATACAATTTTTATCTCTCCTTCTTCTTTGGATATAATCTATCCAAAATCAAACGAAAATTTGATAAAATCAATCTATAAAGAAGGATTAGCCCTCAGCGAATATGAAAAAAATTTTAAACCTTACAAATGGACCTTTTTACAGAGAAACAGAATAATAGTAAAGCTTGCAGATTTTGTTATAATCCCAGAAGCTGAGCTTAAAAGCGGAAGTATGAGAAGCTTTGAGTGGGCAAAAAAGTATAATAAAAAAGTATATGTAATCCCTCACAGATTAAACGAAAGCAGTGGAACTCAATATCTTGCAAAAACAAACCAGGCAGAAGTTATCTGGGATATTGACGAATTTGTTAATAATTTTGGAATTTCAAACGATGCAAAAATAATACTACTTAGTGAAGCTTTAAAAATATATGGAGATAAAATTTATGAAATGGAACTTGAAGGAAAGGTAGAAATTAAAAATGGAAAAGTCTATTTTTAACCACCCTTTTAAACCGATAATCTTTAAAGATAGCGAAATTTTAATTATTGGGACATTTCCTTCACTAAAATCTTTTGAAAACAATTTTTACTACTCCCACCCCAAAAACCAGTTTTGGGATATTTTGGCAATTATCTTTAATGAGAAAAAACCATCAACAATTGATGAAAAAATTGAATTTTTAAAAAGACACAAAATTGCTATTTGGGATAGCATATGCAAAACAAAAAGAAAAAATCAAAATTCAAGGGATGAGAATTTAGAAGTAATTGAGCCTTGTGATATTCCAAAGCTCTTACAAAAATACCCAAACATCAAAAAAATAGCAACAACCAGCAGACTTGCTGAGAAGATTTTAAAAAAACACTTTAACCTAAATCCAATCTACCTCCCAAGCCCAAGCCCACTTAATGCAAGATTAAATTTACAACAAAAGGTAAAAATATGGAAAAAATTATTGCAATAGACGTTGGATTAAAAAGAATTGGAGTAGCTTATAGCCCGGGTGGAATTGCAGTAGTGCCACTTAGAGCAATAATCCGTAAAAACAGAAACCAAGCGGCAAAAGAAGTGAGTAAACTTTTAAAAGAGTATAAAGCTAACACTCTTGTAATCGGGCTTCCAAAAACAAATGAAGAGATGTGCCAAAGAATAAAACACTTTACAAATTTAATTGAGTTTGATGGAAAAGTTGAATTTGTAGATGAAAGTTTTACCAGTGCAATCGTAAAAGAAGAGATAAAAGGAAAAATAAAACAAAAAAGAGATGGGAGAATTGATAGCTTAGCTGCAAAAAAAATCCTTGAAAGTTATCTTGCTAAAAAATAACCCTATTTCTTCCACCCTTTTTTGCCAAATATAAATTCTCATCAGCAATTTTAAAAGTTTCTTGGAAATCTCCTTTACTACTTGCAACTCCAACAGAAATTGTAACTTTTAAATCATAAGGGAAATTTTTTGAGTTTTCAATATTTTTTCTCAATCTCTCCCCTATCTCATAAGCCATTTCAAGAGAAGTATCTGGCAAAATAACAATAAACTCTTCTCCTCCCCACCTACAAATAATATCACTTTTCCTAAGAGAATTTTTAAGAGTATTTGCCACTTCTTTTAAAACCTCATCACCAATATCGTGCCCATAAGTATCATTAACTTTTTTAAAATAGTCAATATCAATAATTAATAAAGAATAATTGCGAATAGTTTTTAATTTTTTTGCACATCCTTGTCTATTTAAAAGATTTGTTAATCTATCAACTGAGGCTTTCTTATAAACATCTAAAAAATGAATAATCCCAAAAACAATTATCAAAGAGACAATATAAAAAGCAAACAAAATAATACTCATCTTTTTAAAATGCTCGTGAATTCTATAAATCTCTTCAAATTTGTACTCTTTTTCGACCTTTAATACATACCCTATCTTATCTGAAATTTCATAAATAGGAATTGCAATAACAACATAATCTTGATACTTCACAACTCCTGGCAAAAAGAAAAGATTTTTAAACCCATACTTTTTACAAAAATCTCCTGAGAGATAAAAATCATTATTCAATTTACAAAAATTAAGTTTTTCTCCATACTTTTTAAAAAGAGCAATATAAATATTCTCCTTAAAAAACATCTTCATAACTTTTAAATAATCAAAAACAATTGCAAAATTTCCAATCAGATTATCTTTCCTATCTTTTATAGGATAAGAAACTAAATACCCAACTCCTTTTTGAGTAATAACAAAAGTACTATAAGGCTTTGAATAAAATCCAAATTTATAATTGTTTTTAAAAGCTACTTTATTCATTTCATAAATCGATTTACTTTTTAACATTATATGAAGATGCAAAACATTATATTTTTTTAATACCTTAGAAAACTTCCTAACCCTACCCTCAATTAAATCCTTATAAATTGAGCTATTATTGTTATCAAGTGCAAACTGAGAAATATACCACTTCAAAGTCCCATCAACTATCAAATCATAAAGCATTTTTGCTTGAAAACTTAAAAGCCTATTTTCATTTTCAAACAAATACTTATTTTCCCTATAATAACTCTTATATGCCTCTTTAATTGCTAAATTTTCTTTATAGTTCATAAGAGTATAAATCCCTCCAAAAAAAAGAGTTAAAGCCAAAAAAATAGTTATAAAAAGATAATCTTTTCTCATTCTATAAACTTATTTATAATATTTCTTTACAAACTCACTCCTTTTTGCCAGATATCCAGTAATATTATCAATCTCAGTTTTAGAATTTTTCTCAAAGTCAATTTGCATACTCATTTTACTCTCATAAGGGATATTTAAAGCCTGCTTTACAACCTTTACCTTCTCACCTTCTAAATCAACTCCCTCCTCTTTTGCAATCTTTAAAACTTCATCCAAGAATCTTTCAACCTCATCTTTTTTTTTCTCCATAATCCAACCGGTTGGCTTTTGATAATAACTTTGCAAAGTAGCAAACGTTGCAATAAAAAGATACTTCTTCCATATATCTTTCTCTATTTCTTTGCTAAACTTAACTTTTAAATCACACCCCTCAAAAATTTTCTTCAAAACTTCATCATCCTCTACACAAAGATAAAAAAGTGGCGTCTTTTTATGAATTAAATTAATTCCTACCTTATTTGAGAGTATATAAACACACGCCTTTAAAACCTTGGCATTTAAATCTTTAAATTTCTCAAAATGCTCAACCCCGTTTAAAATCGGCACTATCCGCGTGTCTTTATTGTAATGACCTTTAATTTCTTTTAAAACTTCATCAAGATGATATGACTTTGTGGTAATAAAAATCGCATCATAAATCCCTCTAAGCCCAACTTTTGGAAGGACAACTTCTTCCTTATCAACATCAATAACTTTTAGCCCCTCTTTTTTTATCACTTCATTTGTCTTTTTTGTTGCTAAAATATCTACATCCACTCCACACCTAATCAATCTATAAGCCAAATACCCTCCAACTCCACCAACCCCAACTACTGCTATTTTCATTTTTTATCCTTTATCTTACTTGCTATGATTATTCCAATAGCAGCCCCACCCAAAGGCAAAGCCCACAAAAGCTCTCCAAGTAAATCTGTTATACTCATTTTACCCTCTCTAACACAACCCCGCATTCCATATGGTTTGTATACGGAAACTGGTCAAAAAAAGCAAACGCTTTTATCTCTCTACCTTTACTTAAAGTCTCCAAATCCCTTTTTAGAGTTTCTGGATTACAGGAGATATAGATAATATTGTCAAACTCATTTACAAATTTACGCGTCTTCTCATCAAGCCCGGCTCTTGGAGGATCAATTAGCACATTTTTTAAATCATACCCTCTAAAAAATCCACCACTTTTAAGAGAACTAAACTCAGCTGCACTCATTGCCATAAAAGAGATATTATCTCTTTTGTTAATTTCAGCGTTAAAAGTAGCCGCTTGAATTGATTCTGGATTAATCTCAGTTGCTATTACTTTGTTAAAATTCTCACTTAAAGGAATAGTGAAGTTTCCATTCCCGCAATAAAGCTCAACCAAATCCCCCTTTAAAGAAGCTGAGTTTTTTAAAGCCCATCCAATCATCTTTTTGTTAATTTCTCTATTTGGCTGAGAGAAAGTATTTTCTATAATCTTATATTTATAAACCTTCCCATCAATATCAAGCTCCTCAATCAAATAGTTTTTATCAAATACAAATTTTCTCCCCTTTTTCCTAATAATAAAATCAATAAAAGGAAACTTCTCTTTTAATCTTTTAATCTCACCTCCTATACTCTCATCCACTTTTTTATGATAAATAAGAGTTACAATAAGCTCGCCTTTGCTATTGCTTAAAAAATCAATCTCATAAAGTTTAAATCTAAGTACTTCGCTTTTTGTTATCTCCCCAAGCAAAGGCTCCATTACATTATAAATTGCCTTATCCACAATCTTACACTCATCAATTGGTATTACCCCTCTTCCTTTCTCTTTTCTCTTTCTCATTGCATAATAGCTCCTATCATCTTCGTGCCAAACCCTAAACTCAGCTCTGATTCTAAAATGCTCATCACTCCCGCTTATAACTTCAATCTCTGGCAAATCAAACCCACCAAACATCTCTTCTAGCTGCTTCTTTTTCATTTCAAGCTGCTTTTCATAAGGCATCTGCCATAAAACACAGCTACCACATTTCCCAAAACTACTGCACTTCATACTTTTACCTTTGGCTTTTGTTATAATTGTATCAAAAAAGGATATAAATGGCTCAAATTGTAATACTTGCCGCTGGCAAAGGCACAAGGATGAAATCAAAACTTCCAAAAGTTATCCACAAAATATGCAATAAGCCGATGATTGAGTATATTATTGAAGAGGCTTTAAAAGTTACTGAAAATATAGATGTCGTTTTATATCACGAATTTGACAAAA
>JBDONU010000093.1:0-3293 GCA_039831175.1 Nautiliaceae bacterium
GAAGTTAAAAAGAGGCTTTTAAAAGTGGGGTATGATAGGGTTAAGATTTTAGGAAGTATTGAAAATTACGAAACAAAGCCTTTTATTAGAGAAAAAAAGAAGATTATTGATTTAGAGGAGGTTGGATTTGGTGAAATTGAAAAATATAAAGGCTTTGGCTTTAAATGTAAAAACGGATACAAGGCAATTGCCGTTGAGAGTTTTTTAAGGAGAGAATATGAAAATAATAGCTGAAATTGGAACAAATCATGAGGGTGATTTGGGTTTAGCTGTTGAGATGATACATGCTTTTGCTGGAGCCGGGGCTGATATTGTTAAGTTTCAGGCGTTTGTAGTTGAGGATATGGTACCAAAAAGTGCTCCGTATTATAAGAGAATGAAAAAACTTGAAGTTAAAAAAGATTGGTATCCCGTATTAATTAAAGAGTGTGAAAAAGCTGGGGTTGAATTTTTATCAACTGCGACAAGTTTTAAATCTTTAGAGTGGATGGAAGAATCAGGGGCAAAAATGTATAAAGTTGCAAGCGGAAATGCAACGCACACTCCTATAATTGATAAATTAATTGAGATAGGAAAGCCTATAATTTTATCTCTTGGACTTCTTGAAGTTAGCGAAATAATAGATTTAGTTGAATATTTTGAAAAAAAAGGTTTTGATTTAAGTAAATTATCTTTGCTTCACTGTCACGTAGAATATCCAACCCCTATTGAAAAATCAAACCTTAAAAATATAAGCGTTTTAAAAGAGATGTTTCCTGAGATTACTATCGGTTACTCTGACCATACCATCTCAACCCTAACTCCAGCAATTGCAACGGCACTTGGAGCTGAGATAATTGAAAAGCATGTATATTTAAAAAGAGGAAATTTAGGGATGGATTATGATGCGGCGATTAGTTTAGATGAATTTAAGGAGATGGTAAAGAACATTAAAGATACTGAGAAGATGTTAAAGAGTGATTTTAGAATAAATCAAAAGTATAAATTTGAATACCGCCGCTCGTTTCACGCCAAAAGGGATATTAAAAAAGGTGAAAAGTTAACTTGGGAGAATATAAAAATTTCAAGACCGGAAGATGGCATAAAACCAAAATTTTATAAAGAAGTAATCGGAAGAGAAGCTAGTGAAGATATTAAAGAAGGAGAGGCAATAAAATGGGAGAAGTTAAAAATTTATTAGTCACAACCGCCGGTGGAAGTGGAGTATATCCAACTATTGAGTGTGTAAAAAACTCAAAATATAAAATAAATCTTATTTTAGCGGATGCAAGCGAATTAGCTCCGGCTCTTTATGAGGGGTTTAAAAGTTATAAAATGCCGCTTGTAAGCGAAGATGAGTATATGTGCGTGTTAGAAGAGATTATAAAGAGAGAAAAGATTGAGTATATTATGACCCCTCTTGATGAAGAGCTTAATTTTTTAGCCGATAAAAATTTAAAAGTAAAGCATTTAATACCAAAAAAAGAGGCACTACTAGATTGCTGGGATAAGAGAAGAACTTTTAATAAACTAAAAGATTTAATGCCAAAAGGGTATATTTTAAATAGAGAGCTTAATTTAAAAGAGGTGTTTGATGAGCTTTTCCCGCTTTTATTAAAACCAGCCCTAAGTAGAGGTGGAAGAGGCATAGTAATACCAGAAGATTTTGAAGAGTTTGAGTTTTATGCAAAGAGGTTTTTAAAAAAAGATATTCCATATTTAGCGCAAAAATTGATAAAAGGAAAAGAGTATAACATTACTACGCTTCACGATAAAAAAGGAAATTTAATTTATGCGATACCAAGATGGAAATTTGAAAAAAGAGTTATTAAAAGCGGCAGCAAGGCATCTGTAATAGTTGAAAATAAAAGGGTGGTTGATTTTGCTTTGAATGTATTAAAAAGGCTTGATTTAGAGTATGGATTTAATAACGTTGAAATAATTGAAAATGAAGATGGGGTGTTTTTGCTTGAAGTAAATGCTGGGAGAATTGCCGCTCAAGATATGAATATAGTAAAAGCCGGGGTTAATTATGTTGATTTGTTTATAGATATCGTAAATGATAAAGTTATAACTCCTCCTAATTATAGACTAGGGGTTTGTAATTTAAAATCTTTAAGAGATATTTGGGTAGATTTTAGCGAAATAGAAGAGAAGGAGAAGATTTATGAAGAGATTTTTAATAGTTGCCGCACATCCCGACGATGAGGTTTTAGGGTGTTTTGGAACTGCTAAGAGGTTAATTAATGAAGGGTATGAGGGGTATACGCTGATTTTAGGAGAGGGCAAAAGGGCAAGAGGGGCAGATGATGAGCTTGATATTTTAAAAAAAGAGATAAAAAGAGCAAATGATGTTATTGGAATTAAGGAGGTTTTTAGTTTTAACTTTGCAGATAACGCGTTTGATAGCGTAAGGCTTCTTGATATTGTAAAGGTTGTAGAGAAGGTAGTTGATGAAGTTAAACCTGAAATTATATTTACCCATTACGAAAAAGATTTAAACATAGACCATCAAATTACTTATAAAGCTACAATAACCGCAACCCGTCCGATGGTTGAATGCGTAGTAAAGGAGATATATTCGTTTGAAGTGTTATCTTCGACTGAGTGGAATTATCCGTTAAGTTTTTCACCCGATACCTTTTTTGATGTGAGTGAGACAATTGAGTATAAAATCAGGGCAATGAGTAAGTATAAATCAGAACTTAGGGAGTTTCCTCATCCAAGAAGTTTAGAGGGGATTGAATTAAACGCAAGACAATGGGGGATGAGAGTTGGAGTAGAAGCGGCTGAGGCGTTTAAATGTGTAAGGAGGATAGTGTGAATATAAAAGATATTAAAGGCTTAAAGTATCCCGATAGCTATTTTATAAGATTCTTTTTTAAAAACGGCTTGCAAAATAGAAAGTTAAGATACCTTGAATTTGGGTGTGGGAATGGAAATAATTTAATGCTACCTTTCTCTTATGGAAACGAGGTAATTGGGGTTGATATAAACGAAGAGAGGATAAAAGAGGCAAAATTTAATATTAATGGAAAGTTTTTTTGTGAGGATATGAGGGAGTTTGTAAAAAATAGAGAATTTGAAGTAGATGTAATTAGTCTTCCAAATATAATTAATTATATCTGCAAAAAGGATTTTGAAGAGTTTTTAAAAAATCTTAAAAAGTTTTACGAAAAAGGGCTTTTGTTTATAAGATTTAGAAATTACAGGGATTTCAGATATGGAAAAGGTGAGGATTTAGGAAGGGGATGTTATAAAATGGTAGATGATTTAACAAGCGAAAAGGGAGCGATTAACTGCTTTTATAGTGA
>JBDONU010000008.1:0-11376 GCA_039831175.1 Nautiliaceae bacterium
GTTGCTATTTGTGATTTTTCCAAAAAAGCTCCTTTTTTGATAAAATTATAACCTAATAAATAATAAAGGATGGAAATTGAGACATTTTTTATGGCTGATAGATTATAGCAAAAAAGAGATAAAAGAGATTATAGAGCTTGGGTTTAAGATAAAAAAAGAGACTAAAAATAAAATATTTAAGCCTTACTTAAAATATAAACAACTTGCAATGATTTTTGAAAAATCTTCAACTCGTACAAGAGTAAGTTTTGAAGTTGGGATTAATCAGCTTGGAGGAAATGGTATCTTTCTTAGTAGTCGCGATATCCAACTTGGAAGGGGGGAGCTAGTAAAAGATACTGCAAGGGTTATAAGCTCAATGGTTGATTTGATAATGATAAGGACTTTTGGACAAGATAGACTTGAAGAGTTTGCAAAGTATAGTAGAGTGCCTGTAATTAATGGACTTACTGATTTGTGTCATCCTGTGCAGCTTCTTGCTGATTTGATGACGATGATAGAATTTAAAAAATTTGATTTTGAAAATCCTAAAAAAACTATTGTAGCATATATTGGAGATGGGAATAATATGGCGAATTCTTGGGCTATTTTGGCAAGTAAGCTTGGGTTTGAGCTAAGGATTGCAACTCCAAAGGGGTATGAGATTGATGAAGAGATAAAAAATAAAGCTCTTTTGTTTGCAAAGGAGAGTGGAGCTAAACTTATCTTTACAAATGACCCAAAAGAGGCAGTAAAAAATGCAGATGTAGTAACTACTGATACTTGGGTTAGTATGGGACAAGAAGATGAAAAAGAAAAAAGAATTAAGGATTTTAAAGGATTTGAAGTTAATAGTGAGCTTATGAATCTTGCAAAAAAAGATGCTTTATTTTTGCATTGTCTTCCAGTTTATAGAGGATATGAAGTAAGTGAAGAAGTTTTTGAGAAGCATTCAAAAGAAATTTTTCAAGAAGCAGAAAATAGACTCCATGCTCAAAAAGGATTGATGGTATGGCTAATGAGGGATTTGTAAAAGTAGATGAAATTAAGAAAGTTATTGAGTGTTCTGATGTTGAGGCTGGGGATAGTTTTGTATTAATTAATTTCAAAGATACTCAGATGATAGGAATTGAAGCTTCTTTTTATAAAAAGCTTCAAGATAAGTTTAATAAACTTTTAGAAATGGAGTTCAATTTAAATTTAGAAAGAGAAATTATTCCAGAATTTCCAATTGATTTAGAGGATGTTAAAGCAGTCGTTAAAGAGGAGATAAAAATTAATCCAGATGAAAAAGTTTCAAACATAGTAAAAAGAATAAAAAAAGAGCATCCAAATCTTTTTATGGACTTGGATAAAATTTTTGAGGAATAATTTTTTTCTTTTGAAGTTTATTGTTGACAAAAAAAAATTTAATTGATATAATTATCTTGCATATAAAGGAATTTTTATGGCTTGTGAAAATAAAAACTTAAAACAGGAGGTAACAATGGAAGAAGTAAAAACACAAGAAGGAGTTTTAGTATTAAAACAGATGCCAGAATTTAAAATGGAAGCTTATAATGCAGAAACTGGGCACTATACAGAAATTAGCAGTGATGATTACAAAGGAAAATGGACAGTAATTTGCTTTTATCCAGCAGACTTTACATTTGTATGTCCAACTGAAATTGCAGCAATGAATGCGGCACTTCCATATCTAAAAGAGCTTGGAGTAGAAGTGCTTGCAGTTTCAACTGATACGAAATTTTCTCATAAAAGATTTGTAGAGACTGAGCCACTGCTTAAAGACCTTAAACTTACAATTGCAGCTGACCCAACTGGGGAAGTTACAAGAAAATTTGGAGTAATGATTGAAGGTGCTGGACTTGCCCTAAGAGGTAGATTTTTAATTAATCCAGATGGACAAATTGTGGCAGAAGAGGTTCAAGCTCCACCAGTTGGAAGAAGTGTTAAAGAGTTTATTAGACAAATTATTGCTCATCAACACGCTTATAAAACTGGTGAAGTTTGCCCGGCTAACTGGAAACCTGGTAAAAAAACGCTGCCAGTAAACAAAGAGATGGAAGAAATGACAGGAAATGTTGGAAAATATGTTAGCTTAGAAGATATTATTGATGAAAACGATTTAAAAGAGATGGAAGAGATGGTAAAAGCGTTTAAAAACGCTTAATTCTCTTCTTTTTTTAGAGGCTTAGGATGAAAGATTATAAATCTTTATTAGTAAATACTAGCTTAAAAATTACTCCCCAAAGGCTTACCCTTTTAAAAGAGATTGATAAAAAAGGGCATGCAAGTATAGATGAGCTTTATAGAGAGATTCAAAAACAATTTCCTACTATTTCTCTTGCTACAATTTACAAAAATATTACCTCTTTGCAAGAAGCTGGTGTAATTAGTGAAATTTGCATTCATCAAAAGCCAAAATATGAAATCAAAAAACATCCTCATGCTCATTTTATTTGTAGAAATTGTGGTAAGATTATAGATATTCCTTTTGATGAGTTAGTTAGCGAGGAGATAGAGAGGAGGTATCCAAACTCTCAAAAAGAGCTCTATATTTATGGCCTTTGTAAAGAGTGTAATGGTAATAGTTAGTATAATTACATATTTTGATCTTCTTTTTGTCTTCTCTTTAAAAGAGAGAAGAAAAGTTTTAAATTCTATGAAAGATAAACTTAAAAAATTTAATGTAAGTGTGCTTGATATATCAGGAGAGTATCCCAAAGAGGCAAGCTTGGCTATTGCGTTTTTGGCTCATAATGAGAAGCAAGCAGAAGAAATTGCAAGGAAAATTGAAGACTTTTTGTATCGAAATTTTCCAGAGATTGAATTTTTCTTTGAAAAAGAGGTAATATGAGCTTTAAATTGAGTAACTACTTTAATAGGGCGATTTTGTTTATTGATAATTCAAATTTGTTAAATGTTTTAAAAGATATTACTGGCAATATGGATTGTAATGGAGTGAGAGTTCATTATGGGAAATTAGTTGATTTTTTTGAGGAGTATTTAAGTAGTGAGAGCATTAAGATAAAAGAGGTGATTTTGTATGATGGAGAAGTTATAAGCGATGTTTGTAAAAGAGATAAAAAAGAGAGATTTTTAAATAGTGTAAAATTAATCCTTTCAAAAAAAGGTATAAGTTTTATAGCAAAAATTTATCCAATTGATTTAACGCGTGAGAAAAATGTAAAGCAAGTTGATAGTGCGATAGTTGTTGATATTTTATCAAAAGCTGTAAGAAGAGAGATGGATGTAGTTATTTTAATAAGTGGGGATAGGGATTTTGTTCCTTTGTTAAAGGAGGTAAAAGAGAATTTTAGATTACCGGTTATTGTTGGTTTTTTTGATAAAGGCCTTAGTAAAGAGCTAAAAGAGGAAAGTTTTTTTATAAACTTGGAACTTGATAAAATCTCTTTTTAAACTTCAATAATCCTTATCATATTTGTAGTTCCTTCTTTTCCGATTATGCTTCCCATTGTAACAATTATTTTATCTCCTTTTGAGAGTTTCCCATTTTTTATGGCTTCATTTAAGAATCTATCTATCAATTTTTCTGGATGTTTGATTTTTGGTACTTCAAAAATCTCCTCAACTCCCCATACGATTTTTAATTTTCTACTTGTTTCTCTATTATGGGTTACGGCAAAAATTGGTGGTTTTGGTCTATACTTTGCAATTGATTTAACAGTTGTGCCCGAGCTTGTGAAACTTACAATTGCTTTTGGTTCAATTGATTTTGCCAAATCAGCTACGCTAAGAGCAATTGCATCATCATCGTCAGTTTCGTATTTTTTATAGTATGGATAAATTGTTTGAATTTCCTGAATAATTTTTACTAAAACTTCAACTGCTTTTATTGGGTATTTACCCACAGTTGTTTCATCACTTAACATTACCGCATCGCTTCCATCCATTACTGCATTTGCTACGTCACTAACCTCAGCTCTGGTAGGAAAGGGCGAGTTTACCATAGAAAGGAGCATTTGAGTTGCGGTAATTACTGGTTTTTTTAGCTTATTTGCGCGGCGAATTATCTTTTTTTGGATGACTGGGACTTTTTCAATTCCAATTTCAATTCCCAAATCTCCTCTTGCTACCATTACCCCATCGCTAACTTCAAGTATTTCATCAAGATTTTCAACCGCTTTTTTAGTTTCAATTTTTGCTATTATCCAAGGCATATGGGAAGTGTGAGCTTTTAATATCTCTTTTGCTTTTAAAATATCTTCCTTATTGTTTACAAAAGAAATAGCTACAATATCTACTCCATTTTTTGCTCCAAAAATTAAATCCTTTTCATCTTTTGGGGTAATTGCTGATATTTTTAAGTTTGAGTGAGGAAAATTTACTCCTTTTCTACTTGATAGAACTCCTTCATTTTTTACTTCTAGTACTAAATAGTTTGGCGTTTTTTCAATAACTTTTGTTCTAATTGAGCCGTCTGCAAAAAATACATACTCTCCAACTTCTACTTGGTCAATAATTTCTGGATAACTTATTGTTAAGTCATATGCGCTTTTTGGATTTTTTTGGACAAGCCTTATCTTATCTCCTCTTTTTAACTCCAAAATTCCGTTAATCTCCCCAATTCTAATTTTTGGTCCTGAGATATCTTGAAGAATTGCCGTTTTTGAGTTTAATTTTTTTGCAGCTTCTCTTATTTTTTTAATAGAATTTTTATGGGTTTTGTGGTTAGCGTGGGAGAAGTTAAGGCGAAAAACATCAACCCCGGCCTTTATCATATCCTCAATTTTATCTTCACTGCTTGGTCCAAGCGTTGCTACTATTTTTGCTTTTTTCATTTTATTCCTTTGCTAAGAAGATAATCTTTTATCTCTTTTAAAAGTTCTGCTGGATTTTTGATTGGATAATGAATATTTTTTATTATTTCAGTTGCTTTTATTCCTTTTATTTCAAGGTGTTTAAATCTATCAATAATTTCATCTGCACTTTTTATTGGATATTTTACTCCTTTTATACTCTTTAATACCAAATAAGTCCAAGGGGCATCACAATTTTGTGCAATTTTTTCTGCCATTGAGCGACAATATTCCATAAGTGTTTGAGAATCTTCACCGCTTTTTATGAGTTTAAAAGCAAGTTTTGCAATTCCTCCTGCTGTGTGTACTTTTAGGCTTTTTTTCTCTTCTTTTGTTAGCTCATCAAAATGTTTGATTTTATAAAGCGCTAAGTTTGAGTCAGCTCTTAAAATTTGGCGAGTTGTAGTTTTTGTGATTCCTAGAAATTTTGCAATTTCATCTTCTGTTTTTAAATACTCTTCTTTTAATACAATAACAAAAGCAGCTCTTGCAAGGCTTGGTAGCCAAGTTAGGGTTTTATATTTAGCTAAGTTATCAAGTCCTCCTAATAAGTCAATTGATTTAAAAAAGACTCTCTCTGTTATATATTTAAGTTCGTTATCGTTAGTTTTAATTTCCAAAATCATCGTCTCCTCCTATTGGTTTTAATATCTTTATAAGTCCAGTTTTTGTAATTTCAAAAAATCTAACACGTGTATCGTGTCCACACATTCTACATCCATCAATTCTAAATAATCTTACAATTTCTCCAAGCGGCTTTTTATAAATTTTTGCTTTATAAGGAGTATCTATTATCTCTTTGCTAAGCACAATAGTTCCATCTACAATATGTCCAATCGCATATCCCCCAGCCGCTTCTGAGCTTAAAAGCTCGTGAGAGCTTCTTTTTTGAGAGATTAGAAGGCTTGTTTGATACCATTTTTTTAAGAAGTTATAAATTCTTCTTACGATTACTCTTGCCATCATCTCTTTGTTTTCAAACAGTCCAGTAATTGAGTCGATTATTGTAAATTCAATTTTAAACTCTTTTATTGCATAAGTTAAAGTATTTAAAAAAGCTATAATATCATCTCTTAATTGATAATGGCTTGTAACATCAATAAAGATAATATTATCTACTATCTTTTCATCAACTCCCATAGCTTTTGCTCTTAGTTTCATTGATGCTACTACAAAGTTTGCTGGGGTTTCAAGAGTTATAAAACATACTTTTTTGTTTAAAGATGCTTGATATACGCTAAATTGCTCAGCCATTATGCTTTTTCCAGTATCGTTTACTCCTGTTATGTTGCATACGCTATATTTTGGAATACCATTTAACTTTTTTAATTTAGTATCTTCAATGGTAAAAAATAACTCATCAAGCCCTTCTATGCCAGTTTTAACTCCTGTAATTTTAGGTGCTTTTTGCAAGGCTTCTTTTGCGGGAATTATGGCATCTTTTATAAGTTCCATTATAAGCCTTTTTGACAATTGTAACAAATGTGAAGTTAAAAAGCAAGAGGAAGAGAAGTTGATATAAGCTATTTAACTTTTATGCAGTCTGTTTCTTTTTGTTTATCAAACTCCCACCACTCTTTTTGACTCCAAGGTTTTAACTCTTTTAATTTTTTCATTAAATATTCAAAATCTCTTGGAAGTAGTGCTTGGTCGCCATCACTTAGTGCTTCTTTTGGGCAGTTGTGCATCTCAACGATTAATCCATCAGCCCCAGCTGCCATTCCTGCATATGCAAGAGCGCTTACAAATTCTCTTTTTCCAGCTGCGTGGCTTGGATCTACAATGATTGGGAGGTGAGTCATTTTTTGCATAATTGGAATTAATGTAACATCAAGGGTATTTCTAACGCTTGGTTCATAAGTTCTTGTTCCTCTAAGACAAAGAATTACTTTATCATTTCCTTCGCTCATAATATATTCAGCACTCATTAAATGTTCTTTTACAGTTGAGCAAATTCCGTTTTTAAGAATAACTGGTTTGTCAAGTTTTCCGATTTCTTTAAGAAGTGGGAAATTTTGCATATTTCTTGCCCCAATTTGGATAACATCCGCATACTCATACACATCATCAATATCTTTTATGCTCATAAGCTCAGTTACGATAGGAAGCCCTGTCTCTTTTTTAGCTTCTAAAAGCATTTTTAACCCCTCAACTCCGTGCCCTTGGAAAGTGTATGGAGAAGTTCTTGGTTTATATGCTCCCCCTCTTAGCATATGAGCGCCATTTGCTTTTGCTACTTTTGCTAAATATACTACATTTTCAACATTATCAACGCTACAAGGTCCAGCAATTATTACTTTATGCCCTCCACCAATTTTTACTCCATCTACTTCAATAATTGTATCTTCTGGATGGAATTCTCTGCTTGCTCTTTTATATGGAGCTGAAACTTCAAGTACTTTTGCAACTCCTGGAAGGGTGCTAAGAGGTCTTCCAAGCAAATCTGTTTTATCTCCAATAATACCAATAACTACTTGTTTTTCTCCTGGTGCAATGCTAACATCATGCCCCCACTTTTTAATTTGATTGATGGTTTTTTGAATTTCCTCTTCGCTTGCACCAACTTTCATAACTAATACCATTTTTATCCTTTTATTTTTTTTGCAGTATTATAACAAGTTTAACTCTCTTTTTCAATAAAAAAAGATATTAATGGATAATTTTTTTCCTTTTTATCTTAATAATTTTGTTATAATTTTTTTAAAAAAAGATTGAATATGCAAAAGGTTATTGAGAGATTAAAAAGAGGGCTTAGTAAAGAGAAGTTTTTAAAACTTTTTAGCAAAGAGTATCCTGGATTTGACTTTGAATCACTGTATGATTTTTTAACTTTTCAAGGGCTTCCTTTGATAATAAAAAATAATTTAGTTTATTTAAAAACAGCGCTTACTCCTTATAAAGAGGTAGATTATGTGGTTTTGGATTTGGAGGTTAATAATTCAAAGCCCAAAGAGGGTCAAATTATTGAAATTGGCGCGGTTAAATTAAAAAATTTAAAACCAGTTGATGAATTTTCATTTTTGATTTATGCAAAAGAGATTCCAAAGTATGTAACAAAAGTTACTGGGATTAATGAGAAAATGTTAAAAAATAAAAGTTCTCAAAAAGAGATTTTAAAAAAATTTAGACTATTTTTAGGTGATAGTGTTATTGTAGCTCACGCGGCTGATTTTGATGTTAATTTTTTGGCTAAGCAATTTCAAAAGGAAAATTTAGGAGAGCTTTTAAATAGGTATCTTTGTACTATTTCCCTTGCAAAAAAAACGATTGATGCCCAAAGGTATGGGCTTAGCTATCTTAAAGAGGAGCTAAAACTCTCAGATGAAGTTGATCATAGAGCCTTGGGAGATGCAAGGACTACTACAAAATTATTCTTAAAAGGGATTCAAAATCTCCCAAAAGAGATTGTAACGGCTGAGGATTTAATAGAGTTTGCAAAGCCTGGGAAGAAGAATTAAATTATTACGATTGTATCTCTTGTCTCTTTTGCTTTATATAAAGCTTCATCGGCTTTTTTAATGCACTCTTGCTCATTTTCACAATCATCAGGGAATAAAGCTCCGCCAATGCTTATTGTTTTTTTGATTGTTTTGTTTTTGTCTATTTTGAAGTTATGATTTTTTATAGCGTTTTTGATTTTTGTTGCAACTTTTAATAGTTCCTCTTTTGTATTAAGCCCTGGAAGTAGTACCAAAAATTCTTCTCCTCCCATTCTTATTGCCATATCGCTTTTTCTTATTACTGATAAGATAAGAGTTGAGAGTTGTTTTAATACCAAATCCCCAGCGTCGTGTCCGTAAATGTCGTTTACTTTTTTAAAGTAATCCATATCAAGCATTAAAAATCCAACTTTTCTTTCTTGTTTTTTATTCTGTTCTATAAGGGTTGGAAGGATTGTATTTAAATAGCGCCTATTATAAAGCCCAGTTAAAGAGTCTTTGATGGATTCTTTGTGGAGTTTTTCTATACTATATTTTGATTGAAGGATAGGGATTGCTTCATCAAAGTATGCTTTAATGTAAGGGAGCTTTTTTTTAATAAAGGCATACTCTTTGATATCTTCAAACATAATTTTTAAAACTAGTGTAATATTCCCTTTAATATCAAATGGCAAGCATATATAGTGGTTTTGACAAGTGTGCTTTAAGCAAATTTTCTCAAATTCAGCTTCATTTATAACTTTGTGGGTTCTTATGGCTCTGCACTCTTTGTAATTACTCTCTACATTGCAACAAGGCTTTGTTGTTTTTAGAGTTGTAACTTTTTCTTCTCTTTTGTCAATTACGAAAATTACGAAATTTTGGATATTAAACTTTTTAACAAGTTCATAAAGTCTCTTTAAAATAATTTTATAATTTTCATCTTCTTCTATAATTTTTTTAAATTTATAAATGTTTGCAAGCTGCTCTATTGTTTCTTTTGCATCGTTTAGTGGATCTTCAGTGCGTTCTTTTTCAATGAGGGAAGTATATTTTTGTTCTATAACTCCAAAACTCTCTTTTAATTTCTTTAAAAATTCGTTGTATGATTTTACAAATGAGTTTTCCTCTCCTTTTAGATATGTTTTTAGCTGATATGAGAAATCTCCTTTTAAGATTTTTTTTGTAGAGATTTGAATTTCTTCTAATACATTAAGATAAGGAGTTATAAAATAATTAACAATTAAAATAATGATAATTAAAGATAAAATTGCAAAAATTATAATTAAAAATAGAGTTTTAAAAATCTCTTTGTAAAAGTATTGAGCTTTATAAATAATTTTTAGGCTTTTGTGGTTTTTGTAAGGGAGATAGACTATTACTTGTTTGTTTATAAAGTCAAGTTGGATATTGGATTTTACTTGATTTATTATTGATATTTCTTTAATCTCTTTTATGTTGCTAATGATAGGGATTGTTTTTTCATCTGTTTTTTTGATTATCTCTTTTATTATGATTGATTGATTTGTTACTAACGCTCCTGCAAATTTGTAAAAAGTTCCAGTTATTAAGAGTGTTTTTATAATAGTGCTAATTATCATAATAATTGCAATTATTATTAAAATCCTCTTTTTCATTCTATAAGCCTTTTTATTATTTCCTCTTTTTTCTTGCAAAAACCACTCTCTTTTGGAATGATAAATAAATCTCTTGCTACATTTTTGTGAGTAGATACTTTTACATCTTCTACGCTAATATCAAATTTATCAAAAATATTCATTAAAGTTGAAATAATACCTTTTTTATCTTTTGTTTTCAATTTTAAAGACGCATAATTTTTTGAATGGTTACAATTTATTTCAAATTCCTCTTTTTTAAAGTTAAGTTTTGTTTTTATATCTTTTCTTTCTTTAAAAGCTTTGTCAATAAACTCTTTTATTATCTCCAAGTCAAACTCTTCTATTGCTTTGTTAAATTCCATTTTAAAGTACTTAATATCTCCAATCTTATAGATTGAGAGGTGAAGAAGAGAGAGGTTATTTAGTTTTTCTAAAAACCATCCAATGGAGAAGTTAAGATGCTCTTTTTTTGCAAGGTGGATTGTTAGGTGTTTTAAGTTTTCAAATTTTACTTTATACTCTTTTGTAGCTTTTATCCATTTTAAAAGGTTTAAGATTTCAGTTGTTGAATTTTGTAAGAAGAGTTGATTTGATGGAGATTTTAATAGTGCTTTTTGTAAAAATTTTGGTAAAGCTTTAAATTCTTCTTTTGAGGGGAGTAGTTTTTTTTTTCTCTTTCTTATGCTAATTTCATCAATTAAGCTTTTGTTTTTTAAAGCTTCAAGGGTATTTTGATATAAAGTGTTTAATAAATGAGCTTTGTAAGAGTTAAATACCCCTTTGCTAACAGCTTTTATGTCGACAATTGTAAGAAGATAAAGATATTTTAAAAATTTTTCATCTTGCATAATTTCTGCAAAGGAGAGAATAACTTTATCATTAAAAATATCCTCTCTTTGAGCGATATTTGACATAAGTGTGTGGTGCTTTATTAATTTTTCAATAGTTTGGATAGAGTGGAAATTTATCTCACTTGCAAACTTTTTTGCAATTTTTGCTCCTATTATAGAGTGATCTTCGCTTCTTCCTTTTCCAAGGTCGTGAAATAGAGCGCTAAATCTAAGTAGTGCTTTTTCTTTTTCGGAAAGTTTTTTAAATTCTTCAAGCTTTTCAATTTCTTTTAAAGTATAAAGTGAATGGATATCTACTGGGTATTGATGATAACCATCAAATTGAGCTAAATGTTTTACTTTTTCAAATGGAGGAATAATTTTATCTAAAACATCAGCTCTATAAAGTCCAAACATAATTGGATAAAGAGAAGTTGCGTAAAAAAGCTCTTTTTTAGTGGTTTTAGAGAGAGGAGTAAATTTTGTTTTAAATGTATTTATAATAGAAATATCGCAATTTTTATGATTTATTCTGGAAATTGTTTTTAATAGTTCTTTAAAAGAGTAGTGGTTATTAAAGGTAGTAAATAGAGTTTCATTACAAATATAAAGTTCTTTTTTTACTTTTTTTGATTTTGCTTCTTTTAAATTCATTGAGTAGAGATATTTTTTTATAAGTTTTTTTATTGTAATTTCGCAAAAAGTATTA
>JBDONU010000124.1:0-11248 GCA_039831175.1 Nautiliaceae bacterium
GCTATAGGATAATCTTTTTTTTGAGTCACATCGTATATATCCCATGCTTTAACAGTATCATTTGGCCAATAAGGCGGTGTAAATCCTCTAACTTCCACTTCATCTCCTTCATTAATAGGTAAATTAGAAATGACAAAGCTAGGGGCAATACCTACATGATAAACTTTATCTTTTGTTTTTACATCCATAAAAAGCCAAGGAGCACCTCTTCTTCCGTATCCTCTTTGAACATATGCTTTAACGACTTTACCTCTTATAACTCCTGAATCCTCCGCAGAAATTGAATTAAATCCAAATAACGCTACAACTGCAAATAAAATAAAGATAACTTTTTTCATAGTAACCTCCTTTTTTTATTTTTACAATTATAAAACAGGAAGTTAAACGAAATATAAACAGATATTCACTTTTTTATTTTGATTTTCGATTTTAAGTTTAAACGAATATTCATCACCTATTGTTTTTACAATATAAAGCCCAAGTCCAAAACCGCCTTCGCTTTTATTTTCTCTGTAAAACTTATGAGTTAGTTTATTTATATTTTTTATTTCTCCTTCATTTTTAATACAAAAAAAGTTTTTGTTAAGAGTTATTTTTACAGTAGAGTGTTTAGGAGCGTATTTAAAAGCATTTGATAAGAGATTGTCAAAAAGTCTGATTAAATCTTCCCTGTCTATTTCCAAACAGACTTCATCTGCATCAATTTCGATAAACAAATTTTTATTTTCAATAATACTTTCAAAAAGTCTTATTCTCTGTTGTAAAAATTTTTTTAATTTAATTCTTTTTATCTCTTTTTTTCTTTTATGATAAAGTCTTACATATTTTAAATCCTCAAAAATTTTATTAAGCCTAAGGGCTGCGTTTTTTATCCTTTTTATTGGTTTATTTTCCTCATCTAAAAGCTCAATATTTGTCAAAATAATGCTCAAAGGGGTGTTCATTTCATGAGTTGCATCTCTTATAAACTCTTCTAAATTATTTATAACTTTTTTTAAAGGAGCTAAAAAAATTTTTCCAAGAAAAACAGAAACAGTAACTAAAAAAAGTAAAAAAAAGAGATTAAAAATCAATAGCCTTTTTAAAATTTCATTTAATTTTTCATAGGGAAACTCTTTTGTGGTTACTATTTTTATTTTTCTCCATCCTTTTCTTTCCAGGTACTCTTCTTTTAAATCTAAAAGGGAAGAATTTGAAAAAACAAGATTATCATTAATATAAATCAAAACTTTTATACCTTCTGGAATATTAAAAGAATTACCTCTTATTACTCTTATTAAACGAGGGTTTTTATTTAAAAATTCGTTTATTTGATTTTTTAAAACAAGCTTTTCTTTTTGAATAATTTCTTTTTTTGCAAGTTTATAATAAAACCACTCTCCTATACTCACCAATAAAACCGTTGAAATTAAGTATAAAGCTAAAAATCTTTTTAAAGCTGTTTTCTCAGCCGACAAATTTATATCCCCTATTTTTTACCGTAACAATTGCATCTTTTCCTAAGATAGCCCTTAAATTATTGATAAAAGTACGCAAAGAGGCTTCATTTGGTTCTTCAAAATCGTAAAGATAATCAAAAATTTCTTCTTTACTAACGATTTTATTTTTATTTTGAATAAAAAACTTTAAAAGTTTGGCTATTTTGGGTTTTAAATGTATAATTTTTCCGTCTTTATGGAGTTCAAGATTATCTAAATCAAATTCAAACTCTTTTATTTTAACTTTTTTATTCTCTCCATAAACTCTTTTTAATATTGCATCAATTCTAAGCTTTAACTCTTTTAGAGAAAAAGGTTTTTTTATATAGTCATCACCGCCGCTTAAAAAACCTTTTTCTACATCTTTTTCGCTATCAAGAGATGTTAAAAATAAAATTGGCACACTGCTGAATTTCCTAATCTCTTTTGCAACTTCAAAGCCGTTTATTTTTGGAAGTTTGACATCTAATACTATAACATCCGGTTTTACTTCATACGCTTTATTTAAAGCCTCCTCTCCCTCAAACGCACTCTCAACTTCATAAAACTTTTCTAAATACTCTTTAATAGTTTCATTTAAATCAATATCATCTTCTACTATTAATATTTTCATTGGTTGCCTTGTTTTTATTAGTTTACTGGCACTAAAATGAAACTTATAAAATCTCATCTCCTCCATAAACCCTCTATTTTAGAGGAATTTTTAGAGAGCTTATGGTGGAGGTGTGGGGAATCGAACCCCAGTCCAGAGGCAATTTTCCCTAAGCGTCTACACGCTTAGTCTGTTGATTATACTACCAGGAGGCTCAACAGACAAAGCCTTTATCCTGGTAGGGATGGGTAAAGTTTCAGAAGCCTTGCCCCATCCAAACAAGACTTCCTATCCGCTCTTTACTCTCCGTCCGAGGTGGCGGAAAACCTCATTGGACGGAGGCGCCCAAATTCTTAATTAAGCAGCAGCTCTTGCTACTGCTGGGCTGTAATTTTTGTTATTTGCTGCGTTTATTTTTAGTGAGCCGTTTTACGACTTGCTCGGGTCGGCGTGCAACTTAGGGCTAATTACCCCTGTCGAAATCCAAGTCACCCCCAAGAGGGCTTCATTAAAGCCTACTTGCGAATGACTAATGAAAGTTTAGCAAAAAACACTCAAAAAGTCAAGTTTTTTTTGAGGTTTGATTTTTGTATTGGAAGTATACAAAAAATAAAAGCCAAAAGTTGTCGGGATTTAAAAATATAAAATAAAGCTAAAAAAGAGGGTTAGTTAATAGCCTCTTTTATAATTTTTGCTTTTTCTTTGATTTTTTTAATTTTTTCGCTGTTGCTTATATCTTCAAGCAAAACTTTAACAAATGCACTCCCTACAATCACTCCATCTACATCTTTTGCTGTCTCTTTTGCCGTTTTTTCATTTACTCCAAACCCTATATAAAGTGGAGTAGAGGTTAGTTCTTTTATATAGTTTATTATCTCTTTTAAATCCTCTTTTTTATCAGCTCCAGTAATTCCGGCATATGCTACAAGATAGGTAAACTCTTTTGGGTTTTTAAGAATAGTTTTTATTCTATCTTTACTATCAGTTGGTGCTACAAAAGAGATGAGAGGAAACTTTTCTCCATACTCTATCGCTTCTTCATATGGCAAATCAGGGATTATGAAGCCTTTTATGTTATACTCTTTTGCTTTTTGCACCATAAAGTCATACCCTTTGTGATAGAAATTGTTAAAATACCCCATCCAGTAAGTTGGAATTTTTTTTGCAATTTTTTCGCTTACTTCAAAAGTATCTTTTATTTTATATCCGTTTTGAAGGGCTCTTTTGTTTACTTCTTGAATAATTGGACCATCAGCTACTGGGTCAGAAAAAGGTATTCCAAGTTCAATTCCATCTACAAACTCGCTAATTTCGTTAATTAAGTCAATTGTAAACTCTTTATTTGGATAGCCAGTTGTAATGTAAGCTATAAGTTTTTTCATAATCAGCCTTTTGTAGTATAATAATAGTAGTGAAATTATAACAAAGGGAGAGAATGAAAAAAACATTAAGCTATTTATACAAAAAAGAAAAACTTACAATGATTACCGCTTATGATGCATTGTTTGCTAAACTTTTTGATGAGATTGTTGATATTATTTTGGTTGGTGATAGCTTAAATATGAGTTTTTTTGGAGAGAGTGATACTCTAAGTGCTACAATTGAGCAAATGATTTATCACACAAAAGCTGTGTGTAACGGAGCAAAAAAGGCTTATATTGTTTGTGATATGCCTTTTGGGAGTTATTCTACTCCAAATAAAGCTCTTGAAAATGCTATAAGAATTTATAAAGAGACAAAAGCGGATGCTATTAAGCTTGAAGGAGGTTCTGAAAAAGCTGATACTATTAAACTTTTAACTGATAATGGGATTGCGGTTGTTGGCCATATTGGGCTTATGCCTCAATTTAGTAGAAGTGAAGGGGGGTATAAAGTAAAGGGAAAAGATAAAGCTTCAAGAGAAAAACTTTTAAAAGATGCAAAAGCAATTGAAGAAGCTGGGGCTGTAATGCTTGTGATTGAGGGAGTAAAAGAAGAAGTAGCTCGCGAGATTACTAATAGTGTAAAAATTCCAACTATTGGGATTGGGGCTGGAAGATATACAAAAGGTCAAGTGCTTGTGTGGAGCGATATGCTTGGATTTTTTGAGGAGTTTAAGCCAAAATTTGTTAGACGTTATTTAGATGGTGCTGGGATTGTAAAGAGTGCTATTAGAAAATATGTAGATGATGTAAAGGCTGGAAGGTTTCCTGGAAAAGAGGAGATATATTAAATGAGAATAGTTGAGATTGAAAAGGTAAGTTTTGAAGAAAATTATGAAAAGTCTCTAAGACCTCAAAATCTTGATGAATACATTGGGCAAGAACAGATAAAAAAAAATTTAAGAGTATTTATAAAAGCTGCAAAAAAAAGAGATGAAACGCTTGATCATATGCTTTTTTTTGGACCTCCGGGGCTTGGAAAGACAACTCTTGCAAATGTTATTGCAAATGAAATGGATACGAATATAAAAACAATCTCAGCTCCAATGCTTGAAAAGCAAGGAGATTTGGCTGCGATTTTAACTAACCTTGAAGATGGAGATATTTTGTTTATTGATGAAATTCATAGATTAAAAGCTTCAATAGAAGAAGTTTTATATTCCGCAATGGAGGATTTTAGACTTGATATTGTTGTAGGGAGTGGACCTGCGGCTCAGACTATTAAGATTGATGTTGCAAAATTTACTTTAATTGGGGCTACTACAAGAGCTGGGATGCTTAGCAATCCACTAAGAGATAGGTTTGGGATGAGTTTTAGGCTTGGGTTTTATAGCGTTGATGAGCTTAGCTTAATTATAAAACTTGCGGCTAAAAAGTTAGGGATTAAGATAAGAGATGATGGAGCGTTTGAGATTGCAAAGCGTTCTCGTTCAACTCCAAGAATTGCGCTAAGACTTTTAAAAAGAGTTAGGGATTTTGCTGAGGTTGAGGGTAGAGGGGTGATTGATAAATCTCTTGCAAAGTATGCTTTAAATCAACTTGGAATTGATGAGAGAGGGTTTGATGAACTTGATATAAGATTTTTAAAGCTTTTGATTGAAGCTAAAAAACCCCTTGGACTCTCCACAATTGCTGCTGCTTTGAGTGAGGATGAGGATACGATTGAGGATGTTATTGAACCATACCTTATTGCAAATGGGTATATTCAAAAAACTCCAAAAGGTAGGATTGCTACTAAGAAGAGTTATGAGATTTTTGGTTAGGAGAGAGTATGAACTTTTTTACAATTTTAACGATTGTAGTTGGATATTTTGTTTATTTAACTTATAAACCTTATTTGATGGATATTGCTATTGCGGCTTTGCTTGCTATTGCTGTTGGAAAAGTGCATTTTTTTTTATATAAGTTTATTAAAAACAAAATCTTAATTACTGCAATTTTAACGATAGCTCTTACTTTGCTTATTTTTGGGCCTTTGATGTATTTTTTAATAGAGGTTGGGAAGTTTGTCTCTAAGGTTAGTTTTGATGAGGTGAAATTGATTATTGAAAAAGCCCAAACTCTTTTAGATTATCTTCCTTCGTTTATAAGCAAAGAAATTCACTCCTTTTTTAACGAATCAAAGCTTCAAAGTTTATACCAAAATATTATGCCGCTTCTTGGGACTTTAACTGCAAAGAGTGCAATTTTTATAAAAGATAGTGCGTTAATTATTATCTTTTTTGCAGTTGCGATTATGTATGGAGATAGTATTTTACTTTATTTAAAAAAAGTAATTCCAATTGAAGATGATAAATTAGAGACTTTGTTTTTTGGTACAAGCGAAGTAATGAGTATAGTTTTTATCTCTACTATCCTAACGGCGCTTCTTGAAGGGGTTTTATTTGGTTTTATTGTAAGTTTATATGGACTTGATTTTTTCTTTTTTAGTATTATGTATGCTTTTGCGTCATTAATTCCTTTAATTGGTGGGATTATTATGTGGGGACCTGTTAGTTTGTATCTTTATGCAAATGGAAATATTCAAGGGGCTATTGTTGTAGCGATTTATTCAATTGTAGTAATTTCAATTATTGCAGATACTTTTGTAAAGCCTTGGATTATTCATAAAGTAAAGCAGTGGATTAAAAACGATGTAGAGATAAACTCTTTGCTTATTTTCTTTTCAATTGTAGCTGGGCTTAGCAGCTTTGGTATTTGGGGGATTATTATAGGACCTGCTGTTACTTCTTTGTTTGTCTCAATTCTTAAATTCTACGAAAAAGTAAAAGTTTAGTTATCTTAACTAAACTTTTTTAAATTTTCTTATAAATTTTCTTGACTTTTTTGAATTAAGAGGATATAATTTCAATGTGTTAATCTATTTAATAGATGTCCTTTTAAGGAGGGGATATGAAAAAAAAGAAAAAGCAAAAAGAGGAAGTAAAAGCCTCTAACGAAGCTACTCAAACTTCTACTAATGAGGAATCTAAAGAAGTAGAAGTTAGTGTAGAAGAGCTTCTTAAACAAAATGAAGAGCTTAAAAATAAGCTTGATGAGTGTTTAAGAGCTTATGCAAGATGTGAAAATGATAAAAAAATTCTTAAAAAAGAAGCCGATGCAATGGTTGATTATGCGTATGAGAAATTTGCAAAAGATTTGCTTCCGGTTGTGGATAGCTTAGAGCTAGCAATAGCTCACGCTAAAAATATTGAAAAAAAAGAAGAAGCATTTGATAAATTGCTTGAAGGGGTAGAGCTTACCCTTAAAAAAATGCTTGATACTTTTAAAAATCACGGCATTGAGCCGGTTGAACATGAAGAATTTAACCCTGAATTTCATCAAGCAGTTCAACACGTAAGCTCAGATGAGCATGAAGAGGGTGACATTGTGGATGTGTATCAAAAAGGATACACTCTAAAAGGAAAATTAATTAGACCATCTATGGTTACAATAAATAAAAAATAATTTTAAGGAGGGAAATATGGGAAGAGTAATAGGAATTGACTTAGGTACAACAAACAGTGCAATGGCTTACTATGATGGAAAAGATGCAAAAATTATTCCAAATAAAGAAGGTAAAAATACTACTCCTAGTGTAGTAGCGTTTACAGATAAAGGTGTTTTAGTAGGTGAACCTGCTAAAAGACAAGCAATCACAAACCCTGAAAGAACAATTTATTCTGTAAAAAGAATTATGGGTATGATGTGTAATGAGCCAAAAGCTCAAGAAGCTAAAAAACACGTTCAATATAAAATTGTTGATAAAAATGGGGCATGTGCTGTTGAGGTGGACGGAAAAGTTTATACTCCACAAGAGATTAGTGCAAAAATCTTACAAAAATTAAAAAATGATGCGGAAGAATTTTTTGGTGAAGAAGTAACTGAAGCTGTTATTACAGTTCCAGCATACTTTAACGACGCTCAAAGAAAAGCTACTCAAGAAGCTGGTAAAATTGCAGGATTAAATGTATTAAGAATTATCAACGAACCAACAGCAGCGGCATTAGCGTACGGACTTGACAAAAAAGGTGAAGAAAAAGTACTTGTATATGACCTTGGTGGTGGTACATTTGACGTAACTGTTCTTGAAATTGGTGATGGAACATTTCAAGTGCTTGCAACTGATGGTAACGCATTTTTAGGTGGAGATGATTTTGATAATAGAATAGTTCAATGGTTAATTGACGAATTTAAAGCTGAAACTGGAATTGATTTAAGTAATGATAAAATGGCTTTACAAAGACTTAAAGATGCAGCTGAGCAAGCTAAAAAAGAATTATCAACAAAAGAAGAGACAGAAATTAACTTGCCATTTATTACAGCTGACGCAAGCGGACCAAAACACCTTGTTAAAAAATTAACAAGAGCTAAATTTGAAGCTATGATTGATGATTTGCTTCAAGAAACATTAACTCATATTGATACTGCACTTAAAGATGCAGGACTTAGCAAAGATGATATTGATGAAATTGTAATGGTTGGTGGAAGTACAAGAATTCCAAAAGTTCAAAAATTAGTAAGTGATTACTTTAACGGTAAAAAACTAAATAAATCAGTTAATCCAGATGAAGTGGTTGCACTTGGTGCGGCAATTCAAGCAGGGGTAATTAAAGGTGATGTAAAAGATGTATTATTGCTTGATGTAACACCACTTAGCCTTGGAATTGAAACACTTGGTGGAGTAATGACAAAAATTATTCCAAAAGGTACAACAATTCCAGTAAGAAAATCACAAATTTTTAGTACGGCTGAGGATAATCAAACAGCAGTTACAATTCATGTGTTACAAGGTGAAGCTGAGCTTGCAAAAGATAATAAATCACTTGGTCAATTTAACCTTGAAGGAATTAGACCAGCACCAAGAGGAGTGCCTCAAATTGAAGTAACATTTGATATTGACGCAAACGGAATTTTACATGTAAGTGCAAAAGATAAAGATACTGGAAAAGAGCAAAAAATTACAATTACTGGAAGCTCAACGCTAAGCGAAGAAGAGATTGAGAGAATGATTAAAGAAGCTGAAGAAGCAAACAGAAGAGAAAAAGCAAGAATTGAGGCTATTAAAGCAAGAAACGAGCTTGATGCTGTAGCATATCAGGCTGAAAAATTTTTAAAAGAAAATAAAGATAAAATTACCGCTGATACAAAAGCGCTTGAAGATAAAATTGCAGAAGCTAAAAAATTAATTGAAGAACAAAGCGAAGATAAAGCTAAAATTGAAGAAATAAAATCTCAAATTGAAGCTGAGCTTCAAAAAGTAGCTCAAAACATGGCACAAGGTTCAGCTCAAAGTGGAGCTCAACAAAGCGGACAACAAAATAAAGGAGGAGATGACGACGTAATTGATGCAGAAGTTGAATAATCTTCTCCTTTTTTCTTCTTTTTTTGTATAATATAGCTAGCTGTTACTTCTTTTTAAGGAGAAAGCTATGAAAAAGGTGGTGTTATTTTTAGTAGCTACATTTAGTTTTGCACAATTTCACATTTTTGCTGTAAAAGAAGGTTCTTCTCTTAAATGTTTAAAGCCTCCTATAAAAATCGATTCTATTGTTGATTTAAAAGATTATATGAGGAGTAATAAAGGTTGTTTTTTTGTCGCAAAAGCTTTTAATATTGGTGAAAAAGTTATTCACTCTGTGATGTTTAGCAATTGCAAAAGCATCAAAGGAGCTGAGATAACTGATGCTTTTTTGAAATGTAGGTTTGATTATGAGAGAAAGTATGCAAAAAGATAGCTATTTTATCTTGAAGTTTATCGTTTTTAAGGAGAGGTTTTTATCATAAAGACTAACTCTCCACTCTCCTTTAAAGTAAGGTTTATCTATTCTAATAGATGAATAAGTCCTCCATCTTTTGCCTTTTTTTATTTGAAGTTTTACATCTGAGTAGATTTTCCATTTATCTTTTACTTTTTTCTCCCACACAAAATCTATCTTTTTATTCTCTTTAATATCGGTTAAATATGCAAATGCGTAAGCTCTTTTATCTTTTATGTTAAATTCAGTAGTAGGATTGATTGGAGTTAAATTTTTTACATTTTTACAGGTTACAAACTCTTTAATGTTAAATCCAAACGCCAAAACTCCGATAATTAAAATTGCACTTTTTTTTATCATCTTACACCTCCAAGATTATTGTTACTGGTCCATCGTTAATAATTTCAACTTCCATATGAGCTTGGAAGATTCCCCCTTTTGTTGGAATGTATTTATTTAAGGTAATTAACATTTTATCATAAAACTCTTTTGCCCTCAAAGGCTCCATAGAGTTTTGGAAATTTGGGCGGGTTCCTTTTTTGGTGATTGCTGGAAGTGTAAAATTTGGTATAAGTAAAATTTCTCCTTTTATATCAACTATACTTTTTTCAAATTTATTTCCAAATAGTCTCATATTAGCAATTTTTTTTGCCATTTTTTCTATTTTTTCATCTGTGTCCTCTTTTTCAAATCCAATTAATACATTAAGTCCAGTTTCTATTTTGTTAATTATCTTACCCTCTACTTTTACGTTTGAATGTTTAACTCTTTGAATTACGGCTCTCATTTGCTAACTCCACTAAAAATTTTGCAATTTCTTCATCATCATTTGGTGCATCAACTACTCTAAACTCTTTTATCCCAATCTCTTTTGCAATCTCTTTATACTCTACTTTTAACTCTAAATCGGTTTCTGAGTTATCAATCATAAAAGAGAGGGGATAAATTAATACATTTTCATTTTTATATTTTTTAAGTTCTTCATCAAGGTATGGTTTTAGCCATTCACCCATTCCAAATCTTGACTGAAAGGCAAGGGAGATGGATTTAAATTGGGGCAAGAGAGACTTTAAGAGTTTTGTATGCTCTTTTACTTGCTCATAATATTTATCCCCCTTTTTGACTAACTTTTTCGGGATTCCGTGAGCTGAGAAGATTAAATGGTATTTACTTGGATTATCTGTGTTTTTTAAGATTTTGTTTGCGATTATTTGATTAAATCTTTTGTCTTTATAAAATGGTTTTACGATATTGACTTTACCTTTGTAGTTGGTAGATTTTAAGTCATCAAGCACACTTTCATAGGTTGTAAATGAGTAGTGGGGGTAAAGTGGCAAAATCGTAACTTCATCAAACTCATAAATAATATCTTTTAGCTTTGGCTTTGTATAACGCATTGCATAAATTACCTTCTCATCTGTAAACTCTTGCATCTTTTTAGCAAGTTTTTCTGTTAGTTCGTATATTCTACTTCCACCTATTTTTTCATAGTTTTTCCAAACTTTTTTATATCTTAGACTTGAAATAATAGGAGCCAAGATATAGCGGATTGGGGATGAGATTATTCTCTTGTCTTGAAACATATTAAACAAAAACTCCCTTAACTCCTCTTGGCTTCTTGCTCCTCCCATATTATGCAAAATTATTGCTCTCAAACTTAACCTTTTTTATTCAAATTTTATCAAATTTTGGGTATAATTTGTAAAAAAGGATAGGAAATGAGCTTTTCTGATTTAGCTTCAATTGATGATTTATATGTGGTTTGTTATTGTAGTGATGTAAATTTTGGTGATATTATGAAATTAATTAAAGATGGAGTTTGTGATGTAGAAAAAATAATAGAAATTACTGGTGCTGGCAAGGGATGTGGGAAGTGCATCTCACCAGAAAAAGACCCAGCTGGCGAGAGGGCTATTCATTTAACTGAAATTATTGACTTAGCAAAAGCTGAGGGATATTGCAAGTAGTGGAGTTAAATCTCCACTAACTTTTTAATATTAATCCCAAACCCTTTTAGTG
>JBDONU010000019.1:0-3206 GCA_039831175.1 Nautiliaceae bacterium
AACGGGGTAAAAGATAAAGACATAGCAATTTTGGTTTATAAAAATGACGATATTTTAGAAATTGGCGAGTTTTTGCATCAAAAAGGCAAAAAAGTAGTAACGGCAAAAAGTGCTAAGGTTATTTCTCAAAAAAGCTCAAAAGCGATAATATCTTTAATGAGATATTTAAACGATAACTCTTTAAAGATAGAATTTTTAAACTTTCTCTCTTTAATTGGCAAAAAGTGGGGGGAGGTTAGTGTTGATATAGAGATTGATAGACCGGTTAAGATGATAAAAGAGATAATGGATAGGTTTGGGTTAATAGATGAAGCGAGTTTAAAGCTTTTATATCATTCAAAAGAGTATGATACTTTAATTGATTTTGTAGAAAATATTGATTCTTATGAAGAAGAACTTCCTTTAAAGGAGTTTGATGGAATAGTTGTTATGACTATTCATAAAAGTAAAGGGCTTGAATTTAACAATGTAATTGTGCTTGATTCTTTGAGTGATAAAAAAGGTGGAAAAAATATTATCTATTCTTATGATGGGCTTAAATTAAAGGATATAAAGCTTGTCTTTTCAAATAGGGAGCTTGTAGATAAAGAGTATGAAGAGATTTTAAAAAAAGAGGAACTTCTTGAACTTGAAGATTCAAGAAATATGGAGTATGTGGCTTTTACACGCGCAAAAAATTCTCTTATTATCTTAAAAAGGGAAGAAGTTACAAAAGAAGGTAAGAGTAAATCGGCTTTTGTAACTAAGCTTAGTAGAGTGAAAATAGGAGAAGTTATTCCAAGTGAAGATGAGAAAAAAGAAGAGGTAAAAAGAGTTGAAGTTAATTTGAGAAACTATGGACACCAAGAGCTTAGGGTAAAAGAAGAGGAGTATAAGCCAAACGATTTTGAGGCAATCTATCTTGGAAATGCAATTCACTACGCTTTTGAATGTGGAGATATTGAGGCGGTTAGAAACAGGTATGGGGATTTTTGCGATATTGATGAAGTAAAAGAGAAAGTAGAAAAAGCAAAACCACTTATTCCAAATGGCAAAAAAGAGGTGCCTTTTATTTTTAAGGGGAATGTTGGTAGAATTGATTTACTAGTTGAAGGAGAAGAGATAGTTATTATTGATTATAAATCAACCCGCCCAAATGATGAGAGGGCTTATATTAAGCAGGTTAGAGGATATATAGAGGCAGTTGAAAAGATTACCGGTAAAAAAGCAAGGGGAAAACTTTTTTATGTTGATGAGAGAGAGTTTAAGGAGGTTTGATGGATAAGTTTTTAGAGATAATAAAAGAATCAATAAAAGTTTTTATTAATACTTCTTCAAGGAGCAATAAAAAACTAAAAGTATTACATGGTGGAATAAAGGATTTGTTGCAAGAAGAGTTTATAAAAGAGGGTATTAAACTTGATTTAGTCTCTTTAACTCTTGATAGTTCAGTTGAAGATGTGGTAAAAGGTAGATATTATGATAAAAGGGTAGATATTTCTATAAGAGATGATAAAGTAGTAGGAGCAATTGGAGTTAAATTTGTAATGAATAATTACTCTCAAAACGCTAATAACTATTTTGAGAATATGTTAGGTGAGACTGCAAATATAAGAAGTACAGATATTCCTTATTTTCAGATTTTTATTCTGTTTGATAAAGTTCCTTATTTTGATAATAACGGGAGAATTAAAAGAATTGAGGTTTTGTCACAAGATACTCATTTAAAAAAATATATAAAACTATCAGAAGACGATATAAATTTATTTTATCATACCCCAATTCTTACATTGTTAACTATTATTTCTTTGCCAGAAGATGTGTTTAAAACAAGTAATAAAGAGGAATTTAACAAAAAAATGTTAAAGGCTATTATGGAGAATAAATTAAAATATAGTGATAAATTTGATTCAAATATCTTTAAAAACAATGTTATATTAAACGATCATAGCTCTTTTTTTAAAAGGCTTATATCTTATTTGCAATTTAAGGGGCATATTTGAAATCAAAAAAACTTGGACAGGTTTTTACAGATGAATGGATTGTAACTACCATCTTGAAAGAAACTGGGTTTTATGATGATTTTATTTTAGATAAAAAAATTATAGACCCGGCATGTGGTGATGGTGCTTTTTTGAAAGTAATAGCAGAACACTTTATAAAAGAAGCTAAAAAATCAAACAAAAATAACGGTGAAATAAAAAAAATCTTAGAAAAAAACATTTATGGAATTGAATTAGACAAAGAAACTTATGAAGAATGTATTTGTAATTTGAATACTTTAGTAAACAAGTTTGGTATAAGTGAAATTAATTGGAATATATATAATGAAGATGCTTTAAAAAAGTATAAAGACTTTAAAAAAGAATTTGACTATGTAGTAGGCAACCCTCCTTATATAAGGGTTCATAATTTAGACCTAAAAACAAGAGAATTTTTAAAAAAAGAATTCAAATTCACAACGGGAGTAATGGATATTTATATTGCTTTTTTTGAAATTGGAATTGAAATGTTAAAAGAAAACGGAGTTTTGGGTTATATTACTCCAAACAGTTTTTTAAAAAATTCATCTTATAATGAATTTCGCCAATTCTTAAAAAATAATAGATTGATTAAAGTCTTAATTGATTTTAAATCAAATAAACTTTTTAAGAAATTTTCTACTTATAGTGCAATAACAATTATTGATTTCAAAGAAAAAGAATTTTTTGAATATAAAGAGCTTATAAATGAAAAAATAACTAAAATAAACGAAATTAAATTTGATAAATTAGATAAAAAGAATTGGTCATTCAGCAACGAGGATGATATGAAGTTTTTAGAAGTTATTAAAAACAGCAAATATAAAATTTCAGACTTTTTTGAAGTTCAATACGGATTTGCTACTTTAAGAGATAAAATATATATTGGAAAAATAACAAAAGAGAAAGAAAATTTAGCCTTTTTTAATGGAAACTGGATTGAGAAAGATATTTTAAAAAAGATAATAAAAGTTTCCACTTACAAAAATGAAGAAGATATGGAATATATTCTTTTTCCTTATAAAGAGAATAAATTAATCAATGAGAAAGAATTGAAAGAAATTTATCCTTTTGCTTATAATTACCTTTTATCTAACAAAGAAGAGCTATTAAAAAGAGATTTAAGAGGTGCTAAGTGGTATGCTTTTGGTAGAAGTCAAGGGCTCAAAAATATGCATAACAAAAAATTAGCCATTTCTCCTATTT